>DYBL01000074.1 GCA_019418625.1 Clostridiales bacterium | reverse complement strand
AGCTCGTCGGCCAGGTCGCGGCCCTTGGAGATCAGCTCCAGGTCGGTGGGCATCAGCTTGCCCTCGCGCTGCTCACAGAACACCCATACATCCTTGAAAGCAGCGATATCAGCACTGTTGAAATTAGACATAGTCGTTTATTCCCCTTTCTCAGATGATGTGCTTGTCCATCAGAATGCCGACCAGCTTCTCGCAGGTCTCCTTGCCGTCGCCCTCCAGCATCATGCCGACGCCCTTCTGGGGAGGCGTGAAGCTCTTGAAGATGTTGGTGGGAGAGCCCTTGAGGCCGATGGTGGTAGCGTCGATCAGGGGGTGATCCTTCAGCTTCTCATAATCGTAGGTCTCCAGGGGCTTGTTGTAGGTATCATAGATACCGCCGATGCTCATGTAGCGGGGGTTGTTCAGCTCCTTGATGCAGGTGATGAGGCAGGGAGTCTGGACCTTGATGGTCATGTAGCCATCCTCCAGCATGCGCTTGACGGTGACGGTGTTGCCGTCCTTGGTGATGTCGGCGGCGTAGGTCACCTGGGGCAGGTGCAGCTTCTCAGCGATCTGGGGACCGACCTGGGCGGTATCGCCGTCGATGGCCTGACGGCCGCACATGACGATGTCGTCGGACTCCACACCGATGGTGGAGATGGCGGCGGCCAGGATCTGGGAGGTAGCATACGTATCGGAACCGCCGAACTCACGGGCGGACACCAGGACGGCCTCGTCGGCGCCCATGGCCATCAGCTCACGCAGCATGCCGGCAGCGGGCGGGGGACCCATGGTGACCACGATCACCTTGCAGCCGGTGGCGTCCTTGAGCTTCAGGGCGGCCTCCACGGCGTTCATATCGTCGGGGTTGGTGATGGTCTGCATGGAAGCGCGGTTCAGGGTGCCGTCGGGATTGACAGCCACCTTGCCGGAGGTATCGGGAACCTGCTTGACACAAACAATGATCTTCATATTCGTTTCTTCCTCCTAATTACAGGCCCATGTTGGCGGAGATGACGATGCGCTGAACCTCGGAAGTGCCCTCATAGATCTCAGTGATCTTGGCGTCACGCATCATGCGCTCCATGGGATAGTCCTTGGTGTAGCCGTAGCCGCCGAACATCTGCAGCGCCTTGGTGGTGGTCTTCATGGCGTGCTCGGAGGTGAACAGCTTGGCCATGGCAGCGGCCTTGGTGTAACGCACGCCCTCGCCCTTCATGACGGCGGCCTGATAGGTCAGCAGGCGGCCGGCCTCGCAGCCCAGCTCCATGTCGGCGAAGGTGAACTGGGTGTTCTGGAACTTGGAAATGGGCTTGCCGAACTGGACACGGCCCTTGGTGTAGGCCTTGGCCTCCTCCAGAGCGCCCTCGGCGATGCCCAGAGCCTGTGCGGCGATGCCGATACGGCCGCCGTCCAGGGTCTGCATGGCGATGTTGAAGCCCTTGCCTTCCTTGCCCAGCAGGTTCTCCTTGGGAACGATCATGTCGGTGAACACGATCTCAGCGGTGGGAGAGCCGTGCAGGCCCATCTTCTCCTCGTGCTTGCCCACGGAGAAGCCGGGGAAGCTGCTCTCCACGATGAAGGCGGAGATGCCCTTGGTGCCCTTGGTCTTGTCGGTCATGGCGAACACCACGAACACGTCGGCCACATAGCCGTTGGTGATGAAGATCTTGGAGCCGTTCATCACATAGTGGTCGCCCTCCAGGCGGGCCTCGGTCTGGCCCTTGGAGGCATCGGAACCGGCGTTGGGCTCGGTCAGGGCGAAAGCGCCCACCTTGTGGCCGGTGGTCAGCATGGGCAGGTACTTGGCCTTCTGCTCGGGGGTGCCGTGGGTCAGGATGGGATCGCAGCACAGGCCGTTGTGGGTGGCCACGATATCGCCGGTGGAGGCGCACTGCTTGGAGAGCTCTTCAATGCAGATGGCGCTGGCCAGGGGGTCTGCGCCGGCGCCGCCGTACTCCTTGGGCACGCACAGGCCCATGACGCCTAGGTCAAAGAGCTTTTCGATGGTCTCCCGGGGATACTGGCTGGTCTTGTCGGTCTCGGCAGCGATGGGCTTGACTTCATTCTCGGTGAATTCCGCCATCATCTTCCGGATCAGCTGGTGCTCACGGCTCAGATTGAAATCCATGATGTAGTCTCCTTATATCAGATTTTTCATGCCTGGCGGCATAAATTACAGAGTTGGTATTCCGCTTTACGGAATCGTTTTTCGTGTATCGGATCAAACCGCCTGCGGGGGAGGATCTCCCCCGCAGTGCGGGATTCCTTATTCGATGCCGGCGATATCCTTGGCCAGCTGCTTCTTGGCCTGGATGTTGCCCTGGCGGGCGATCATGATGCGCTGGGCCTGGGGAGAACCGGCGCCGTGCATGGACTCGGTGCGGTAGCCAACGGCGGCCGCGCCCAGGCACAGGTTCTCGATGAAGCGCAGGATGCGCTGCCGGTCCTCGGTCTTGACGCCGTCCCGGGCCACAAAGAACTTGTTGCAGATGTCGCCGATGGTCTCGCCGTTGCGGCCCACCACCGTGTCGGAGTGGAAGTCCTTCTGAGAGGGCATGGTGACCACCAGGCCGCCGGCAATGTCCTCGGCCAGACGGACGATCTCATAGGGGAAGCGGGTGACGTTCTGCTTGCACACGTTGGCCAGCAGCAAATCGATCTGGTAGTTGCCCGCCTTGGTCTTGAAGCCCTGAGAGGAGCAGGCGATGCCGCAGCAGTACAGCGTCTCGTTCAGGTGAGTCATCTCGATGAGCTTATCCTTCACCGCGCTGGCCTTCTCCACGCCGTTGTACTCGGCAGCCAGGGCAGCGGCGCCGATGAGGGTGTCGCCCACGCCGACCTTGCAGCCGCCGTAGCTCTGGCGGTGATAGCCGGCGAAGCGCTCGACCATCATGCCGGCAAACTCATACTCGCCGTTGAGGAAGATGTACTCATTGGGGATGAACACGTGGTCCAGGACCACCAGGGCCTCCTGGCCGCCGAACTTGGCGTTGCCCACATCGATGGAGGCGTCCTCCTCCAGCTTGCGGGTGTCGCAGGACTGACGGCCGTAGATCATGTACATGCCCTCGGCGTCGGTGGGGCAGGCGAAGGAGACGGCCCAGTCCTTGTCCGCCTCACCCATGGAGATGGTGGGCATGAAGATGTGCCAGTGGGAGTTGATGGAGCCGGTCTGGTGGCACTTGGCACCGCAGACCACGATACCGTCGGCCCGGCGCTCCACCACGTGGACGTACATGTCGGGATCGGCCTGGTCATGAGGCGCCTTGGAGCGGTCGCCCTTGGGGTCGGTCATGGCGCCGTCCACGGTCAGGTCGTTGTCCTGGACCATGGTGAGGAACTTCTTGAAGTTCTCATGATAGTGGGTGCCGTACTTCTCGTCCACCTCGAAGGTGGTGGAGAACACAGCGTTGAAAGAGTCCATGCCCACGCAGCGCTGGAAGCAGGAAGCGGTCTTCTGGCCCAGCAGGCGCTGCATCTTCACCTTGTTGACCAGGTCCTCGGTGGACTGGTGCAGGTGGGTGAAGCGGTTGATGGTGTGGCCGGTGAGGCTGGACTTGACGGTCATCAGATCCGCATACTGGGGATCCTGGGCCAGGGCGTAGGTCATGGCCACGCAGTTGATGGAGGGACGGATCATGGGGTGATCCACCCAGTTGTCGATCTTCTCGCCGAACATGTACACGCGGGTGTTCAGCTTGCGCAGGCTTTCAATGTATTCCTGTGGGGTCATCAGTGCCATTTTTGTTTCCTCCTCAAAATGTTGGGGGTATTGGGATTAGTCGTTAGCCAGGCCCATGAGTTCATCCTTGAAGATGCGCTCGTCCATGAGCTTGAGGTCCTCGCTGATCTGCGGCATGAAGTCCATCTGATCGAGGACCTGGGTCTGCAGGTCGATGCCCGGCGCGATCTCGATGAGGGTCACGCCCTCGGGCCGCAGCTCAAACACGGCACGCTCCGTGATATAGAGCACGGGCTGGCCCACCTTGACGGCATACTTGCCGGAGAAGGTGATGTGCTCCACTTCCTTGACGAACTTCTTCTTGCCGCCCTCCTGGGTGATGACCAGCTTGCCGTCGCGGCATTCGGTCTTGAGGCCCTTGGCGGTGAAGGTGCCGCAGTAGACCACCTTCTTGGCGTTCTGGGTGATATCGATGAAGCCGCCGGCGCCGGCCAGGCGGGTGCCGAACTTGGAGACGTTCAGATCGCCGTTGGGCGCGGTCTCCGCAAGGCCCAGGAACGCAACGTCCAGGCCGCCGCCCTGATAGAAGTCGAACTGCACGTTGTGGGGCAGGATGGCCATGGAGTTGGCCGCCGCGCCGAACTGGGTGCCGCCGTAGGGCACGCCGGCGATGGAGCCGGCCTCCACGGTCAGCGTCATCTTGTCGGAGATGCCCTCCTCGGCGCAGACGTTGGCGATCTTCTCAGGGGCGCCGGTGCCCAGGTTGACGATGGCGTCCTGGGGCAGCTCCATGGCGGCCCGGCGGGCGATGATCTTCTTGGCGTCCAGGGGAATGGCGGGAATGGCGTCCACGGGGATGCGGAACTCGCCGGTGAGGGCGCCGTCATAGGGCATGCCCAGGCACTGCTCGTTGTCCTCCATCGATCCTACCACAATGGAGTCCACATAGATACCGGGAATTGCCACCAGTTTCGGGTCAAGAGAGCCACCCTGCACAATTTTTTCCACCTGCACGATGACGCGGCCGCCGGAGTTCTTGCAGGCCTGGGCCATGGCGGTGACGTCGATGGGGCCGATCTCCCGGTGGACGGTGCAGTTGCCGAATTCATCGGCGTAGCTGGCCCGGATGAACACCACGTTGATGGGGAAGGACTTGTAGAGCAGCAGCTCCTCGCCCTCCACCTCCACCACCTTCACCAGGTCCTCGGTGGTCTTGGTGTTGAGCTTGCCGCCGCCGTTGCGGGGGTCGGCAAAGGTGTAGAGGCCCACGGTGGTGAAAGTGCCGATGTTGTGGGCGGCGATGTCACGGTACATGTGGGAGATAACGCCCTGGGGCAGGTTGTAGGCCTCGATCTTGTTGGCCAGAGCCAGATCGCCCAGCTTGGGAGCCCGGTCCCAGTGGCCGCCGATGACCCGCTTGACCATGCCCTCATGGCCGTAGTGGTCGCCGCCAGTGCCGTCCCGGTGGCCCTGGCCGGCCGCGAAGAACAGCGTCAGGTCCTTGGGATGGCCCGTCTCCAAAAAGCGCTTTTCCAGCGCCTTGGACAGTGCCTCGGGGCATGCGCAGCTGACGAAGCCGCCGGTGGCGATGGTATCGCCGTCATTGACCAGCAAGGCCGCTTCCTCAGCGGTAAGCACACGAACTTTCTTCATGACTGTCTTCCCTCTTTTTTATGTAATTCTGAAAATCCAGGAATGGCTTACTTGTTCTGGAAGTGCTTCTCCTTGCGCTTTTCCAGGAAGGCGCCCATGCCCTCTTTCTGGTCGGCGGTGGCAAAGCACATAGCGAACAGCTCGTTCTCCAGGGCGATGCCGTCGTCGATGTCCATCTGCATGCCCCGGTCGATGCATGCCTTGGAATACTTCACGGCGATGGGAGCGTTGGCGGTGAAGGACTTGGCCATGGCGATGGCGCCGTTCATCAGCTCCTCGGGGGCGTATACCTCGTTGACCAGGCCGATGGCCTTGGCCTCGGCAGCGCCGATGGTCTTGCCGGAGAAGATCAGCTCCTTGGCCTTGGCGATGCCCACGCGGCGGGGCAGACGCTGGGTGCCGGAGAAGCCGGGGGTGATGCCCAGGCCCACCTCGGGCTGGCCGAACTTGGCGCCGCCCTTGCCCTCAGCGTTGGGGCCGGCAGCCAGAATGATGTCGCAGGACATGGCCAGCTCGCAGCCGCCGCCCAGAGCGAAGCCGTTCACCGCGGCGATGGTGGGGATCTCCAGCTTTTCGATGCGGCGGAACAGGGCGCTGCCCCGCTGACCCCACTTGCGGCCGGCGGCCACGTCCATGGGATACTGCTCACCGATATCGGCGCCGGCCACGAAGGAGCGGCCCTCGCCGGTGAGGATGAAGGCACCCAGCTCGGTGTCCTTCTCCACCTCGCCGATCAGCTGCTCCAGCTCGGAAATAACAGTGGAGTTCAAAGCGTTCAGCGCCTCGGGACGATTGATGGTGGCAATACCGATATTGCCGTTCTTCTCGTAACGAATGGTCTGATACATGGCAAGTTCCTCCTCCAAATTAAATCGTAAACGATGTTCACAGGCGGCGCAGGTGCCGCCTCAGGATAGCCGTTTAAATATATAGCAATTTTCGTGCCAACTTTTTCCGGCGATCGATCCGCTGCGTGCGGGTCATTTTTGTGCAAAACGGAACAACTGCTCCTGCCCTTTTCTACACTTTCGACAATTTCATTTTTGCTCCGCCTCCCCGCTATTCAAAAATGAATAGCCTATCTTCCCAGGCCCCGGCAGGAATTTTTGTGTGTGAAAGCGAAATTCTCCCACAATTTCTGTTGAAAGCGACAGGGAGAATTTTCTCCCCGGCCCTTTTTATTCATTTTTGAATATGCTATACTCATTTTTGAATAACACACCATGCAGAAGGGCAGGTGGAAACATGGCGCAGCCGCCCAGTTTTTCCTCCATCTTTGACGACGATATCAACCTCAAAGGACTTTTCGAGATCCTGAATCCGGAAAACAACCTGGTGCTGGCGGACGACATGATGCTCTCCGACGCCAACGGCATCATCCTGCGGGTCAGTGAGACCTACGAAAAGAACTTCGGCTTCGCCCACGACTCCATCGTGGGCAAATCGGCCTTTGACCTGGAGGCCGCCGGGGTGTTCACCCCCTGCATCACGGCGGAGGTCATCCGGCAAAAGCGGAAGGTCACCGCCACCCAGACCATCAACCACACCCACAAAAACGTCATGACTGTGGGCATCCCCCTCTTTGACGACCAGGGAGAGCTGAAGTACGCCGTGTGCTTCAACACCGTGTCCATGGAGCAGATCAACGCCATCCAGCGCAACTACCGCCACCTGCAGGACTCCATCCAGCAGTACTCCCAGGAGATCGCGGAGCTGCGCACCCGGGCCACGTCCACCTCCCTGGTGTTCAAGAGCAACTCCATGCAGCGGCTGTGGACCCTCATGCAAAATACCGCCAACACAAAGGCCAACATCCTCATCACGGGCGAGACAGGCGTGGGCAAAAGCGCCGTGGCCAAGACCATCCATGCTATGAGCAACCGGGCCGCGGGGCCCTTCATTGAGGTCAACTGCGCGGTGCTGCACGAAAATCTCATCGAGTCGGAGCTGTTCGGCTATGAAAAGGGCGCTTTCACCGGCGCAGCCACCGGCGGCAAGATCGGCAAGATCGAGCTTGCCAACCACGGCACACTGTTTCTCGATGAGATCGGCGAGCTGCCGCCCCATATCCAGTCCAAGCTTTTGCAGCTCATTCAGGAAAAGACCATCGAGCGCCTGTCCGGCACCCGGAAGATCGAGCTGGACTTCCGGCTGCTGGTGGCCACCAACCGCAATCTGGAGGAGGAGGTGCAGCGGGGACTGTTCCGCTCGGACCTTTTCTACCGGCTCAACGTGATCCGCATCCACATCCCGCCCCTGCGCCAGCGCAAGGAGGATATCTTCCCCCTGGCCCACCAGTTTTTGGCCCGGTTCTGCGCGGAGTACGGAAAGACGCTTTCCTTCAGCCCCCGGTTTTTGACATTTTTGGAGCAGTACGACTGGCCGGGCAACGTGCGCCAGCTGGAAAATCTCATCGAGCGCATGGTCATCACCGTCCAGGACCCCATCATCGACGTGAGCGCCCTGCCTCTGGAGTACACAGGCGACGCGGTGCCGCCGGCGGAGCTGCTGGCCCGCTCCGGTACTCTGGCCGAGCGGATGGACGCCTATGAGTCCCAGATCATCCGGGAGGCCTACCGCCGCTGCGGCACTACCGTGGCGGTCGCCCGGGAGCTGGGGATCTCCCAGGCCACCGCGGCCCGGAAGATTCAAAAATACGTTGGCAATCGCAACTAAAGATGCCCGGGAAAGGAGCTGCCCATGAGTCTGGTATCCTTAAAAACTGAGCTGCGGCAGGATCTGAAGCTGACGCCCCAGCTGCTGCAGTCCATGGAGATCCTCCAGATGAACTCCCAGGAGCTTCTGGAGTATTTGAATAAAGTCAGCGAGGAAAATCCCCTGGTAGAGCAGGAGGACGCTCCGTCCCTGCGCAGCGCCTACGAGGAGCTGCGGCAGAAGGCCAGCTGGATCGACGCCGGCGGCGTAGGCGGCACCTTCTCCCACGAGGAGGGCGCCATGCCGGAGCGGGGCGCCAACGACCGGGAGATGGATAGTCTTTCCGCCTTTTTGTGTGACCAGCTGGACCGCAAGCGCCTGCCCAAGCCCCTGCTGGCCCTGAGCCGGTATATGGCCGAGCTGGTGGACGAGGACGGATACCTCACCCAGGAGGACCTGGACGGCCTGCTGGACCTGAAGATCCCCCAAAGCCTCATCGACCAGGCACTGGAGACGGTGCAGAGCCTGGACCCGGCGGGTGTGGGAGCCCGGAGCCTTTCCGAGTGCCTGCTTTTGCAGCTGGCCCGGCAGGACAGCGTCTCCCCCGCCATCATGGACATCGTCTCCCGGTTTCTTCCCGAGCTGGGCCGCAAGCACTACGGCCCCATCTCCCGGGAGCTGGGCTTGACCATCGAGGAGATCCAGGCGGCGGAAAAGGTGATCGCCTCCTTAGAGCCCCACCCCGGCCGGGCCTTCCAGCCCTCCGAGCCCACAATGTACGTGCGGCCGGACATCTTCGTGGCGGAGCTGGACGGAGAGTGGAAGGTCATCCTCAATGAATACTACCTGCCCCGGGTGTCCATCAGCGACTATTACACCCGTCTTTTGAAGGAGTCGGACGAGCAGGAGACCCGGGAGTACCTGCAAAAGAAGATGCAGCAGGCCAAGTGGCTGCTGGGCAGCCTGGAGCGCCGGGGCAGCACCCTGCGCGCCTGTGCGGAGGCCATTCTGGAAGCCCAGCTGCCCTTTTTCACCGGTCAGACCGGGGAGCTCTCCCCCATGAGCCTGAGCACCCTGGCCGAGTCTTTGGGCGTACATCCGTCCACTGTGTCCCGGGCCACCCGGGGCAAATACCTCCAGTGCCGCCAAGGCACCTATCCCCTGCGGTACTTCTTCAGCCGGGCCATCGGCACCCAGGGCCTCTCCCAGCAGGCAGTCAAGCGCAAGCTTTTGGAGCTGGTGCAGGGCGAGGACCATGCCCATCCTCTCAGCGACCAGCGCCTTTGCCAGCTGCTGGCTGCCCAGGGCGTCCAGGTGGCTCGCCGCACCGTGGCCAAGTACCGGCTGGAGCTGGGTATCCGCTCCTCCGCCGGCCGCCGGCGGTAAAGAAGAACGCTTCCATTTGGCAAAAAGATGCACCCCGCGGAATATTCCGCGGGGTGTTGATCGTTTTAGGCCGATAACTTCCGTGAATCATATTTCAAATTTCAATTTTTTTATTTATAAAGCATATTTTATCAAGCAGCCTATTGATAGAAATGTCAAATATTTTTTTCCTAATTTTGAATGCACACAACCCAAGTATCCATACAACGATAATTACAAATATCACATGGAGCATAATCCACGGAGTATCTGCAACAAATTTAGCCCCCAGCAGCTCATACATTAACAAAAGGCTTGTATTTTTATCGCTATGCACAAAGTATACGTCAAAAGTTCCTTCGCTGATTTGATTGATCCATTTGATCTGTCCTATATCGCATTTTGCAAAAAAAGCAAACAGTGCTACCGCACCTATGATATTGGTAATAAATGCATAGCCATACGGGTTTGTAAAATAACTCACAAAAAATGTAAAAACTGCTGCTGCAAGGTAGGTCGCCAAAAGAGGCCACTTTTTCCCCTTATATAGTCGAAGTTCATTTCCATACCTCTTTAAGTATCCTCCAATTCCGTAGAGCGTAATAAAATTGATGATTCCATATCCGTCATCCAATACGGGTGCACTCAGCCCAACGGAATACCATATAGAAAAAAGCAATATTTGAATGGCAAGTAATATTTCATATGATTTCTTATCCAAGCCGCACAGCATTTTATTTAAAAAAGGCGCCAGCAAAATGAGAATTATGTATGTCTCAACAAACCACCTTGCGCCTTTCCAAAACGGTATGACTGCATATGCGAAATCCACAGTATCCCAGATATTATTTTGCGTTGCAACAGAAATAAAATACGAAATTGCCCCATAGAACGCCGTGATGCATAATAACTCTGTTGCTTTTCTCAAGCAAAACGTTTTTTGATTTACTAAAAAATATCCTGTGATCAGGACAAAACAGTTGACCAACGGGACGCAAAATCCACTTACAAAATGTACATATAGCCACGAAAAATTGGGAAATACCGATTCCTGCACCGCCCCTCCAATTTCGCTGTTAACATAGTGCATTATAATAATTCCGCACATAGATAAAATGCGTAATAATTCGAAATTCGAGGCCCTTTGCTTTCTCATTTTTTCTTTATCTCTCTTTCATTTGCGTATTATTGTCACTATGCTCTTCCGCAGGTGAATTATCACGCGCTCCTTCCAGGCAGGCCGCAAACACTGCCAGACCAATCCGTCCAAATTCTCTCCCGTATAATGCGCCCAAAACCGTGGGTAGTTTTTGCCCTGTACACACGGCGAAATTGCAGCGGAATTCTGCGAAACAGCTTGAATCGGATCTACTTCCCGGGCGGATAGTTTCCCAGAGATCCTGCTGAACACATCCGCTCCCCGCTGCGTGTGCAGCAACACTAGAGAAGTCCCTTTTTGATAAAACGCAGATGGGCATACCTGCTGGACGCCCCAAAAGTCCGCCAGGGTAATGTCACTGGCTCGATGCAAGCCTTTAAACGGGCATCTGTAACATGCCGGGCGAGAAATCAGCCCGTTCAAAAAGGCTTTCATATAACTGCTGTTGCTGCCGGGGCAATCAAAACTGCTTCCGTCTTCAAAATCGATCCGAAAATGGTAGCCTTCCCAATAGGGTTCTTTTTTTCGGAACTGAATATTCCTTATGCCGGATTTTTTCCTTTGCATCTGTTCAGCCAAATAATCTGCCCAAACCTTTGGCGACGGAACGCTGTGGCAGATAATATCCTGGCACAACAAATTGGGGTCATCTTTCCCGAGAAACAGTCGAAGTCCCGAAATCTGACATGGGGTCCCTGTAAACAGCACCGGTCTTCCGGAATCCAAAACAGACTTCACCTGTTGGTAGGCAGTTCCAATGGTGCTTTGCACATATTTGGACGATTGAAATGCCTGTACTTCTTCCCATGTTTCTGCCCGCTTGTGGATCACTTGAAACGAGTTGTCAAACGCCGCGCCGAACACGGCGCCGCCACGCTGCAAAATATCTTGTGCGAGGAGCTGAAAAACGCCGCCTGAGGAACAATGCTCCAGTGCCGCATCTTCCAGATGGTGCGCCGCATAGGCTCTGGGAAGCGGCTCCGGGGCATATGACTCATGGTGCAGCGCAGGACATATCTCCCGGCAGTGCCCGCAGTCAATGCATCGCTCCTGGTTGATTTCCGGATATAAAAAACCGCCCTCTGCTTTTTCCATCGTGATGCATTGTTGCGGGCAGCCGTTCATACATGCGCCGCATCCAACACAAAATTCACGCCCTACAATCTGCTGCATAATATTCACCTTTTCAGTTTTCCTGCCGCTTTTTTCAACAGATCCGCAAAGAGTTCCCTCTCATACGCATTCATCATGAATACATAGGAACAAATATAATACAAAGCAGTGAATACCGCTGCCGCACTGAGAAATGCACTCCACGAATGAATCTCGAGTTTTGGGATCATATATAGTCCAACAACCGTAAAGAGGAGCACCTGCGGTGTCATTTTCAATATATTTCTCCAAAAAAGGGGGATATCTAGTCCTATATGGCGATAATAATACCAATTCATAATCAAAATATTTCCAACCACATAGGAAAGCCCTGTCGCAGCAGCCGCTCCCACAATACCGTAGGTTTCCACCCAGGCAAAAGTTAAAACAATATTAGTCAGTGCAATACAGAGATATACCATAGAACGGAAGTGGTGTTTGTTTGTTACATACAAGATATTGAGTCCCGTATTTTGAATCAGCGGAACCGCCACCGGAATCATTGTCAGCAACGCTACCGGATAGGCCAGCTCATATCCGTTCCCAAGCCAAATCTCTAAGAAGCATCTTCCGAAAACAATGAACGCAGAAACAATAAATGATACAATCAAGAACTGAATGCGCCCAATTTTAATAAATAGAGCAGACAGCTCTTTTTCTGATTTTCCGCTTGCAACAATAGTTGAAATCTTCGGTGTCAGCACGCCGCTGATTGCAGTAGAGAGGCTGGTCAGGTAAGAATTGAAATTTGCTCCAATATTGTATATTGCCACAGCGGAGGCTCCTACCGCCCAGCCGATAATCAATTTATCCGTTGCCCAATACAGGAGGTCCACTATGCTGCCTAAAAAAGCAAACCCGGAAAAGGTAAAAATCTCCTTGAGCAGGCCAGGAGAACACGGCAGAAAAGACGGATGAAAATTCAGAGTTTTTAATACATATATCGTGTAGAGTCCATAAGAAGCCAAATTGATAATCGTGCTGGAAATTACCAACCCCACCGACCCAAATCCAATATAGAGCATGATCAGATTGATAATGGGAGCACCAATGGTTGTAAGAATATTGACCAGTTTATTAAAGATGTACCGCTCATGGGAAATAATAATGGCCGAAAAGACGCTGAATGGCAAAAAAAATGCCATATTCACGGTCATCAGTCGAACCAGTATTTCCAGTTTATCCAATTCTCCTCGTGATAATGAACGGCTGTAAAAATCCAAGTGGAACGATACAAACATTCCAACCGCTAAAACCAAAACCGCAATTAATGAATATATTTTTAAAAAAAGCCCCGCTACCCGCCTCTCTGCCTCTTCGTTCTTTTCTGCCCGGTATTTGGATAGATATCGTATAATCGTGCTCCCAATCCCGAAATTCAGCAGAGAGATATACCCCATGACAGAATTTGCAATTCCATAGAGCCCGTTTTCTCCCTGTCCCAAAATGCTCAGCATAATGGGAGTATAAAAAAACGGTATCAGATTGCCGATTAACAGATTCAAATAGGACAGGATAACCCCGGATTTGAGTTCATTTCTTGCCATATCATTCTCCAGACAAGCAGCACTTCGCCAGTTTTTCTGCTGCAATGCAGCTTCTCTCGCAATATGTAGGCATCACCTTTTCCAAGTGCCCGCGGATTTCTTTTTCATGTTCCATCATCCAGAAAAATGCATCAGTCAATATGTCAGTCCTGCGTAAGTCCTGTACAGAAACGACATAATGGTCCTCGCTGCCGAACAAATCTCTGGCAATACCGCGCGCCTTAACCGAGTAGCCAGACACCAACGTGGGCACACAGGAAGAGTATGCTGCAATCGTAGCATGAGTCCGCGCTCCGACGAAAAAGCGGCAGCGCGCAATAAATCCTTTCAGAACTTCGCAATTTTGATCCTGCACCATAAAAACACGTCCAGTGTGCTGATATGCCTTATATAACTCTGCAAGTGCCGCACGGTCATCATTTTCTCGTACTACCACATGAGGAATCAGCGCAACATGAAACTCCGTATGTTCCAGAATAAATCGGATCAGATCCATATAGTTGTCCATAACGCTGGTACCCGCGCCGCAATCCATTGCCAGTGGACTGATATTGATTCCGACGGTCTTTCCAGGAAGGAAGCCCTCTGGTAAAGGCAGCTCTTGCTTTTCCAGGCAAAATGCAGGATCTGCGCATAGAATCACATTGGTCAATCCGGCATCGATCATAGCCTGAAATGTCAGTGACTCTCGTGCGGTAATCAGGGTATGCTTTTTCAAGTCGTTTACCACAGCCGGGTTTTTGAGCAGTTCCGGCTCCACAGAACACCCCCAAAGGACAGTCCTTGCCCCCTTTTTATGCAGCCATTCATTGAGCTCAAATATAGTCTCAATTCCAGCATAGCAATAATTGTCTCCACCTACGGACAGATAAAGAGACCCACGTTCCACATGGCTCAGCAAATCCCTATGACGGAACTTGGTGTGTAGAGAAGTGGAATGGCGTGTTTTTATTTCCACAGCAGAAAGGTAATAGGCCAGAGACGGTTTTTGGGGCGGACGATCCAGATCCTTTTTGACCGTAACAATTTGGTCAAGTCCATATGTTAGGTCCTGCTCTGCCGCGCCAGACCATACTGTAATAGGTCGGTTCAGAAGTTTTGCTGTGCTGCGGATAATCGCCTCACAGCCATGATTGGCGCTGCCGCCATGTCCATATAAGTTTATATTATCCATAATGTTTTCTCCACTTATCGCGAAACCAATGCCGGACAGGCCCCGTTTTCTCAATCAGCCAGTATTTGATTCCCTTTAGCGCCCGTTTCATCCTGGCAATATTAATAACCTGCTTGCATCTGCAAATAAGATACAGATGATTCAGGTCTTCTGTTGCGTCTGCAAACCTTTCCGGAATTGCATAGAAAAGCTTGGCGCTTTTCAAGACGTTTGGCTTCATCTTTCTTTTTTGGAGATGAATATACAGATATTCTTCTTCCTTCCACCGGCCACCTTTTTTCCACATTAAAAATGCATGTCCATCTTCCCATTTGACAACACAGTTTTCTTTACCGAATACGCTCGTCTGCCGCTCAACATCCCACGAAACCCTGCGGTAATAGCTGTCATAGGGGTATATATCCGCGATAAAGTCCCAGAGGAATGCCCTGCGATGGTTGTCAAAAAAAATATGGTTGATGGATGGATATTGCCATTCGTCAAATATACAGATATATGGGGTTGAAAATACCTCTTTATATCTTTTACGCCCGTCAATTGCTGACATAAACAGCCGATTATTCTCTTTTGTATTACGGAAAAGTGTCAGATGCCCGAGATGTCCGAGCTTATCATAGGCGTTCAAAATGTCCTGTATTAAAAATCTCCGCAGGTCTCCAAACAGCACATCCACATCGCAATAGCCCCAGAAATCGTATCCCTGCAATTCTTCCTCAAACACATAACCATATGCAACTTTGTAGTCACACAGTTTGTAGGGTTTATGAAGCACAATTGGAAAATCAAACTTTTCCTGTATCCGGGTTTGCATCTGGGAAAACGTCATGGATATCCGCTTTACATTGTCTGGATAGTCATAATTTTCTTGGTTATCGGTAAAAATCATCCAGTCGATTGTTGGATTTGCCGCGCAGCACTGCAAAAACAAGTTGAAATAGTTTGGAAACTTCCCAAAATAGGGAATAATCAAGCATATGCTACTTAAATTCATAGTTATTTTTTAAAATCTCGTCATATTTTCTTTTGATCCGCCCTATAATCTTACACATTGATATGATGCCAGTAGACGAATCAATGAACCTTGCTATTTCTTTTACAGAATAATATTCATTTAAATCGTATGTAAAAACATAGATTTGTTTTAAGCGCTCAAGCCCAGTGTACTTTAGAAATCGTGCCATTTCTGACAACCACAATCCGTAACCTTGAGGATTTTTTATAAAATTGCGCGCACTGCTGCTGGTGAGTCCTCCATCTTGGTGTTCATACATACAAATTATGTCGTTAAAACACCTGATCTGATATCCATCACTTGCCATCCGATTCCACGACACTGCTTCCGTCATAAACTTTTCCCCTCGAAAAAGGGGATATGGATATCTCCGATGTACCTCTGTACGAAAAATCCATGGGCGATCATGCCCAACGAAAAAAAAATGATTTTTCTTACGTGGATAGCGATCCAAAAAAGTACAGTCCAAATATTCTCCAGCTAAAAAGGGGGCATCTGGTTCGCTTCCGCTGTATGTAGCACGTCCAGCCACAGCGCAGTACTTTTCATCGTCAGAAAGTGAGTTCGTCCAACGCTTGATTTTCTCTACTGCATCATCTGAGAGAAAGTCATCAGAATCCAGCACAAAAAACCATTCTCCCTGCGCCAAGTTCAGTGCTTTATTAATCGCAGCACATTTCCCGCTGTTGTTTTGATAAAAATAGCGAATTGGAAATTTCTGTTCGTCTCTGCTCCATTTTTCACATAGTTCTCCCGTATGATCGGAAGAACCATCATCTATAATAAGCCATTCAAAGTCAAACTTTGTTTGACTCCTCAAGCTATCATATACTCTTGGCAACAAATCTCTGCGATTATATGACGGCGTGCATATTGTAAGTTCTATCATTTCATCTTCACACCCTTGCTACATAGCTAAAATCCAATTTTCAGGAAATTTCTAAGTGCACAGCAGCCTTTAAACCACACTCTGCCCATACGATACCATATCCTCTCCTTTACGCTGAGCATTTTATACTCGTAGTGCGAGAAAACACTTTTTTCGCGATAGTACTTGATGATCTGAAAAGCCTCTCGGATCATCTTCGGGTCTTTAGATAGCAATGCCAACTGGCCGCAATAAAAAGAGAAAAAATGCAGATTTTTTTTAGATAAATATGAAAGCGACGGGAAGTGTTCTCTCATATACTGGACCCTTCTTAGTTTGCCCTCCAGACTATCCAGATTTCCAAGCGAAAACGGCTTTCCCATAATACTGCCGTTCCGCTGCAAATAATAGTAGCATTCCGTCTCTGTCTTTGCTATCTTTGTACAGTTCCCAAAGGCTTGATGCGTAAAAAATACATCTTCATGCAGTTTACCCACCTCAAACCGAATGTCCGAAACACATTCCCGGCAATACAGCTTGTTCCACACCATCGGTGAAAATTCGTCTTCTATCAAAAGATGCCGCATGGCCTCTTCTGTAGAATATTCCTTCACCGATAACTCTACTCTTGCAGGGGCACTCATCTTTTGGGGTTTTGACTGCGGATAAACCAACACTGTGCCGCACTCCACAATCTGAGCATCTGTCTCCCGCAACATCCCAACCAGCACTTCAAACATATCTAGCGAAATCCAATCATCGCTGTCGATAAAAGAAATATATTGACCCGTAGCAATTGCCAAGCCAGCATTTCTGGCATCGGATAATCCACCATTTTCCTTGTGGATTACTTTAATCCGATTATCCCGCTTCGACCAAGCATCGCACATTGCCGGACAGTGATCAGGTGATCCGTCATCTACCAGAATAATCTCCAAATTGGTATAGGTCTGCTCAACAACAGACTGGATGCACTGGTCCAGATAAGGCTCTACCTTATAGACGGGTATGACCACGCTGATCTTTTCTTCCATCTTACTCTCCCTTTTTTGAAAATGGAGCACAGTTCAATGATCCATCTGCCTCATTCAACCATCTTACATAGTCAAAATACCGCTCATAAACTCGCTTTCCCGTTATCGGATTTTTCTCCAGCACATTTCCAACACAGGGCATATCTCTATAGCAGTCCATATACAGTGCATACGGGAGTTCATGTCGTCTTTTTGCTGAAAACATAACCATTCCACGGCATTTTACTTGGCAAAGTGCCGCCATTGTCTTCTCCGAAAGCCCATCCCTGTCATTGAGCATAACAAATAGATTATCCCATTGAATCCGTCTTTTCCGCTCCTGCCATTTTCGGCAAGCTTCCTCTTCTGTTTTGTAATGGGTAAAATAAATTTTGATATCATCCAACAGCGCAACCGGGCATGCCTCTTCAGTCCGAATAAATTTTAGATCTTGTTCCAGATAGTAGTCCATTTTCAGCACAAATTTTGCAAACTGGTCTGAATCAATCCGCAGGTTAATCGTCGGAGAATAAAATTTCATCCCCAACTCATGATAGATGATGCCGCCAATACAGTTTGATGTAATTAATGTAAACTCTTTATTTTGAAGTCTTTTTCTGGATTTTCTTCTTCTCAACAGCAGCAAAGGGTTTGCTTCTTTTATCAAATGTTTTATGCTCTCTTTCATATTTTTCATTTTCAAACGGTGTCCCAATTACTTTTATGAATTTTCCTATAAATTCTATCTATTAGGCAATACATCTCTGGCATATAAAGCAACATCAAAAGTTTAAGCCAAAGAGCTGGTCTAATATGATATTTTTTCCATCCTATCTTGTTCAGTCTCTTTCGGATCTGCTGTAAATATTCAGCGTTCCCCTTTCCAACATTCCATGCATACTCAATCGCAAGAAGTTCAATATATCGCAGCCGGGCAGCCGATTCAAACTTTGTATTGCGGCTATCGTTGGCGATCCACTCGGCAACAAACAGCAGATCACTTTCACGCTTTTCTTGAGCAGTTCCTGTGCTGGTCGCAGAACCTTCCCTCACAAACATCAAATATAATGATCGGTCTATATATACACTTTTAGCGGCTTTTTTAAAAAGCTGATAGGCTACCAAAAAATCCTCATTGATTTTTAGGTCTTCTTGAAAAGAAACATCCGCCAATAAGCGTCTGTCAAAAAGTTTATTCCACAGAGCACCCACAAAATATTTTCCCTGCAAAAGGCACTCCATAGCCTTCTCATTGCTCTGCACCATCAGAGTACCAGTTCCGGAAATCTCCTTTGTGCTTCCATCTTGGGAAATCCGTCGATAACCGCAGTGTGAAATAGGCGCATTATACTTTTTGGCCAAACCAATCAGCACCTCATACATATCCGGCTCCAGTGCGTCGTCGCTGTCTACAAACCCTATATACTCTCCTTTGGCCACTGCAAGTCCAGCGTTTCTAGCTGCAGAAACGCCCCGATTTTCTTGATGAATTACCGTTACCCTGGAATCTTTTTTCTGATATTCATCCAAAATTACTCCCGCTCTATCAGGGGACCCATCATCCACCGCTATAATCTGCAGGTTGGTCCATGTCTGAGCCAAAACGCTATCCATGCACCTTTTTAAGTACATTTCTGTTTTGTAAACAGGGATAATCACAGAAATTAATTCCATAAACAACTCTCATTCCTTAACAGGAGATAAATTCTCATACTCTTGTGATTTAACATAACGTGCCCCGTCTAACATGCCGGATACAAATCTCTGGTGATCCGACTTTTCTTTTTTCCCCCTGAACACATTGAGTTTTGAATAGATATATCCGCAAAAGCATTGATAGTAAAAACACGCTCGATCCATAAGGCGTTCAAATCCGCCTCTATGGATGCTGAACAAAAAGCGATGCCAAAAAACGACTCGATTAAATCCGATAGAATAATTAACGTTCGGTCTGCTCTGCGGAAATTTCCTGGAGGTTTTGGCATCTAGATGTTCATATGGAGCATCTGCTACCACGACCGTACGGATCCCGCGCAAATGTGCTTTGTAAAACATGGTCTGATCATCCATTGCCGCATATCCGTGTGCATCCAGCCAAGTTTCTTCTTCCAGATGGATTCGGCGCATAGCTTCCGTTTTTGCGTAAAAGCACGTCCAAGCCAAAGACTCAGATGGATAATACAAGCATTTTGCTGGATCAATATTCCGGTTGTACGAATACCCCGTCGAACGCAGCACGCGGACATACATGTTCCGCCATGGAAGCATCGGCGCTGTATTTCCTAAAACCATGCTCAAAATTGCTCGCCCCCCTTTTTGGGGGAAAAAGCTCAAAAGCGGTCCTGCGGAAAGCTCTGCAATCCCATTCTCTAGTGGCCGATGGAGCTTTTGAACAAAATCAGGCGAAAAGGCAATGTCATCATCACAGAAAAGCGCATACGGACTTCGACACTGCCCAAGCCCATAGAGACGCTGTCGTACCATTCCTTTTGGGCAATGATAAAAGGTTTCACATCCTAGTTGTTCCTGCGGTGGTTTTACCCCATCTGGCAGTACCACAATGATCTCTTCAGGACATGGCTGCAGCTTGGAAATGCAGGATAACAAACGTGCATATTTTTCCCCGGCCTGGCCGGTAGTTCGTATAACAACAGAATAACAAAAATTATTCATTGAAATTATGTACCTTATTTCATAAAAGCTTCAACATTTCTTCTACCGCCTGGACTGTCTGCTCCGTGCTGAAAAACATACCTCTTTCTCTCGCTTTTTCCCGATAATGGGATAAACGCTGCGGATCATTTAGCAAATCTCGTATTCCACAATAAAGCGATTCTTCGTCGTTTTCTGTAATCACACCATACTCATTGTCTCCCAGCATCTCTTGCATACCGGACACTCTGGTTGTGATAACTGGTGTCCCTACGATCAGTGCTTCTGTAGCAGCCGTGGAAAAGCCTTCCGCATAAGAGGAGCACACAAACAGGTCGCAGGCCGCGACATATTTGTATGGGTTGGTCTGATAGCCAAGGAATGTAATGGAATCCTGCAACTCATTTTTTTTAATCCATGACTCCATTTTTTCCCGTTCTGGACCTTCTCCCAGCAGATAGGTATGCACTGGTAAATGATCCTCAAGCAAAAGGCGCTTATGAACATAAAGCAATCGGTCAAACCCCTTTGCTGGTACTAGCTTTCCAACCCCAATTATTTTCAGTTGTTCTTTGGAAAATTGCTCACTCGCTACGCCCTCTTCTGCATTGGCTTTGATCACGTCACTCTCCACAGTGTTATATAGGACAACTGGCAACCGCTCCAATGCAAAAATCGATTGGAAATCGTCTGCAACACTCTGGGCAACACAGATTGTCCTGTCAAATCGTGCGTAACAACGAGCTGCTTCAGCCGGAGTGCGGAAAGATCCAGCTGCCTTTTTTATCGTGTGCTGTTCAATGTGAATCCACGAAACCAGCCGTGTCCCGTCATCCGGGCAGCCGCTGACAATTCTGGCGCTGGGCCCTTCCAGATAGGACACGATGACATCGTACTTTTCCTTGATGTAATGCCGAAACAGCTGCCGGGGAGAAAACAGCTTCATAATTTTGCTGTTTCCGGGGATCATACTCTGATGGCCGTGCAGAAGCCGGACTTGCGGAGAAAGGAATTGTTCATTGACTCCTCCTCCGAACAAGGCCAATACACTGATGTCAAAACGGTCTTTGTCCATGTGATTAACCAAGTTGACAAGCACTTTCTCCGCACCGCCATGATGCAAGTCATGAATCACAAACAAAATTTTTTTCATTTAGGCTTCTCCGAATATCTGTTTTTCTGAAATTGTTCTACCAGATACAGAACTCCGTACACCATCCGTTCCAGGAAAAGGCTCTGTTTGGCCGCATAATCAAAGCCTCTTTTTTTATACAATTTCAGGAATTTTTCTCGATTTCTATGGACATTTGCAGGATGGCGCAGCTGCGTATTCCCTTCAACAGCCTCTTCCAGTGTCCTCTCCTCACAGGCTATTTCCTTTTGACAATTCTCAAAAAGATCCTGTCCCTTTTCACTGTTCAGCATAACAAGAGACAAGCCGTACTTTCCCTCAAACGGAAAGGCGCGGTAAGTTCCCCGATACCCCCAGAAATCTCCCAGAGTGATATCGCCGCAGCGGCTGCTGGTTGCATATTCGCAGGAATAGCAGGATTTCCGATAAGTCAAGCCTTTTAGAAAGCCAAGATAATACATATCTAAAAATCGGTCCTGCGTATAGGCCGGTGCCTTGTTCCATTCTGCAACCAGCCTAAATTCCCCGCCGACCCGGAAAATGATTTGATCGTATTCCTTCGTCCGTCTTTCCAGATGCTCCCTTAGGAAAGCATATGGCGGCGTTCCGTGGCAAACAAGGTCGATAGTAATCAGCCGCTCTGTCCGCGTTCCCAGATATCGATATAACCCTGCCACTTGGCAAGGGGTCCCAACGAATAAAACTGTCCGGTTTTCTTTCAGATCTTCCGCAACCTGTCGATAGGTTGTTCCAATTTCACTGTGGACATATTTTGAGCCCCGTAAACGCTCCAGTCCCTCTAATGAGTTGACTCTGACATGGCGCACTCCCTGCTTTTGGTTCACAAAGGCAGCTCCGTAAACAATGCCTCCCTGCAATATTATTTTTTTGCCCAAGAGAGTCGCCATACCGCCAGAGGTAGACGCTTTATAATCAGACAGATCCAGGCAGGCTGCAGCAAAAACCCGGCGGGGAATTTTCTGTTCAACAGGCCTAAGCACCGGGCAGGACTCCCTGCACCTCCCACATTCTATACACTGCGTATCATCGATAGCGGGATACAGATATCCATTTTCCATTTTCAAGGAAATACATCCTTTTGGGCAACTGTTAAAGCAGCTTTGGCACCCTGTGCAGAGCGCTCTATCGCATAGTTCCATCATCTCTTTATACCTCACAGGCATTCCAAAGAACGCTTCAAAAAGTCAAGGCTGTCTGTACGCTCTTTTTGAATTTGCTCATCTGCATGGTCAAAAGGAATCTCCCAGAAAAGCGCTTTTATATCCGGACAATCGCCGGGGATACAGCTGTACTTTTCTAACCCGCACTGTCCCAGCAGCGTTGCGATCCGGCGGTCCTCCATCCCGCCAATTGCCAGGAACGGCCTATGCAGCAGAATGGAGAATACCGTCCCATGAAAGGAAGTCGTACAAACACATTCGGCATATTTTACATAGTTCAGAAATTCCCGAGGTCCCGTCTCCATTCTGACACAGAATCCGCTGAAAATATCGTACTGATTGGTTATCGTTGTTATGATCACCGGCAGATGCAGTTGCTTCGAGATATATTTTGTAGTGCGAATGATTTCCGGGGTCGCAAACAGTGTATACAGTAAAATATACTTTTTCTTCTCTATACGCGGTCCAATCAATCTATCCCACTGTGATGCCGTTAGCAGCATTGTAGGATCCAGGACCACTGGTGCGCTTCGCCCTGTCAGTTCTGCTACAAACTTCTGTCCCCATGTGTCACGAACCGACAGCACATCATACTGCATAAGATAAGAAGCGATCTCGTCTTTATGTTTGATATGTCCTTTTTGCCCAAAGCTGGGGGCGTATGCAATGCGTTTTCCATTTTTTACAAATGGCAAAAAATAGGCCATGTCTGCATCGTTGGGCTCTGTGTTCCATATTTGATCGCTGCCGCTGATATAGCAATTATAGGGAAAATCTTTTTCCTCCAAATCCAAATCTGATGAATACTCTTCTTTTGTTGTCCGCAAGCAGTCGGAAATAAATGCCTCAAAAAGGCGGTACTTTTTACTTCTGGCAGCATAGTGCAGCAAAAAGTAAAAATTCTTAACAAGGTATTTCAGCCCCCTGCGTTTTGTCAGAGGACGATACTGGTCTTTTTGCCGCTCCGTCCGGAAATTGATAAATTCATTCTCCACGCCCATCTGGTCCAGCGTTTGCTGCAAAGCATATGCCTGCAAACCGGACCCGTAATTATGAGCCGCATGAAATGTAAGGATCCCAACACGCCGCATGATCTCACCCGTTATGTTCTTTCATTTCTGAAGGCGGCGCCTATGAATCGCCATATAAATCCATTCTGGAACAACCGCCTTGGCCAAATTGGTAAAAAACTTTGGAATCAAGAGCAAATAATATCCATAGGATGCATGCAGCTCCTTCATATCGACATAAGCCACGTATACCGCCTGCATACGCGAGGCAAACGTCCGGCGTCGATAGGCATTATGATCATCCCTCATACTGTAAATAACATCCTGGATATTGTAGCCCAGGTAACCGTGCCCATATAATTTGCACCACAGGTTGCAGTCCTCATATCGCAGCAGACGCCGATCAACTGTATAGCCTCCCACATCCAAGTACGCATTCCTCAAGACCATGCAAGGTGCATGGCAAAAGCATGGTGAGTGCTTGATAAGGTCTTCCTTGGACGGACACTCCTTGTGCTTTACTACTCCCCAGACTCCCGACTCATCAAAGAGCGACATAAATCCGCTGACAAACGCATATTCTTCGTGACTCTCCAAAAATTGATACTCCCGCTCCAATCGATCCGGCGGGCAAGTATCATCGCCATCCATTCGGGCCACATACTTCCCGCGTGCGCAGGAAAGGCAGGTATTCAATGTTTCGTTGAGGCCGCGGTTGGAATCATTTTTCAACAAGACAAACTTTTCCGGGTACCGCTGAGCATAATGCTGCAGAATCTCAACGCTCCGGTCCGAAGATCCGTCATCGCAGATAATAAACTCCCAGTCTTGAAACGTCTGATTCAGGATGGAATCAATTGCCTCGTGTAATGTGTTTTCGCAATTATATACGCCCATGATAATGGAGACCTTCGGCGAAGCTGGCATGATACTGTTATCCTCTCTTTTTCATTTTCTCATAAAATTGATGCACCAGAGAAGCAGGTAGACTCCCAACGTAAACCGTCTCCGTGCAAACCCAAAAAACAGTTTCCAGTGCATCGGAAAAGTCTCCAGCGGCAGTGTGCAATAAGCCCCATGACACCGGGGATCTCTCAGGATCGCTTTCAGGCCCGCATACCTGGCCCGTATGCCGGTTGGATTTTCCAATTCATTCAGCCCCAGGCTGATCAGACTCAGCGCGATCCGGTTACTGAGCGCCTGCTGTGCATCGGGGATACCTGTATGGATGCTTATGTAATCCGCCATATAATCAAACACATGCAGCTGCTGCTGAAACAGATCTGGCTTAAAGGACTGCGTGATCGATGCGGCGTTATCTCTTCTGTAATGATACAATGCCCGATTGACAAAGGCCGCTTTATGCACGAAAGCGAACACATTCAAGTTAAAAAGTCCGTCTTCGTAAGTTCCAAATTTCCGGATATCCGGTACTTCAATATTGTTTTCAGCAATGATGGAACGGCGATACAACTTCCCCCACAGCGTGCACAGCGCATCCGCCGTCTCCGGGTGCGCAAGTTCACTTCCTGCCAGGCCAATCATCCGCCGGTGCAGGCGTTGGCATCCCTCCGGGCCGAATACGATCTCATGTTCATCAAAAATGCGTTTTTCCTGCCGATGTGTCCCATATTCCCGGATATAGGTCCACATGACCACATCCGCCCGTGTCCGCTCCGCCGCCTCCAGAGCAGTCTGGCAGGTGTCCGGTTCCAGCCAATCATCGCTGTCTACAAATATCAGGTAATCGCCTGTCGCATATTGCAGCGCCAGGTTTCTGGCAGCAGACACCCCTTGGTTTTCCTGAAAAAAAGGTACAACTCTATGATCTGACGCTTGGTACTTCCGCAGAATATCACCGGAGTTGTCTGTGGAGCCATCATCCACGCACAAAATCTCCAGGTTTTCAAATGTTTGATGCAGCACGCTGTCCATGCATTGGGGCAAAAACGGCGCAGCGTTGTGCACTGGAATGATCACACTGATTTTCATAGGCAATCCTTTTTAATAAAGACTGACGCCCCAGCTGATGGTCATTTGATAGTAGCAAAATGCCATATAAAAGCAGATCATCAAAATCCGGATCAGATTCGCAGACCGGCGATCAAACAGGGCTTCGATCTCCCACGGCAGAAGGATATAATTGTAGAGGGAGAAGAAAACAGGGATTCGGCCGATATAAATTCCGCTGGTAAACATAGACAGGATATAGATTCCCAGCGAAAGGATCGACATGTTGACACAAAGATTGATGATTGGGCTGTCATAGCGGTCAATCTGCCTCTTTCCGACCAGGGACAACAATACGGGCACTGCATAAACGAGTACCCGGAGGATATTTGTTCCATCGTCACGAGCAAACTGCGATACCACGTCGTCATACTGCGTATTGCTGAGCGCTCTTTCCAGAAGGTCCGTAAACTGCTCCAGGAATAAAATTGAAACGGCAATTGCCGCAAAAAAGAGCAGCGTCTTCCTGTTCCACGCTTTTCCCTGCACCAAAAATGCAGCCGGGATAAGCAGCAAGGCCGAAAGATGAAACGTAGCTCCAATTAGTGTCAGGACGACAAACGCCGCATAGCGCTTTTTCAAAAGGAATCCCATAGCTGCAAACAGGACCGCCGCGGGGATAAACTGCCGCATGCCGTTGAACAGCCACTGATAACAGTCACTGGAGGCCACAAAGAGGAACACGCTCAGAGGCAGGGAGCAGGAGTATTTTTGATATGTCAAAATCACGCACAGTGCACAGATGGCGGCAATGATCGTAAAATAAACCACATCATGGTTCCCGATGACGGATTTAAGCGCAATTTGAAACACGCCATATCCGGGGTCCTGGGGCTGTGCACTCAAATATCCCGGAATGGCAAAAATACTGTCTGCCGCGTTTTGAAAGCCGATTCTGTACAGGCTGGTATCTGCCACATATCCGCGTGTACCCGCCCAAATGATAATGGGGATCGCCATAGCCCAGGCAACTGCTTTGGGATAGCGGTATTCTCTTTTTCCATATTGTAAGACCAGCCGTCTTGTATTGGTCAGTGAGACCGCGGCTGTGACTACGGCGATCCAAATCAGAATCGTAATCGTATTAAGCATTACATCGCTCCATTCATGGCGGTTCGATAGATCTCTGCCATACGCTGCAGCACAGCCTCTTCAGAAAACGCTGTGATCTTTTTCTGATTATAGGCCGCCATATCAATATTATGTGCCCCGTTGATACATTGCGTCAGCGCCTGTGTAAACCCAGCAGTATCGGTCGGATCCACCAAATATCCGCCCAACCCCTCATCGATCAAATCCGTATTGCCGCGAATCCGGGAACACACGATGGGCAAGCCGCAGGCCATGGCTTCCATGACCGCCACAGGAAGCCCTTCCTGCAAGGACGGGAAAAAGAACACGTCCGCTGCATGAAGCAGGTCCGGAATATCGTCGCGAAAGCCCAGCAGCCTGACTTTTCCGGCAAGGCCCTTGTCCCTGATATGCTGCCGAAGTTCATCTTCCTTGTTTCCAGTGCCCGCGATACAAAAACAGACATCTAATTTAGGGTCTAGTTCTGACAGCGCTTCAATAGCCACATCATAGTTTTTTCTCAAAATCAGCTGACCAATAGATAAAATAAACGTGGTATTCGTGTCAATTCCCAGTGACTCTCTTATTATTTTACGTGGCCGGTGGCTGGAAAATCTTTTCAAATCCACCCCAACGCCCGGCACATATTCGATTCTGGGGCAGGGGAGCCTGCGGGCTGCCTGCTCGTCCTCCCGGTTCATTGTAATGATGACATCCGTCCATCCGGCCAGAAAGCGTTCAACCGGATAATAAAGCAGCCAATTCTTTATCGGCGCCCCATGATAAAAATGGAAGCCATGTGCCGTATAGATCACCTTGGTCCCGTGCCGGCGGCTTTTTTTCGCCGCCAGGCGGGCAATCACGGCACCCATGGGCGTATGACAATGAATGATGTCGTAATGTGTTTCATCCAGAAGTCTCTTCAGTTCTTTGCGGGCCCGAAGATTGCTGGAATCAAACGGACTGCGGGCAAAGGGAACATCATAAAAATGATCACAATAGGGAATCACACATTCTTCCGGGTTTTCGTAATCATTTTTTGCCGCTACATCCACCTGCCATCCCTGCTCGTGAAACCACTTCAAATAGGGAATGTGAAACCGGGCGATATGCAGATGCACCACAGTGGCCACAAAAAGCACCTTTTTCATTCCGTCACTCCTTTTGTCCGGGCGATGACTCCTTCCAGTATTCTTGCCATGCACAAGGTATTCTCATTGGATACATATAACATAAATCCGCTTCACAATATCCTCACTGCGTATCCTTTTTATTTGCTCCGGTCCCGCCTTCTACCACGCCGTCACTGCGGAGAACATGAAAGATCGTGCCGAAGAAGCACCTGACGTCAAACAAAAAGGAGAGTTTTTCCACATACTCGCCGTCAAGCCGGGCCTTTACATCGATTTCCAGCTCGTCCCGGCCATTGATCTGCGCCCAGCCGGTCAGCCCCGGGACAACGTCGTTGGCTCCGTACTTGTCCCGCTCCGCCAGCAGATCCTCCTGGTTCCATAGGGCCGGCCGCGGACCGATCACCGACATGTCTCCCTTTAAAATATTAAAGATCTGCGGCAGCTCGTCCAGAGAAGTTCTCCGCAGCACCTTCCCCACCTTTGTGATATACTGCTCCGGGTCACGCAGCAGATGGGTCGGCATATCGTGGGGCGCGTCCAGCTTCATGCTGCGGAATTTATAGAGTTGGAAATATGTCCTGTGATTTCCGACCCGCTTTTGAGAAAAGAATACCGGCGCCCGCCAGCCATCCTCCAGCTTGATCGCCAACATCACGCCGAGAAAAACCGGTGAAAGCACGACCAGTCCTGCTCCAGACAGCAGGATGTCCACGACTCGTTTGATTTTGATGTAAACGCGCTGCCTTTCGGTCAGCTGCGGGAATGTCTTTTGCTCCGATGCCGCTCCCGGCATATCATTCACGCCCCATCCAATATGATTTATAGGCAGACAACTTCCTTGCTCTTTTCCGCCAAGTTGCGTTGAATGTCATTATAACACTTTTTTCCAAAAGAGGCTATCCCAATTGTGCAGAATTCGCCTATCTTTTTAGATAAAATGTGACGTTTAAGCCGGCATCGCCCAGTACTGTCCCACTGTTCAAAAAAAGCGGGCGCATCCTGTTCGGATGCGCCCGCTCACATGTTCTTTTCCCCGGCGCTCACGCCTCCATGGACCGGAACAAATTCACCATCTCGATGGCCCCCTGGGCGCACTCGGCGCCCTTGTTGCCGGCCTTGGTGCCGGCACGCTCGATGGCCTGCTCGATGGTGTCCGTGGTGAGCACGCCGAAGAGCACGGGCACGCCGGTGCTCAGCGCCGTACCGGCCACGCCCTTGGACACCTCACTGCACACATAGTCGTAGTGGCTGGTGCTGCCCCGGATGACGGCGCCCAGGGCGATGACCGCGTCGTACTTGCCGCTCCCGGCCATCTTGGCCGCCGCCAGGGGGATCTCAAAGGCGCCGGGCACCCAGGCCACAGCGATATCGTCAGGCCGGACACCGTGGCGCAGCAGTCCGTCCTCACAGCCGCTGAGCAGCTTGGAGACGATGAACTCATTGAACCGGGCAGCCACGATGCCCACCCGAATACCCTCGGCGATCAGTTTTCCCTCATAGATTTTCATAGTACAGCTCCTCCTCATTGATGGTGGTTGAAATACGATCCTGTAAGCTCAATAGTGGATCCAGTGTCCCATGCGGTTTTCCTTGGTGCGCAGATAGAAGAGGTCTTCCCGGGTGGCCTCCATCTGGATGGGTACCCGCTCCACGATCTCCAGGCCGAAGTCCGAGAGCTGGTAGACCTTATCCGGGTTGTTGGTCAGAAGCCGCATGGTACGCACGCCCAGGTCCCGCAGGATCTGGGCACCGGTCCAGTACTCCCGCAGGTCCGGCGCAAAGCCCAGCTTCACGTTGGCGTCCACGGTGTCGAAGCCCTGCTCCTGCAAGGCATAGGCCTTGAGCTTGTTGATAAGTCCAATGCCACGGCCCTCCTGGCGCATATACAGCAGCACGCCCCGGCCCTCCGACTCGATCTGACTCATGGCGGCGGCAAGCTGCTGGCCGCAGTCGCAGCGTCGGGAGCCGAACACGTCGCCGGTGAGGCACTCCGAGTGCACCCGGCACAGCACGTTCGTTCCGTCGCCGATGTCGCCCTTGACCAGAGCCACATGATGCTCCCCCGTCAGGTCGTTCACATAGCCGTAGATCTGGAAATCTCCGTATTTGGTGGGCATCTTGGCCGTCGCCTCCCGCACCACATGCTTATCGTGGAGGCGGCAGTAATCCTGAAGAGACTTGATGGTGATGACCTTGAGGCCCCACTCCGCCGCCTTTTCCAGCAGCTCGGTCGTGCGCATCATGGTGCCGTCGGAGCGCATGATCTCGCAGCACAATCCGCAGGGCTCCAGCCCTGCCAGGCGGCACAGATCCACCGTGGCCTCCGTGTGGCCGTTGCGCACCAGCACGCCGCCCCGCCGGGCCACCAGCGGGAACACATGGCCGGGCCGGCGCAGGTCTCCGGGCCGGGTGGACGGGTCCACGCACTTGCGGCAGGTGTAGCCCCGCTCCTCGGCGGAGATGCCGGTGGTGGTATCCACGTGGTCAATGGACACGGTGAAGGCGGTGCAGTGGTTGTCCGTGTTGACCTTGACCATCTGCTCCAGTCCCAGCCGGGCGGCCACCTCCTCGCTCATGGGCGTGCAGATAAGGCCCTTGGCATGGACGGCCATGAAGTTGACGTTTTCCGTGGTGGCAAACCGGGCCGCGCAGATGAGGTCGCCCTCGTTCTCCCGGTCCGGGTCGTCGATGGTGATGATGAGTCGGCCCGACCGCAGTTCCTCCAGGGCCTCCTCCACCGTACAGATTTGCTGATGCATGACGCTGTTCCTCCTTCGCCGGATCAAAATCCGTTTTCCGCTAAAAATTCCAGGGTAATGCCGCGCTGTACGGTCTCCGGTGCCGGGCGCAGCAGCTTTTCCACATATTTCCCAATGATGTCCGTCTCCAGGTTCACCGTGTCTCCGGGTCGCTTGTACCCCAGCACGGTACAGGCGGCGGTATGGGGGATCAGGGAGACGGAAAACCGGTCCGCCTCCACCGACGCCACCGTCAAACTGATGCCGTCGATGGTGATGGACCCTTTTTCCACAATGTAGCGCAGCAGTCCCGGCACTGCCTCCACCGTGTACCACACGGCATTGTCCTCCGGCCGGACAGCGGCGATACGGCCGGTGCCGTCGATATGTCCGGAGACGATGTGCCCGCCGAAGCGGCCGCCGGCGGCCATGGCCCGCTCCAGATCCACCCGTCCACCGGGGCCCAGCGCTCCCAGAGAGGACCGGCGGAGCGTCTCGGGCATGACGTCGGCGGTGAAGCCGCCGTCATCCAGGCTGGTGACGGTCAGGCAAACGCCGTTGACGGCCACGCTGTCGCCGATCTTCAGATCCTCCAGCACCGTCCGGGCGGCAATGGACAGCACGGCCGAGCGGGCGCCCCGCCGCACCGCCCGGATGGTGCCCAGCTCTTCAACGATCCCCGTAAACACTGCCGTCCACCTCGCTTTCCAGCAAAATATCTTCGCCCACCCGGATGATCCGGGTGTTTTTCAGGGCCACGGCCTGGTCCGGCAGCGCCACGCCCTGCCCCTCCACCGGGGATCTGGCGTCGCCGCCGAAGAGCTTGGGGGCGATGTAGGCCTGCACCCGCTGGACGATGCCGCTTGCCAGCGCCGTCCAGTTCAGCGTCCCGCCGCCCTCCAGCAGCACGCTGTCGATGCCCGCGCTGCCCAGCCGGTCCATGAGAGCGGAGAGGTCCACATGGCCGTCTTTTTCCGGCAGGGTCCATACCTGACAGTGGGCGTCCAGATAGGGGCCGTACAGAGATGGATCGGCGCAGGTGGCCAGGATGGTGGGGATCTCCTCGGCTGTACGGACGATCTGACTGGTCAGGGGCGTACGCAGGCGGGTATCGCAGACGATGCGCACCGGGTCTTTGCAGCCCTTGATGCGGCAGTTGAGCATGGGGTCGTCCGCCAGCACCGTGCCCACCCCCGCCATGATGGCCGTGTAGCGGTGGCGGTCCCGGTGCACCCGCCGCCGGGCCGCCTCCCCGGTGATCCACCGGGACGCGCCGGTGCGGGTGGCGATCTTGCCGTCCATGGTCATGGCGTACTTCATGACCACATAGGGCCGCTTCGTGCGGATGTAGTGGAAAAACACCGGGTTGATGGCGTCACACGCCTCCCGCAGCACGCCGCTGACCACCTCCACGCCGCCCCGGCGCAGGATCTCCAGTCCCTTGCCCGCCACCAGCGGGTTGGGATCGTCGGAGCCCACCACCACCCGGGCGATGCCGGCGGCCAGAATGGCGTCGGTGCAGGGGGGCTGGCGGCCCTGGTGGCAGCAGGGCTCCAGCGTCACATACATGGTGGCGCCCCGGGGCGAGACGGTGCAGTCCGCCAGCGCCGCCCGCTCCGCGTGGAGTCCGCCGCAGCGGGCGTGATAGCCCCGCCCGATCACCGTGCCGTCCTTGACCACCACGGCGCCCACCAGGGGATTGGGCGCCGTCCACCCCGTGCCCCGGCGGGCCAGGGCCACTGCCTGACGCATATACGCAAAATCATCCATAGGCTTCCTCCCTCAAAACAAAAATGCTCTGAACCATGGTTCAGAGCATTGGCAAATGCCGAAGACCCCCGGCGCAAACAAAAAGCTCCGGAATGATCCCATTCCAGAGCAAATCCATTTGCGCCGGGACTGCGTCCCCGCGTTCTGCGATCTTCTTTCATCCAGACTGTACTGTCGGCTTCGGAGTTTCACCGAATCATGCCTTGCGGCTCGTGGGCTTTACCACCGGTGGGGAATTGCACCCCGCCCTGAAGATTCCTGTTCAATTACCTGCATTATAGGCGCGGGGCACCAGGTTGTCAATCCCCAATCCTCCCCGCGCCTTTTTCCTCACCGCTGCGCATCCTGGGGCTGGTAAACGCTCAGCACCTGCATGGCCGCCTCCCGGCGGGAGATGCGCTCGTCCATGGCCCGCTTTTCGATGTAGCGGTGGGCGGCCTGCTCCGTCATGCCCAGGCACTGGATCAGAGCCCACTTGGCCCGGTTCACCAGGCGGATCTCCTGGATCTTCTCCTCCACGGTGGCCTGCTTTTCCCCCACCCGGCGCAGCCGCTCCCGCACGGCGCACAGCGCCCGGAGGCTCTGGCGCACCAGCTGGGTGGAGGTGGGCTTGGGCAGCGTCAGCACGCCCCGCTCCGTGACGCGGGCATAGACGTCCTCATACCGCTCGCTCTTGACCACCAGCAGCACGGCGGTGTCGCTGCGCTCGCAAAGGTCCATAGCCAGCTGCGCGCCGAACTCATCGGGCAGCGGCGTGTTGATGAGCACGATGTCTGCGCCGGTGCCCAGCAGCATCCGGCGTGCCTCTCCCGCGCTTTGGACCGCGTTGACCGGATAGAAGTGGGTGGGAGGCATGAGCTCACGGATCGTCTTGACGAACTGATCGCCGGAAGAAACCAGCAAAACGCTGTATGTATGTTCCTGGAAAACCATGTGCTCCCTCCCTTCTGCTCCGCCCGATGCGGAGGATTGGTCATCTGATGCCGTAGGCGCTCAAAATTGCCTCCGGCACATGGGCACGGACAAATTCACTTTCAGCGGCCGCCGCCCGGGCCTCCTCCAGGGAGACCGGCAGCCGCTCATAGCGCGCAAGCTGCTCCGCCGGTGCCTCGTAGAGGTTGAGATCCGCGCTGGGGGGCAGCGGCAGCTGGTTTTGCAGTCCGTCCAGCGCCGCGTGGATCAGCAGGGCAAAGGCAAGGTAAGGATTGGCAGTGGGATCCGGGGAGCGCAGCTCCACCCGGCGGTAATCCCCCCGGGCCGCCGGCACGCGGATGAGCTGGGAGCGGTTCTGGCCGGACCAGGTCACATAGCCCGGGGCCTTGCTGCCGCCCAGACGCCGGTAGGAGTCCCGGCAGGGGTTGAGGAAGGCGGTGATCTCCCGGATATGGGCCAGGAGCCCCGCCGTGATGCCGGGCAGCAGGTCTCCCTGCCCGCCCCGGGCGGAGAGGTTAATGTGCAGGCCGCTGCCGGGGAAGCCGCTGAGGGGCTTGGGGGAAAAGTCCGCCCACAATCCGCTGCGGTCGGCGATGGTCTCCACCACGGAGCGGAAGGTCACCGCGTCATCCGCCGCCTTGAGGGGGTCGGCGTAGCGGAAATCGATTTCGTTTTGCCCCGGTCCCTCCTCATGGTGGGAGCTCTCGGGGAAAATCCCCATGCGCTCCAGCGTCAGGCAGATCTCCCGGCGCACGTTCTCCCCCCGGTCCGCCGGGGAGATGTCCATGTAGCCGGCCCGGTCAAAGGGCTCTGTGGTGGGCGCGCCCGTTTCGTCGGTCTTGAAGAGGTAAAATTCCATCTCCGGGCCGAAGGAGAAATCATAGCCTGCCGTCCGGGCCGTCTCCACGGCGGACCGGAGCAACCGCCGGGTGTCCGCCGCAAAGGGCGCGCCGTCCGGTCGGATCACATCGCAGAACATCCGCACCACGGCGCCGTTTTCCGGCCGCCAGGGCAGCCCCGCCAGCGTGGCCGGGTCCGGACGCAGAAAAAGGTCCGACCGCACGGCACCGCCGAAGCCCGCGATGGCGGAGGCGTCGAAGGCCATGCCGTCCTCAAAGGCCCGCCGCAGCTGGCCGGGCATGATGGATAGATTTTTCTGCCGTCCGTAGACATCGCAGAAGGCCAGGCGGATGAACTTCACGTCCTCCTCCTGCACATACTGGATGACCTCCTGGGCCGTATACTTCATGGCCACACCTGCTTTCTTCGTTCAATTTGCAACATACATCTGCCGGTAGGGCATGCTGGAATCGGGCGTCACCAGTGTGAAAGGTCCGGCAAGGACAGCGCCGGACTCCAGCCCGAACAGGCGGCAGAAGGCCTCCACCGCCGGCCGCAGCCGCTCCAGATCCTCCGGTGCGGCCGGGCGGGCGGTCACCTGTGCCGGAAAGACCACATCCCGGCAGTCTGAGCGGAGGAATACCTCGCCGCCGTGCATGCCCGTACAGGGAAAGTTTCCCACAATGGGGCGGCCCGGCTCCCCGTCCAGACCCAGCACGGCGATGAGCCCGCCGGCCTGGTACTCCCCCAGAAAGCTCCCGGCCCGGCCGCCGATGACCAGGACGGGCCGCTTTTCCCCGTAGGCCTTCATGTGCACGCCGGCCCGGTAGCCGGCGTCCCCACGCACGTAGATGGCGCCGCCCCGCATGGCGTAGCCCGCCGCGTCTCCCACGCGGCCGTCCACGGCGATGGTCCCGCCGTTCATGGTGTCCCCCACCGCGTCCTGGGCGTTGCCCGCCACGCGGATGGTCGCACCGTTGAGATAAGCCCCCAGAGCGTTGCCGGGGACGCCCTCCACGGTGACCTCGCCGGCATCCAGTCCCGCGCCCAGAAACCGCTGGCCCAGGCACCCCCGGATCCGGCACGTGCCGCCGCTGCGGCGCACGGCCTTGTTCAGCTCCGAAAAGGACAGCGCCGATGCATCCAGTATCATAGTATCACACCTCCGGGTATTTTCAACGCAATCTTTCACTCTCCCGCATGGGCCACGCCCAGCACCTTCAGCTCCCGGTCCGTAAGGCCGATGCCCCGCAGCATGAGCCGGTTTCCCCGCAGGGCCTCGATGGAGTTGATGCCCATGGCTCCCAGAAACTCCTGGATCTCGTGCCTCCAGGCGGTCATCAGGTTCACCAGTCGGCGCTGCCCCTCCTCCGGGTCCAGCCGCTCCACCAGCTCCGGCCGTTGGGTGGCGATGCCCCAGTTGCACTTGCCGGACTGGCAGGTGCGGCACAGGTGGCATCCCAGAGCCAGCAGGGCGGCAGTGGCGATATAGCACGCGTCCGCCCCCAGGGCGATGGCCTTGACCACATCGGCAGAGGAGCGGATGCTGCCTCCGGCGATGATGGACACCTGGCCCCGAATGCCCTCCTGGCGCAGGCGCTGGTCCACCGCGGCCAGGGCCAGCTCGATGGGGATGCCCACGTTGTCCCGGATGCGGGTGGGGGCGGCGCCGGTGCCGCCCCGGAAGCCGTCGATGGCAATGATGTCCGCGCCGCTGCGGGCAATGCCGCTGGCGATGGCGGCGATGTTGTGCACGGCGGCCACCTTGACGATGACGGGCTTTTTATATTCGGTGACCTCTTTGATGGAGTAGACCAGCTGGCGCAGGTCCTCAATGGAGTAGATATCGTGGTGGGGCGCTGGGGAGATGGCGTCGGAGCCCTCGGGCACCATGCGGGTGCGGGACACATCGCCCACGATCTTGGCTCCCGGCAGATGGCCGCCGATACCGGGCTTGGCCCCCTGGCCCATCTTGATCTCCACCGCCGCGCCGGCGTTGAGGTAGTCCTTGTGAACGCCGAAGCGCCCGGAGGCCACCTGCACCACCGTGTTGGCGCCGTAAGGGTAGAAGTCCTCATGGAGGCCGCCCTCGCCGGCGTTGTAGCAGATGCCCACTTCCCGGGCCGCACGGGCAAGACTGGCGTGGGCGTTATAGCTGATGGAGCCGTAGCTCATGGCGGAAAACAGCACCGGCATGCTCAGCTCCAGCTGGGGCGGCAGAGTGCAGTCCAGCCGGCCCTGGGCGTCCCGCCGGATCGCGGAGGGCTTTTTCCCTAGGAACACCCGGGTCTCCATGGGCTCTCGCAGAGGGTCGATGGAGGGGTTGGTCACCTGGGAGGCATTGAGCAGCAGCTTATCCCAGTAGATGGGCATGGGCTTGGGGTTGCCCATGGAAGAGAGCAGTACGCCGCCGGAGGCGGACTGCTTGTAGACCTCCCGGACGGTATCGCTGTCCCAGTTGGCGTTTTGCCGCAGGGCGCAGCCGCTTTCCACGATCTTCAGCGCCCGGGTGGGGCACACGGACACGCACCGCTGGCAGTCGACGCACCGACTCTCGTCGGCCAGCATCACATGGTGCTGCGCGTCGTAGCGGTGGACGCCGTTGGCGCACTGCGCCTCGCACAGCCGGCAGCGGGTGCAGCGGCCGTCGCTGCGCACCACTTCAAATTCCGGATAAATATCTCGAATCTGCATCAGTATGCTCCCTCCTTCACCCGGACGATCACCGGCTCGCCGCCCATGGGCGCCCAGAGGTGCTCCGCCTCCGGCTCCATGGTGCGGATGGCCGCCTCCTCACTGGCGATGAACACCTTGTCGTCCTTTTCCGCCACCACCATGCTCCGGAGCTTGAGCCGGTCGTTGAGAGCCATGAGCCCGCCGGAAAAGCCCAGAATGATGGAAAAGGGCCCGGTGACCAGCAGGCTGGAGTACACCGTGCGCAGGTACGTCAGCTCCTCCCGCTCCCGGGTCGGACGGCGGGCGATGGTGCTCCAGAAGGGCGCGGCCATCACGCTGGCCGCCTCTTTCAGCGTCAGGCCCTGGCGGCGCAGCAGGTAATCCAGGATATAGGTAAAGACCTCCGTATCCGTCTGGAGCGTGCACCGGTAGCCGAACATCTCCATGAAGCGGCGGTTGGCATCGTAGGAGGAGATCTCCCGGTTGTGGACCACGGAGCGGTCCAGAAGGGCAAAGGGGTGGGCCCCGCCCCACCAGCCGGGGGTATTGGTGGGATAGCGGCCATGGGCCGTCCAGCAGTAGCCCGCGTACTCCTCCAGCCGGTAGAACCGGGCAATGTCCTCCGGATACCCCACCCCTTTGAAAACGCCCATATTCTTGCCGCTGGAAAACACATACGCCCCGGGCACCTTCGTATTCAGCTCCATGACCGTGCGCACCATCAGCTCCTGCTCATCCACCTGCATGGACCGCAGCACCGAGGGCAGCGGCATGACAAAGTACCGCCAGATCAGCGGCTCGTCGGTGATCTGGGGGATCTTTTCCACGGGGATCTCCTCCGCCTGCGCAATGTCGAACCGCTCTTTGAGCAGCGTTTCACACTCCCGCCGGCAGCTGTGATCCCGGAAGAAAACATGCAGGGCAAAGTGGTCCCGGAACGCCGGATAGATCCCGTAGCCGGCAAAGCCGCCGCCCAGGCCGTTGGAACGCTCATGCATGGGGATCATGCTCCGGGCCACCGCCCCGCCGCTCATGCGCCGTCCCTCCCGGGAGATCACGGCGGAGACCGCACAGCCGGAGGGGATCCGCACCTGTCCTTCCAGTTGTCTCATGGCACTCATCCTTTCAGGGGAAAATCAAAACGGCGTCCGCCGAAAGAGGACACACTTCCTCCCATGGCGAACGCCGTTGTTCGTTACTAAAGAAAATACTCCATCCAGGGCACTGCCGTCAACCAGCACATTGCCGAAAAATCCCCGCTTCTCCGCCGCATCTTTTGGCGGATGCATCATTGACGGCAGGCCGTTCCCCGGCGTATCATAGGCCCATCAAACGACGATGACGTCGCGGAAGGGACCTTCTGCCGCCATCGTCGTTTTTTATTTTTTTGCGAGGTGATCCGTTATGACGATACCGGAGTATTTTGGCAGCATGGTGTTTGACGACCGGGTGATGAAGGCCCGCCTCAGTGCAGACGTCTACCACTCTTTGCGCCAGACCATCGACCAGGGTACAAAGCTGGATCTGTCCGTGGCCAATGCCGTGGCCGCCGCCATGAAGGACTGGGCCGTGGAAAAGGGCGCCACCCACTTCACCCACTGGTTCCAGCCCATGACCGGCATCACGGCGGAAAAGCACGACAGCTTTATCTCCCCCGCCCCCGACGGCCGGGTGATCCTGGAGTTTTCCGGCAAGGAGCTCATCAAAGGCGAACCTGACGCCTCCTCCTTCCCCTCCGGCGGACTGCGGGCCACTTTTGAGGCCCGGGGCTACACCGCCTGGGACCCCACCTCCTACGCTTTCGTCAAGGGCAAGGTGCTCTATATCCCCACAGCCTTTTGCTCCTACGGCGGCGAGGCGCTGGATAAAAAGACGCCCCTGCTGCGGTCCATGGATGCCCTCAACCGCCAGGCCATGCGGATTTTGCGGCTGTTCGGCAACGAGGGCGTCAAGTGCGTGCACACCTGTGTGGGCCCGGAGCAGGAGTATTTCCTGATCGACGCGGAGCTTTACAAGCGTCGTCCCGACCTGATCTACACCGGCCGCACCCTCTTCGGCGCCCGGCCTCCCAAGGGCCAGGAGCTGGATGACCACTACTTCGGCTCCATCAAGCCCCGGGTGGCCGCCTTTATGGAAGAGCTCAACGAGGAGCTGTGGAAACTGGGCATCCAGGCCAAAACCGAGCACAACGAGGTGGCCCCCGCCCAGCATGAGCTGGCGCCCATCTATACCACCACCAACCTGGCCACCGACCACAACCAGCTGACCATGCAGGTCATGCAGACCGTGGCCGCCAAACACGGCATGGTGTGCCTGCTGCACGAAAAGCCCTTCGCCGGCGTCAACGGCTCCGGCAAACACAACAACTGGTCCATCTCCACGGACACGGGCGTCAACCTGCTCTCCCCCGGCGAGACGCCCCACGAAAATGCCCAGTTCCTCCTCTTTTTGTGTGCGGTGATCCAGGCGGTGGACGACTACCAGGATCTTCTGCGCACCTCCGTGGCCACCGCCGGCAACGACCATCGCCTGGGCGCCAACGAGGCGCCTCCCGCCGTGGTGTCCATCTTCCTGGGCGACGAGCTGACCGCGGTGCTCCAGTCCATTGAGGCCGATACCCCTTACCACGGCACGGAGCGCACCCGCATGAAGCTGGGCGTGCCGGCGCTGCCCCGGTTCCTGCGGGACACCACCGACCGCAACCGCACCTCCCCCTTCGCCTTCACCGGCAACAAGTTCGAGTTCCGCATGCTGGGCTCCTCCAACTCCATCGCCTGCGCCAACATCATGCTCAACAGCGCCGTGGCAGATACCCTGCGCAAGTTCGCCGACCGGCTGGAGGGCGCGGAGGATTTTGACAGCGCCATCCACGCCCTGATCCGGGACACCATCATCGCCCACAAGCGCATCCTCTTCAACGGAAACGGATACGACGATGCCTGGCTGGAGGAGGCCGCCAGACGGGGACTTTCCAATCTGCGCACCACGCCGGACTGCGTGCCCTGCCTGCTGGCAAAGAAGAACATGGATATGCTCACAGGCCTGGGTGTCTACACTCCCGCGGAGCTGGAGTCCCGCTATGAGATCACCCTGGAAAACTACTGCAAGACCGTCTCCATCGAGGCGTTGACTATGGTGGACATGGCCCGCCGGGACATTCTGCCCGCCGTGGAGCGCTGCGCCGCCCAGGTGGCTTCCGCCGCCGCGGCCAAAAAAGCCGTGGACTGCCAGCTGCCCTGCGCCTATGAGACGGGTCTGGTACGCCGCCTGTCCGGCCTCACCGACCGCATCGCCGATGAGACTGCCGCCCTGGAGCAGCTGATGGTCCAGCTGCATTCCGCCGGTGACGGCGCCGAGACCGCCAGCCGTATCCGGGACGAGGTGCTGCCCGCCATGGCCGCCCTGCGCGCCACGGTGGACGAAGCCGAGACCCAGACCGCCGCCCGCTGCTGGCCCTATCCCACTTACGGTGAGCTTTTGTTCAGCGTGCGCTGAGCGGAGCTTGTCATAAATCCATACACACTTCCTCCAAAACGCACCAAGGCGCCCGGAAAATTCCCGGGCGCCTTGGTGCGTTAGGAGTATAAAAGAAGGGGTTCAAAATCAGACGATGCCCTGCATCCGCATGAGGATCTCCGCAAACAGCGCGGACGTGAAGAACGTGCCGAAGATGACCAGCAGCGTCACCACAACGCCGCGCCAGCCGATCTTCTTGAAGTCCGCCCAGCTCTTGCCGATGGAAACGCCGGTATAGGCCAGGATGGGGGTGCAGATGGCCAGGAGGTTGATCTTATTGGTAGCCTCCACCACAAAGCCGCTGATGGGGCTTGCGGGAATGGCGATCAGAATGCCGATGATGGAGATATAGCAGATGGCGGGGATGTTGAAGGGGATGAGCTTGGCCAGCACCAGTCCGGCGGCGCTGATAGCCACCAGAATGGCCATGCCGGGGATGCTCTCGAGAATATCGACGCCAAAGCCCACATAGTTGCCCACCAGCATGATCAGTCCGGAGATGGACAGCACCAGGACCCAGTCCAGGACGGTATCCAGGGTCAAACGCTTCTTGTTTTCCATGTTCTGCTTCCTCCTTACACTTGCTTCTTGCCCCGGCCCAGCTTGGGCTCCAGGATCTTATAGAGCTTCTCCGTCAGGGGCAGACCCAGGAAGATGGAAATATACAGGCCGGCCACGGTGGAGATCAGGTTGCTGATGCTGGCGTAGCTGGTGAGGGTGACCTCCAGCTCCGGCTTCATCTCGATGAGGGGAGCCAGGGCGGCAGTCATCATGCCCGCGCTGCCGCAGCCGGTGGCCATGGCGTAGGCCTCCACGGAGATGGGAGTAGCGCTGGCCATGAAGCTGGCGATGGCGCCCATGAAGATAGTACCGAACACGGTACCCACCACGTACACCACCATGACGCCTCGGAACTCGGGGCAGTCAGAGCCGTACCGCTCGGAAACGAGCGCCACGTTGGGCTCACGGCCCACAGAGTGGGTCATGCCGATGCACTCGCGCTTGAAGCCCAGCAGCAGTGCCACGGGCAGAGCAAACACGATGGTGCCCAGGTTGCCGAAGTTCTGGAGGATCAGTGCGGGGCCGGCCATGATGATGTCGTTGATGCCCACGCCGCTGGTGATGCTGATCTTGGCGATCAGCAGCGTGATGCCGATGGAGATCAGGGAACTGGCCGTGTTGGACTGCTTTTCCTTGAGGAACTTGGCAGGCTTGAAAAGATACAGCGCCAGGCAGAGGATCATGGCGTAGATCATAGGCAGCAGGGTAATGGTGCCGGGGCCCGCGGGGATCTTCACAGAGCCGATCCGCTCGCAGATGATGGTGATCACCAGCACCGTCAGATACAGCTTATAGTCTTTGAACAGCAGAGTTTTCTTTTCCATGGTTCACCCTCCTCAGCGCAGCGTAATGGTGCGGTCGTTGTTCTGCTGATAGGCCAGGTACTCTTCCTTGGTCATCACGGGCTTGAAGTTGGCCAGGATGTCCTTGGCCTCCTTGGCGCCGTCAAACAGCAGGTCGATGATGGTCATGGCCATGGCCTTGGCCGGGACGATGCAGGCAAGGTCCGGATCCACCAGCTCGAAATCGCGGGTGTGGAGCGCGCCGCGTACGCCGCCGAACATGGGGTGGATGGCGGGCATCAGGTGGGAGATATCGCCGAAGTCGAAGGAACCGGTGAAGTCGCTGCCCTCGATGATGGCGCCCTCCAGGCCCAGCTCCTTGAGGTTTTCACGCAGGAGGCCGTCCATCTCCGGCTGCTTCAGGATGGGCAGATAGCCGGGGATCTCGGTGATCTCCACGTTGGCGCCCACGGCCATGCCGCCGGCCAGGATGGCCTGGTTGATGCGGCTGTTGATGTCGCTGAGGCCCTGGATGGTACGGGCACGGACATAGGCCTCCATGGTCACGTCGGCAGGCACCACGTTGACGATGTCGCCGCCCTTGGTGATGATGGGATGGAAGCGGGCACGCTCGCTCTCCCGGAAGGTCTCCCGGAGGGCGTGGACGTTGTTGATGGCCAGCATGGCGGCGTTGAGGGCGTTGATGCCCTCATAGGGGGCGGAGCCGGCGTGGGACTCCTTGCCGATGAAGTGGATCTTCTTGCCGATGAAGCCGTTGCTCTCCGGTCCGATGATGGCCTTCATGTCGCCGGTATCCTGGGCGTGGAACATCATGGCCATGTCCACATCGTCCAGCTCGCCCCGGCGGATCAGCTCCTGCTTGCCGCCGAAGTAGCAGATCTTGCCCTCTTTTTTCAGCTGCTCACGGTACTCCAGCTCAATGAACTCCTCTGCGGGAACGCCGATGAAGCTCACCTGGCCGTCCAGCTGGTCCAGCACGCCGCTGCGCACCAGACCCAGGGCGGCACCGATCATGCCCGCCACCTGCAGGTTGTGGCCGCAGGTGTGGCTGGCGCCGATCTCGTTGGCGTCCTTGTGCTCCTTGCAGCTGATGCCGTCCAGCTCGCCCATGACCGCGATGTGGGGGCCGGACTTGCCCTCGTTGGCCCGGGCACGGCAGCCGGTCACGGCGATGTTGCGCTCCACCTTCAGCCCCAGGCTCTCCAGGAAGTCGGCCACGGTGGCCGTGGTCTTGACCTCTTTGTAGCCGAACTCAGGGTTTTGATAGATGCTGTCCTTGACGGCGTAGATTTCCTCCCTGCCGGCATCGATGGCCGCCAGGACCGCTTGCTTGATCTCCTGCTTCGTCATAACGGAAAATCCCCTCTCAAAAAAAATTCCCTTATAAATGACATGTCTTAAATAGGACACAAACAAAGCATAGTCGCTTGCAGCACCATAGTCAATGCTAATTTGCGCAAACCGCCTATTTTTGGGTAAATGCACAGAAAGCGCGCAAAAATTAATGCGAAATTGACAGTCGTTTTCTGGAAATTGGGGGCAGAAGCTTGTCTTTACCGGGGAAAAATGCTATATTGTCCCCAGGAAACAAACGGTAAAGAGGACCATTATGAAAATTGGAATTATCGGACCCGAGCTCTCCGGCAGGCAGATCCAGGCGCATTTGCAGGCCATCTCACCGGAGACGGAAACCATTCTTTATCCCCGTGAAACCACCGCCGGTGCCCTGGAGGTCATCGACCAGTGCGAGGCGGAGTGCACCGCCGTCCTGTTCACCGGCGTGGCCGTGTGCAGCAGCGTCATCCAGCGCCACACCATGATCCGGGCCTATGAGTATGTCACCAAGGACGCGTACAGCCTGATGAACACCCTGCGTCAGATGGAGCGCCAGGGCCTGGCACTGGACGAGTTCAGCATCGACGCCGTGGAGCCCCACGTGGTGGAGGACGCCTTCAGTGAGTGCGGCATCACTCCCCGGAACATCCGCTATCTCCCCATCGGCTCTTCTGAGGAGCAGTCCTATATCCAATGGCACCAGGACCTGTGGGACCGTGGGGAGAGCAAGGCCATCCTCACCGGCTTCGTCTGGGTCTATCACCACTTCCGGGACAAGGGATACCCGGTATTCTATCTCTCCGGCTCCCGCTTCACCGTGCGGGAGGCCTTCAACCGCCTTGTGACGCGCCTGAAGCTGAAGGAGGCCCACTCCGCCCAGATCGTGGTGGAGATCATCGAACTGGACAACCTCAGCGAGAGCGCCGGTAACTACTATTCCGACCGGCTGCGGATCTGCCAGTGCGAAAGTCTCATCACCGAGTACTGCCGCCGGATGGAGGCTTCTTTTTTTCGCAGCGGGCAAAACCGCTATATCATCTTTGCCAACCGGGGCGGCGCCAAGCGGGAAGAGAACTATCAGTGGCTCTACGACCTGCAGTCCCGGATCCTGAAGACCGGGCTGCACCCCAACATGGGCATCGGCTTCGGCTCCACCGCCTACCAGTCGGAGATCCACGCCAGCAAGGCCCTTGTCCACGCCAAGGCGGCAAAGGGCAGCTTCATCTATCTGGTGGATGAAAGCGGCTCCCTGACCGGTCCCCTGGGCAGCGAGAGCGCCATCTCCTACGATCTCATCTCCCGGGACGACCAGGTGGAGCAGATCGCCCGGGAGACAGGCATGAGCGGGGCGTACATCGCCAAGCTCATGGCTCTGATCCAGCTGCGGGGCGATGCCGAGTTCGACGTCAAGGAGCTGGCGGACTGCCTGAACATCACCGTGCGCAGCGCCCACCGGATCATCCACAAGCTGCTGGAGTGCGGCTACGCCACCGTGTGCGGCAAGGAGAGCTCCGGCGCCGGGCGGCCCAAGACGCTGGTCCGGCTGCACTTTGTCCGGCAGGAGGACGCCGCTGATACGAAATCGAGTTCTGATGCATAAAAAAGGAGAGGATGCAATTGCATCCTCTCCTTTTTTGTGGTGAAATATACCGTTTTGTCCCGGCGACACTCACCGTGCACCGTTTTGTAAGAGGCACACAGCATTGTAGGACAGCATGGCCGCTGTGGGAGCCAGTATGGCCTCGTCCAGCCGGAAGGCAGGGTTGTGCAGCGGCGCCGCCTGGAACAGTTCCTCGTTTTTGCAGCCCACGAACGCAAAGACGGAGGGTACCTCCCTGGAGATAAAGCAGAAGTCCTCTCCCCCCATAAACCGGTCTGCCTGGGTCAAAACAGCGTCCGGGCCAAGCAGCTCCTCTGTATGCGCCTGCACGCTGCATGTCAGGTCCGGGTCGTTCTCTACCGGAAAGCAGGCAATCCGATAGTCCAGCGTATAGCTTCCGCCGTAGATCTGCGTCACGGCTTTAGCGCACTGGTCAATGAACGCTTTTGCTGCCTGCTGCACCTGCGGCTGAAAACTGCGCACAGTTCCGGTCAGCTCACAGCTGCCGGGAATGGCCCCCCGGGACGTTCCAGCGTGGAACGTGCATACGGACAGTACCGCTTCTGTGCAGGGACTGATGCATCTGCTCACAAATGTTTCCAGCAGCTCATACACCTTGACTCCCATGTTGATGGCATCCACGGCCTTTTCCGGCTGGCTGCCGTGGGCTCCCTTTCCGCAGAGGGTCAGGGTAAAGAAATCCGGATTGGCTGTGACAGGGCCGGTCTGGAGCAGGTACTTTCCAGCCGGGTAATCCGGCGACACATGCGCCGCCAGGGCCATGTCCACATCCGGATCTTTCAAAACGCCGCACGCCAACATACGCTGCGCCCCGCCCGGTGCCTCCTCACTTGGTTGAAACAGCAGCTTGACCGTGCCATGCAGTTCCTGACGCATGCGGCTGAGAAGCATGGCTGCTCCCAAAAGCCAGGTCACATGGGCATCATGTCCGCACGCATGCATCTTTCCCGGCGTACAGGACGCGCAGGCAAGTCCCGTCTCCTCCTGGATGGGCAGCGCATCCATGTCCGCGCGGAGCAGCAGCGTCTTTCCCGGATGGGCTCCCCGGATAATCCCAACCACACCGGTCCCTCCGACCTGATCGTGTACTTCCATCTCCAGGCCCCGCAGAACTTCCGCCACTTTCCGTGCTGTATAGACCTCCTCAAACCCAAGTTCCGGATGCCGGTGGAGATCCTGCCAGATTTCCCGCAGCTTTGGGTCCAGCTGCCGCGCCATTTCCAAAATCTGCTCTTTTTCCATTATTCCTTCATCCCGCTTTTTATTACACTTTGTTTTTTTCCTTGGCCTGTCTGGCGTATTCCTTTTCCTCCGGTGTACGCAGCAATCCGAACTGAATGGTGATGACCGCCGCCAGGATCAGGAAGTAGCAGTAGAAGTTATACTTGACCACCGCCAGAGGATTCAGCGCCGCATAGAAACCGGAGAGCGTCAGCATGCCGCCTGCGTGGGGCGCCAGTCCGTGTACGGCGCAGGCGAAGATATCCAGGAGGCTTGCGTTCCGCTTGGGCGCAATGTGGTGCTCCTCAGCGATGTCCTTGGCCAGCGGCGCAGCAATCATAATGGCAATGGTGTTGTTGATCAGTGCAAAGTCCAGCAGACCGGACATGAAGCCGATGCAGTACTCCGCCCCCTTGCGGGTGCGCACACGGCGGCGCAGCACGCTGACCAGCCAATCAATTCCGCCATATACGGTGATGATACCGATCAGGCCGCGCAGCAAAATGGCAACGATAGCCGTAGTCATCATGCCGGACATGCCCGTGCCAATGGACTGAGCAAAGCCGGAGAGCGTCATGCTTCCGGTCGCCAGCCCCACGAACCCGGCCAGGAACGTGCCGCTGACCAGCACCACAAACACATCCATTCCCATGATAGCTGCAATCAGCACGTATACATAGGGGATAATCTTCACCAGGCTGTAAGTCAGCTCTCCGGTAATCTGCTCGGTTCCGCTGCTCATCATGGCAAAGGCGACCACCGTTACCACTGCCGCAGGCAGGGCGATCAGCAGGTTCATGCGGAATTTGTCCTTCATTTCGCACCCGGCACCGGTGGTGGCCGCAATGGTGGTATCGGAGATGATGGAAAGGTTGTCCCCGAACAGGGCGCCGCTGTACACCGCTGCAAAATACAGAGGGATGCTGGAGCCGGTCCCCTCCGCAATGGCCAAGGCAATGGGCGCAATGGCCACCAGCGCGCCGGAGGAAGTACCGATGGCCGTGGCCACCAAGGCCGTAATGATGAAGATGCCCGGCAGGATGAAGTGGGTGGGCACCAGGGAAAGTCCCAGGTTCACCACGCTGTCCACACCGCCCATATCCTTGCACACACCGGAAAACGCACCGGCCACCAGGAAAATCATGCACATGAGCATGGTACCCTCATCACCGGCCGCCTGGCAAAAATGTTTGACCTTTTCCGGCAGAGGCATATAGCGGTTCATCAAAAATGCGGCCACGATACCAACCAGGATAGCCGCATGCCGCGGGAACTGGTTCCACGGCTGTTCCACAGTGCCGGTCACTGTGTAGAAAATACCGCACCCCAGATACAGGCCCAAAAACACAAACATGGGAATAAACGCGGCAAAGCCATATTTCTTTGCTTCTTTCATCTCATTTGACATGTGCGCTTTCCTCCTACACGAAAATTTGAACAGCAGTTTCCACTTGTACAGGCCTGCAATTCGTTGTCTGATAATTAAGCAATTTTTGTGCCATAGTCTTCTTTTCCCATAATATTCTTGCAGGATTTCTAATTTTTTATATGATTTTTATCTATTTTTTACAGCAGTTGCCCCAGGATACACGGGAAACGGCTTCTGCCTCGTTTTATTTTAATTGGAGAAAACCGGTTTTTTCCAATTAATTGCATCTTTTTCTCCGGTTTCCAGGCGATTTCCTTCCCTTTTTTCATTGACATCCCTCCGCGCCCGTTTTTATAATGGATTAAACTTGTACAGCCCCAGCGTTCGTTCTTTCATTTGTTTTACAGAAAGGGCGAGAATATGAAAATTGAAGATCTGCGTTACACACAAATCGGTTATGTCAATACGCCTCTGGAACCCATGCCTGCACTGTCCCACATTTTGGGAAAAGGCAGCCTTTACATCAAGCGGGACGACCTGACTGGTCTGGCCCTGGGCGGAAACAAAGCCCGCAAGCTCAATTACCTTGTCCAATATGCGCTGGATCACGGCTACACCACCTTGATGACCTTTGGCGGCGTACAGACGAATCACGGCCGTCTAACAGCTGCCGCCGCTATCCGGGCGGGCCTGCGCTCCATTCTGGTCTTGAAAGGACAGCGTCCGGAGTATCTCTCCGGCAACCTTCTGCTGGACCGCCTGATGGGCAGTGAGCTGTATTTTGTAGATACCTCCGCCGCCGATTCTCTGCCTGCTGAGGAACAAGCCGCTGCCAAGCAACGCTTTATGGACCAATGTGCCCGGGAGATCATCGCACAGCATGAGGCAAATGGAGAAAAGGTGCTCTCCATCCCTGTGGGCGGTCAGACAGTGATCGGTTCCGCCGGATATATTCAGGCCATACCGGAAATCATGGAGCAGATGCGCCGCCAGCAGATCCAGGCCAAACACCTGGTAGTTGGCTACGGCTCCACGGGAACGTTTGCCGGTTTGTGGGCCGGGGCAAAATATTACAACGCCCCCTTCGATGTGATCGGAATCCCCATCGAACCGGACTACCGCCCCATCGCGGAGACCGCCGCATTCATCAATGAGCTCAGCCGCACCTTTGAAATGGGATTTACCTGTTCTGCGGAGGACCTGCATGTGGCCTGTGGCTCCGGCAGTGATTTTTACGGCGGCGTCGGCTACAATGAGCCGGATGGTGTGACGCAGCATTACATTCAGATGCTTGCTGCCACAGAAGCCATCTTCCTGGACCCCTGCTACACCGGTAAAGTCTTTCATGGATTTGTGGATCTTCTTCAGCGGGGGATCATCCCCGAGGGAGATGGTGCTATCTTCCTGCACACAGGCGGTGCGCCGGGCCTATGGAGCAAAGAGCATCTGGACGATATGCAGGCAGCCTACTGGTCCGACCCGGAGCAGGACCATGTGCACGAGATGACACTATGAGTCTTATGAGATATTTGATTCAAAATGGCCTTATCTATGACGGGACTTTGGAGCGTCCCTTCCGGGGCGATATTTTGGTAGAAGGCGAGCGCATTACTGCCATCGACTCCCGGATCTCCTGCGAGGACGCCCAGGTCTTTGACGCAGGGGGCAGGATGGTCACCCCCGGCTTTATCGACTTTCACCGGCACGCCGATCTTGCGGTCTTTTCCCCGGAGTTTGGCGCTCTGGAGCTGGCGCAGGGTATCACCACGGTAGGCATGGGCGTGTGCGGTTTCTCCTTCGCCCCCTATACAGAAAAATCCGACGGTCTATATTCTTATACACTCTCTACCCACGGCCCTGATTGCACCGGCGCGCGCTACACCTCCATGGAGGATTACCTGAACGCTCTGCGCGGCCTCTCCTTACCGGTGAACGTATCCACCCTGCAGGGCCTGGGCGCCATCCGGCTGGCCGTGAAGGGATATGACCCCTCCCCCTTTACCGACCAGGAACTCCGTCTGGCCCAGCACTATGTAGAATCAGCGCTGGCCTGCGGCCTGCGTGGATTTTCCACAGGGTTGGTGTATCTGCCGGAACTGTATAACTCCCAACAGGAGATCATCTCCATGCTGACACCCTGCCGCGGCAAAGGCAGTCTCTTCATGCCCCATATGCGGGATGAGGCCTCTCGTCTGCCCCAGGCTGTGGATGAGAGCATCGCCATCGCCCGGGACAGCGGGATGGCGCTGGGTATCAGTCATTTCAAAGCCCTGGGTCCAGACAACTGGCACGGAACACTGGAGCAGGCCATTGCCCGCATCGAGCAGGCCAGAAGCCTCGGAATGGATGTAACGGTGGATTTTTATCCCTACCACGGCACCGCCACTACGCTCGCTTCCATCCTTCCCGCCTCCTTTTTGACGGAAGATTTTTCCGTTTTGCTTTCAAAGATCGACTCTGCCCAAAGTATTGAACGTCTGCGCCAGTGCTTTTTGCACCCCGGTCCCCAGGACGAGCGCATCGATCCGGCCTTCCGCTGGAGCCATGCCATGATCAGCGGCGTCTCCCTGCCCGAAAACCGGTGTTATCTTGGAAAAACCATCCATGAATGCGCCATTTCCGCCGGGTATGAGGACGAATACCCCTTTATTGCCCGACTGCTGGCCTCAGAAAACGGAAGCGTGAGCATGGTGGGGCTCAATATATCGCCGGATGACATCGCGCGCATTGCCAGGCTGCCCTACTCCATGCTGATCTCCGACTCCCTCTACAATATCACCGACACACCGCATCCCCGGCTCTACGCTTCCTTCCCCCACTTTCTGCAGCAGTTCGCCCTTGAACATTCGGCACTCTCCATGCAGGAAGCCATCCACAAAATGACCCAGCTTCCCGCCCAGCGCATGCAGTATACCGACCGCGGCGTGCTGCGCCCCGGCTTCTTTGCGGACATTCTCGTTTTTGACCCCCACCAGTTGGGTGACCACGCCACCTTCACTCGCGGAAAGCAGCGCTCTACTGGTATGGATCTTGTGCTCGTCAACGGCCAGCCCGCCTGGCAGAAAGAGTCCATGCTTTGCCGGGCAGGCGTCTGTCTGAACTGAATGCATTCCCGTCATTTGGAGGTATCGGGTATGAAAAAACGCATTGGGATCATCTCGCAGCGCCAGGGTATGTCCAACTTTTATAAACTACTTTTGCAGCAACTGTTCGGCGACATGGCAGAGATCCTTGTTTTCAATCTGGAGGATGAGTCCATCCGCCGCCTGGAAGAGTGCGACCTCTATCTCAATACCTCCACCAGCTATGATCTGATGCGCAACCGGTGGGCAACCGAGTTCTTCCCCGCCTCCTCCAAGCTGATCCATGGAGATATCACATTCACCAAGAAAGCCGTAGATATTCTCAAGCGCTACCCCGACGGGACGCGGGCGCTGCTAGTCAACCAAAGCCAGCACATGGCCATGGAGAGTATCGCACAGCTCTATCACCTGGGCATCACGAACATTGTGTTTTTTCCCTATGCCCCGGAGATGCCGTCCTATCCGCAGGTATCGGTGGCTTTCGCTCCCGGTGAGGCGGAGCTTGCTCCGCCGGGCCTGGAGGTCGTCGACATCGGCTCACGCTGGTTTACAGCCAACACCATCTGTGAGATCGCCCTGAAGCTCGGAAATTCCTTCTTTCTCGAAACCGCCGCTTTTGCCGGATATGTCTCCTCCCTGGCCGATATCGATTACTCCCTGCAAGAAATCACTTACAGTCGCCTGACCGCCGAAAACAAACTCGAGATTATTCTCAACTCTTTGGATGCGGGCATCGTCTGCGTGGATGAGAAAAACCTGATCACACTCATCAACCGGGAGGCTCGCTCCCTTCTGGGCGCCAGCCGCTCATCGGCCCTGGGCCAGCCGGCCCACAAGCTTTTCCCCGAGCTTCCTTTCTCCGATGCCACCGGAGACAAGCCCCTTCTTCTAACCATCCACGGGCAGGAATTGAGCGTCTCTATCTCCAAACTGCACATTAAGGACCGCTCTCTGGGTGCCTTCGCAATTTTTCATCGGTTTGAAGATGAGGAAAACCGTCAGATCACCCTGCGGCTGCAAAAAGCGCCCAAAAGTCATTCAGCCCGCTATACATTTACCGATATTGTGGGCAAAAGCCCGGCCATCTGCAAAGCCAAAGAAATTGCTTTGCAGATGGCGCCCAACAACGCCTTTGTCATGATCAGCGGAGAGAGCGGAACCGGAAAGGAGCTGTTTGCTCAGGCGCTGCACAGCGCCTCCGGGCGCAGTGGCGGGCCGTTCATCGCAGTCAACTGCGCAGCGCTTACGGAGACGCTGCTGGAAAGCGAGCTGTTTGGGTATGTGGACGGAGCCTTCACCGGAGCCAAGCGCGGCGGGCGCCCTGGTCTTTTTGAGTGCGCCCACCGGGGAACACTCTTTCTGGACGAGATCGAGACCATGAGCCCCGGGCTCCAGGCAAAGCTCCTGCGGGTCCTCCAGGAACGGGAGGTGGTGCGGATCGGATCGGTGGAACCCGTTCCCATCGATGTACGCGTCCTCTCCTCCACCAATGAAGATCTTCTTACCCGTGTGCGCCTGGGTACGTTCCGCCAGGATCTCTACTATCGCCTCAACGTCATCCCCATTCATATTCCTCCCCTGCGCCAACGCCGAGAAGATATTCCCCTGCTGTTCGACGCTTTTTACCAGCAAATGCACGCACAGTTCACGCTCTCTTCCCAAGCCCGGGCTCGCCTCCTTCAATACAGTTGGCCCGGCAATGTGCGGGAACTGCGAAACTGCGTGGAGTATCTTCACTACACCGGCCGATCCCACATCTCGCCCGAAGATCTTCCTGCGCAGTTCCAACCGCTCCATACACCATCCCCGCTTTCCGCCACTCCGGCAGCGGGATCTCTTTCGCAGGAAGACGCCGTCCTGCGCATTCTGGGCGATCACTATGGTCACAGCCAGGGACTCGGGCGTCAGCGGATCGTTCAGCTGTGTCTGGAACAAGGCTGCCCCATCTCCGAGCACGAGGTACGTCTGGCGCTCCGCGCCCTGCAAGAAGCCGGATGGATCATCCGCGGGCGTGGCCGTGCCGGGACCCATCTTTCCAGCCAGGGTTATGAACGCTACCTGGCGCTGATCCAAAACTCCGATCCACTCTATTCCTCCCAATAAAAATCCCCACCGCAGGTATTTTCGCAATACCCGCGGCGGGGATTTCTCTGTTTTTCAATGCGCCGTCTTTCCTCCGTCCACATAGAGGATCTGACCGGTGACAAAAGCGGATGCATCAGAACACAAAAACAACAGTGCGCCGTGCAAATCCTCCGGATGTCCAAAACGACCCATGGGTACATCTGCCAAAATTTCCTGTACCCGCTCCGGATCCGCCCGCAGATCTGCGTTCATATCCGATTCCACATAACCCGGCGCAATGGCATTGACACGTATGCCATATGTACTCCACTCAAAAGCCAGTGTCCTCGTGAATTGTTCCACTGCGGCCTTGCTGGTACAGTAGGCCAGTCGTCTGCTCAGTGCGCATCTTGCGCCAATGGAGCTGATATTGATGATACTGCCGCCGCCCTGCCGCTGCATGACCGCTCCTGCTTCACGCGAGAAGAGAAAAGTTCCCTTCACATTGGTCTGCATGATGCTCTCCCAATCCTGCACGCTGGTCTCCTCAGGTGCCCGGCGCAGCAGAACTCCAGCGTTGTTGACCAGTATGTCGATTCTGCCGAAGCGGTCCAGCACTGCCTGTACGAACTCTTTCACAGAATTTTCATCCGACACATCTGCCGACCGGGCAAACACCGCAAGCCCCTCCCTGGCCAGTTCCTCTTCTGCCTGGCACAGCCTCTCGAGACTATGGCCGCAGATGGCTACCCTGGCACCCCGGCTGGCCAGTGCCCTAGCATAGGACAACCCCAATCCCCGGCTGGCACCTGTGATGATCGCCACCTTATCCTTTACACAAAACAGCGGATCCATACCTCCTCCTATTCTTCCAGCGGCATTTCAGAGAAGAACTTCCCCGTAGCCTCTCCGTTGCAGCAGCTGTATGCCGCCACCGATTCGATGTCTTCTTGGCCAGTATTTTCGATCACATGGATGACTCCCCGAGGAATGTAGATAAACGTGCCGGGCTTGAGAGGAAATTCCTCCTCATCCTCCGTACCATAACCGACGATATATCTCCCTGTGCCTTTGATAAAATACTGAGCCAATTCACTATTGATATGGTAGTGCGCTCTGGAGCGGTGCCCCGGCTTGATGCGCACGAAGCTCATGGTGAGATGTTCGCTGCCGCAGGACTCCCTGGAAATGCCAAAGTGATGATCCAGCTGCTTTTCATAGTTCCGATCCGGCTCCAGTTCATCTGTATTTAAGCAAACAATTTTTGCCCAATGTTTTTTCATAGTCTTCCCCCATTTATGTCTTTTTGTTTTTCCGCAGGACAGGGAACAGATATTCTTTGGCCAGGATATATACCAGAGCCGCAATCAGCAGCATAGAGATAGGCCGGGTGAAAAACGGCAGAAAACTGCCTTTTCCCGCCAGGATAGCTCGGCGGAAGTTGGCATCCGCCAGGCTCCCGCCCACCACGATGCCAAGCAGCATAGGAGCAATGGGGAAATCCAGCTTCTTCATAATCAGGCCGATGATACCGAAGACAAACATCAAATATACGTCTCCGATACGGCTATTTGCACTGTATCCACCCATCGCACAGAGAATGACTACCGCTGCCATGATGGCAGGAAGCGGGATAGTCAATACCCGCACTATCCCACGTCCTACAAAGGTGCCAATCAGCAAAAATACGATTCCCGCAAAAAGCATTGCCAGCACGATGTAGTAAAGATACTGGGGATTCTTGCTCAAAAAAGAAGGTCCCGGCTGCACGCCATGGATCGTGAGAATGCCCAGGATCACGGCTGTAACGGCGTCACCAGGAACGCCCAACGCTAACAAGGGTGCATAAGCGCCGGGGACGCAGGCATTGTTGGCCGTTTCAGAGCCCACCAGTCCCTCCACACTGCCATGTCCAAAGAGCTCCTTTTCCTTGCTGCAGGAGTAAGCATGGTCATAACCTACCCAAGAGGCGATATTGGCTCCAATGCCCGGCACCACGCCGATCACGAACCCGAGCGCTGCCGCCCGCAGGGACATCCACTTATATTTCCACCAAATCCTGTGCTGGAACAGCGGCTCCTTTTTCAGCTTTACCCGTTCCATCTGATAATCGATCAAGGAGGTAAACACCTCAGACATGCCATAAAGGCCAATCATAGCCGGCACCAGAGAAATGCCATTTCTGAGGTAGCGCATATCAAATGTTAGCCGCGCGGCGCCATTGATAGGATCCAGCCCCACAAAGGCACACATAAGGCCGAAACATGCGGCAATAAGTCCTTTCAAAAGATCTGCCCGAGAGAGCTTGGCACAGATCACCAGACCAAACATGGCAAACCAGAAAAGTTCCCAGGGGCCCAGTTTCATTGCCACCGCCAGCATAAACGGCATAATGGCCAGCAAAGCCAGGCTGCCCACGGTGTTGCCAACAAACGACGCGAACACGTTCACGCCCAATGCGCGATTGGCAAGCCCCTGCTGCGTCAGCGGGTAAGCCTCGCGTGCCGTACTGGCAGAGGCAGGTGTACCAGGGATATTCAGCACCGTTGCGGCGATGCTGCCGCCATAGGTGGCACCCGCCTGAGCCGATGCCAAAAATACGATGGCCCACAGTGGATCCATGGTGTACGTAGCCGTGGCCAGCATAGCGACCGTCATTGTGGTGGAAATTCCTGGCATGGCACCGCCCATAATGCCCACCGCCACGCCCAAGCACATCAGCCCAAGTCCGTGCAGGCTCAGCATGGAAGCCGCCGAGGAGAGAAACAGCTGCAAGTTCAAAGTCACCCCTCCTTATGTCAGTTGAATGCCAAAGAGCCGATAGAACAGTAGCCAGCAGCAGCCGATGAACAAGGCCGCTGCGAGAATTGCCAGCACCGGCTTAACGCGCCGGGCATACAGTCTCAGCGCCACGATCATAAACAGCAAACTGGAAATGTAAAATCGCCCTTTCTGCACACCCAGGAAGATGTAGATGCCGATCAGGGCAATGGCCGCTGCAATCCGCCGGGTTGACTCTGCTTTCAAAAACGCTTTCACACACTGGCAGAACCTCCCCCATGTAAGATCCTGCCGCCGACGGAATGCGGAGATAACGTACAATGAACTTAAAAGCACCATCACAGAGGAGATGATCTGGGGGAAAATCCGTGCGCTTTGCACATAGGTCTCATTTCTAATAGGAATCGTACAAGAATAGGCGCAGAGCCCTACCGATATCAAAAAAACAACGATACTGGTGACCGCCTCGCGGTTCTCTTTCCCAAAATTCATAGCCCACTCCTCTTCACCCCTGCGGCCGGAGGTATGTGCGCCTCCGGCCGCCTTCTGTGTCATTATTCCGCTCTGGGAATATCCAGCTCCTCAGGGCTGCGGTTCGCCATGCCCATGTCATAGAGAAGCCAAGACTGTACCTGCGTCGTATAGGCATAGGTGTCCTGTGCCTCCTGACCGAAATAGCCAGCGGGCAGCAATCCATTTTCTTCGATGAGGTTTTGGAACGCCTCCGACTCGTAGGCAGCCTTCAGCGCATCTTCCAAAACAGTGTAGACCGCATCCGGTGTGCCGGATTTGACCAGCACTCCGCGCCATCCGGCACCGGCGGCAATATCTTCCGCCGTGAGCTGCGGGATAAAGTCGGTAATGGGCGGCAGCGTACCGTAGTCAGGCACCTCATAGGACTGATCGGAGAAAATGCACAGGGCCCGGCTCATACCGGAGATGCAGAACTCCGCAGATTCCAAAAACGCGCCGGTGACGCCCCAGTCCACCTCGCCCTTAGCGATGGCAGTGGCATCCTCTTTACCGGAAGAATAAGGCACAAAGGAGACATTGGCCATGTCCGCACCCACAGCGTTCATCGCCAGCAGCTGAGGGATGTGCCACAACCCGCCATTGCCGGCATTGGCTGCAGTATGGTGTTCTCCGCTCTTCCACAGTTCCACCAACTGATCCATTGTCTGAATCTGGGATGTAGCCGGAACCTCAAAAGCAGGTTCAGAAAGCACCATCACGCCCAGCATGTCCATATTGTTGTAGGTAGCATCGGAGTTATCCATAGCTGCGTAAGTAGCGCAGGCGCTGGAAACTGCCAGCAGCGCATATCCGTCAGCGTCCAGGTTCAGCACATGCTCCGCAGCAGTGCCGCTGCCGCCGCCAGGCATATTCTCCACCACAACATCCACGCCGAGATAGCTACTCATTTCTGTTGCCAGCACCCGGGCCATGGTATCCACGCCACCGCCTGCATCAAATCCCACATACATGGTGATCGTGCGGTCAGGGGTCCAGGTGCCGTCTTCTTCAGCAGGCTCAGCAGGTGTTTCGCCGCATCCGGAAAGGAGCAGGGCCATCCAAACAGCGGCCAGCAGCGCCGCAGAAATCCGACGTACCAAAGATGTTTTTTTCATAACTACCTCCTGTCAATCCATATGTTTGTAAGATGCAGTGCGTTATTGCTGAGCGAAAATACGGGCTGGAGATCCCGCGGTTCGGGCCAGTCTCAGCGGGATGGCATAGATATATGCCGTGGATCCCGTAAGCCGATCCAAATTCGTCAGATATTCCAGCTGGACCACATTGTTGCGCAGCAAGAGGTGATGCATAGTCATCTCTTCAAGCGCAGGTATTCGTCCGGAGAAGAAATCCCGCAGCACATAGTCCTGAGGAAAATCAAACCCCACAGCCCGAGCGCCCCGTTCAATGAGCCATTCCCCCGCGCTTTGTCCCATATAAGGTGCACTTGTCCAAAACGCGCTTTCATGGATGCTGTATCGAAGGTTCCAACAGGTTTTAATGAGCACAATCCCCTCGGTGATATGATTTCCCACCCGCTCCAGCATGTCTGCCGTGATCTCTTCATTTTCCGGTAAATGCGAAAGATCGATAATGGACGCAGGCCCGATCAGGCGGGAGAGCGGGATCTCGTCAATCCCCGCTCCTTTCGCGGTGGCATGCAGAGGCGGATCAATATGGGTAAAGCAATGTACAGGCATATACAGCACCTCTTCCCGCAGAGGTCCGCCCAAAAAATAATCACGGAGCAGCGTTTTTTCAAACTTCCATCGCCAATGAGGCTCTATGGGGTAAGACAAGTCAATATACTCCAGTCCGCATTCCTCCTCTCTTGTGCCGTCACGGTCTACTATTGGTTATTGGTTCTTTGGATCAGGGCAGAAGGCGCCACTCCCTTTCTTTTCTTAAAAATTCTGGAAAAATACTGTGGATCGGAGAAGCCGCATTTCTGCGCCACACTGCCCACACGCACATCAGGTCCATCGTCCCGCAGCAGCCGCTCAGCATACTCCAGACGTTTTTCAAGCAGATAACTATGCGGCGGAAGCCCCTCCGCTTTTGTAAAGCAGCTGCGCAGATAATTGGGAGAATAACCGCTGCGGGCTATAATGCCGGTGAGATCAAAATAGGGATTTTGGAAATTTTCACAGATCTGCTGTTTGATCTCCTCAATGCATGCCAGCTCCGCCCGCGGGGAGCCCTTGTTGCAGCGAATATATTCCAACATGCAGTAGATGAGATGGCGGATCATCGTGCTGTTATGCACCGCATCCTCCACATACAGCCGCAGCATCAGGGAAGAGAGTACCTTATAATCCTGGGCAGGGTTGTCATAGAGAAAAAATGGACGATTTTCTGCGGAGAGACTATAATCGCTTACCCGAAAAGTGATAGAGCGATAAGGCTGTTCCACAATGGATTCATGCGGAATATTGGGCGGCAGACAGACGATGATCCCGGGCCGCAAAAGGATGTCCGGAAACCCCTGTACCCTTACAAAGCCCATCCCCTCCGCAACAAACAGAGCCTCCCAATCCCGGTGAGTATGCTCTGTGGAGACGTGGACATGCGGAGAGGTCGCCCGCACAAAAAAGTGTTCTATTTTATTCTCCAGTCCAGGGGCAACTGCAATTTGCATCATAGAAATCTCCCCTTTTCTACATTTTTACTGTTTATTTCTAATTTTGTCCATG
>DYBL01000073.1 GCA_019418625.1 Clostridiales bacterium | reverse complement strand
CCGTTTGGTGGCCCAGCGGCCTGCCTCGCCATATTGCGATTATCATGGACGGCAACGGCCGCTGGGCCACCAAACGGGGCCTGCCCCGTACCGCCGGCCACAAGGCAGGTGCGGAGACGTTCCGCCGCATCGCCACCTACTGCAAAAACCTGGGCGTACAGTACCTGACGGTATACGCTTTTTCTACGGAGAACTGGAAGCGCTCTGAGAGCGAAGTCTCCGCCATCATGCTGCTTTTGAAGAAGTATCTGCTGGAGGCAGTGGACACCATGGAGCGGGACCACATCCGGCTGCACTTCTTCGGGGACATGACGCCCATTTCTCCGGAGCTGCGGGCCCTGGCCCACGAGACGGACGAGATCACGGAGCATCTTTCCAAGGACGATTTCCAGGCCAACGTCTGCCTCAATTACGGCGGCCGGGACGAGATATTGCGCGCGGCGCGCCGCTTTGCCGCCGACTGCGCAGAAGGGAAGAAGCGCCCTGAGGAGCTCAGCGAGGCCATGTTCTCGGACTATCTGGACTCCGCCGGGATCCCTGATCCGGAGCTCATCATCCGTCCCAGCGGGGAGCTGCGGCTTTCCAACTTCCTCTTGTGGCAGTGTGCCTACTCGGAGTTTTACTACACGGATACCCTCTGGCCTGACTTCGATGAGGCGGAGCTGGACCGTGCCATCGATGCATACCGCAAAAGAGACCGTCGCTTCGGCGGTGTAAAGAAATAATACCTTACAGTTAAAGGGCTGATCTTATGTTCAAACGCGTGATGGTTGCCGTGGTCGGCATTCCGTTTTTGATTTTGGTGCTGGGTGTGGCGCCCGAATGGGCCACCATGCTCCTGGTGTGCGGCCTGTGCGGCGTAGGCGCCTGGGAGCTGATGCACGCTGTGGCCGGGGAAGCAGGGAAGTCCCTGATCCCTCTGAGCGTGCTCTCGGCGGTACTGGTGCCCGTGTGCGTGTACATGGAGCTGTCCATCCGATACGCCAAGCTGACCGCTCTGCCGGCACTGCCTTTGACCGCGCTGCTGGGCACGCTGCTGGTGCTGGCGCTGTTCGTGGTGTCCATCCGCCGTTACGGCAGCACACGGCCCGTGCCGTTTGCCTCCCTGACCGCCGCGCTCTTTGCGGGAATGGTGTTCCCGCTGATGCTCAGCTGCCTGCTGCGGCTAAGGATGATGCCGTACGTGGGAATGCTGCTGGTATTCTTTCCCCTGTGCATCTCTTTCGGGTCCGACACGTTCGCCTTCTTTGCCGGATTGCTGTTCGGCAAGCACAAGCTGACTCCCGTCAGCCCCAAAAAGACCGTGGAGGGTGCCGTGGGCGGCCTGGTGGGCGGCGTCATCGGCACGGCGCTGATGATGGCAGTGGGTTCCTATGTTCTTGCGGACGCTTTCTGGAACTTTGAACTTCTGCCACTGTTCGGCCTGGTAGGCAGCGCCATCAGCCAGATCGGCGATCTGAGCTTTTCCGTCATCAAGCGGGAGTTTGGTGTCAAGGACTACGGCAATCTCCTGCCCGGTCACGGCGGCGTGCTGGACCGGTTCGACTCCGTGACCTTCGTGGCGCCTTTTGTATGGTTGGTCCTGTGCACGGGCATATACTGACCTGGATGCTGTCTTGTAGTTTTTAGGATTGTTTTCAGCTTTTTGGAATAGGATAGGATTATGAGTAAGACGATTTCGATTTTAGGCTCCACCGGCTCCATCGGCCGTCAGACCCTGGATGTGGCGGAGCAGATGGGACTGCAGGTGGCGGCTCTCACCGCCAACGCCAGCGTGGAGCGGATGGAGGCGCAGGTGCGCAAGTTCCGCCCCCGCCTGGCCGTATTGACCGACGAGGCGCCAGCCCGAGACCTGGCTGTGCGCATTCAGGACACGGATACCAAGGTACTGGGAGGCCACGCTGCCCTGATGGACGCCGCCGTAGTACCGGAAGCAGATACAGTAGTCACCGCCGTGGTGGGCATGGTAGGGCTGGAACCCACGCTGGCCGCCATCGGCGAAAAAAAGCGTATCGCTCTTGCCAACAAGGAGACGCTGGTGTGCGCCGGCGAGCTGGTCATGGACGCGGCGGACGCAGCCGGAGCGCAGATCGTCCCCGTGGATTCGGAACACTCTGCCATTTTCCAGTGCGTCCAGGGCTGTGCCGACCGCCGTGAGATCAAACGGCTGATCCTGACCTGCTCCGGCGGTCCCTTCTATGGCATGACATATGAGGAAGTGGGGAAGATGACCCGTGCGGACGCCCTGCGTCATCCCAACTGGGCCATGGGCCCCAAGATCACTGTGGACTGTGCCACGCTGATGAACAAGGGCCTGGAGGTCATCGAGGCCATGCGCCTTTACCGGCTGCCCCTTTCCCAGGTGGATGTGGTCATCCACCGCCAGTCCATTGTCCACTCACTGGTAGAGTACCAGGATGGGGCAGTACTGGCCCAGCTGGGCACACCGGATATGCGGCTGCCCATTCGTTATGCCATGACCTACCCCCATCGCGGCGTGAATCCGGCGGAGCCGCTGGATCTTCTCACTTGCCCGCCCCTGACCTTTGCACGGCCGGACCGGGATACGTTCCCCTGCCTGCGCCTTGCGGAGGAGGCGGCCACAGAGGGGGGCACCGCCTGCGCCATCCTCAACGGCGCCAACGAGGAAGCCGTTGGATTGTTCCTGGCGGACCGTATCGGATTCCACGATATTGCCCGCCTGGTGGCGAAGGCACGGTCCCAGGTGCGGGTGGTGCAAAAGCCCTCGCTTTCCGACATTCTGGCGGCGGATGCCGCCGCCCGGCAGAGCGTGCTGGACGGAGCCTTTTAATATGCTAGGAGACAGTGCATGACGATTCTTTATATCCTGGGAGCGATTTTGATCTTCGGCGTCCTGGTGGCGCTGCACGAGCTGGGCCATTTCGTGGCAGCAAAGCTCTGCGGCGTCCGGGTCAATGAATTTTCCATCGGTATGGGTCCGGTGCTCTGGTGCCGGGACCGGGGCGAAACGCAGTATTCCCTGCGGGCGCTGCCCATCGGCGGCTTCTGCGCCATGGAAGGGGAGGATGAGGACTCCGCTGACGAGCGAGCGCTGGGCAGCCAGAGCCTCTGGAAGCAGCTGATCATTTTTGCTGCCGGCCCACTGATGAACTTCCTCACTGGTCTTGTGATCCTGCTGGGTCTCTATGCGGGGATACAGGTCATTCAGGTGCCGGCCATTGCCGGTGTAGCGCCGGAATTTGAGTCATATAACGGCGCCGCGATGGAGCAGGGGGATATTTTCTGGTCCATCAACGGCGAGCGGGTGTATCTTTACAACGATGTGGACTTGCTGCTGAATCTGAACCGAGGGGAACCGCTGGATCTGGTCGTACTGCGGGACGGGGAAAAGATCACTCTGGAAAATCTTCAGTGGAATACTTTCACGGGCCTTGAGGGCGAGAGCTATCAGGGCTATGGCATCTACCGGGACCTGACTGCCACGGAGGAAGCCACCTTGGGCGGCAAGCTGCGGCTGGCCTGGCTGAACACGGTGGATTTTGTCCGGGTGGTGCGGTTGAGCCTGCAGATGCTCTTCAGCGGCCAGGCCGGTGTGGACGATCTCAGCGGCCCGGTGGGCATCGTCTCTTCCATGACGGAAGCGGGCGAACAGGCCCAGGAGCTGGGCGGCATCCGCGCAGCGGTGGAGAGCATGTTCTACTTTGCCGCCATGCTGGCAGTGAACCTGGCTGTGATGAATCTGCTGCCTATTCCGGCGCTGGATGGCGGACACATCCTCTTTTTGGTGGTGGACGCCGTGTCCATGCTGCTTTTGCGAAAGAAAGTCCCTGCACGATATATGGCCGCGGTCAATACGGCCGGTTTTGTGGTGCTGATGGGCTTTATGCTGTTTGTGACCTTCCACGACGTGTTCCGTCTGGTTGGGTGAGTAGGAGGAAGTCATGACAAAAAAACTGATGGTGGGCAATGTGGCCGTGGGCGGCGGCGCCCCGGTCTCCATCCAGTCCATGTGCAATACAAAGACCGACGATGTGGCTGCTACCGTGGCCCAGATCAAAAAGCTGGAGGCTGCCGGATGCGAGATCATCCGGGTGGCTATCCCCGATCAGGCCGCGGCAGAGGCGGTGGACAAGATCAAGGAACAGATCTCCATCCCCCTGATCGCTGACATCCACTTCAACTACAAGTATGCTCTGGAAGTGGCCCAGCGGGGCATCGACGCCATCCGCATCAATCCCGGCAATATCGGCGGGGAGGAGAAGGTAAAGGCGGTGGCGGATATCTGCCGCGAAAAGCACATCCCCATCCGTATCGGCGTCAACGGCGGTTCTTTGGAAAAGGAGCTGCGGGCCAAGTACGGCGGCGTCACCGCCGAGGCCCTGGTGGAAAGCGCCATGGGCCATGTGCGTCTTTTGAACAAGTTCGATTTTGACGATATATGCATTTCCGTCAAGTGCTCCGATGTGCCGCTGACCATGGCGGCCTACCGGCTTTTGAGCGAGCAGACGGACTATCCGCTGCACCTGGGCGTCCCCGAAGCGGGCACGCCTTCCATGGGCATGGTGAAGTCTGCCATGGGCATCGGCGGGCTTTTATGCCTGGGCATCGGAGATACCATCCGCGTGACGCTGACGGCCGATCCGGTGGAGGAGATCTATGCCGCCAAAAAGATCCTCAAGGCGGCAGGCCTGCGGAAAGACGGCGTGAACCTGATCGCCTGCCCCACCTGCGGCCGTACCCGCATCGATCTGATCCCCATCGCCGAGGAGGTGGAACGCCGCCTGCTGGACTGCGACAAAAACATCACTGTGGCAGTGATGGGCTGTGCCGTCAACGGTCCCGGAGAGGCCGCAGCAGCAGACATCGGCATTGCCGGCGGCAAGGGAGAGGGGCTTTTGTTCCGTAAGGGGGAAATCCTTTACAAAGTTCCTCAGGACAAGCTTGTGGACGCGCTGATGGAGGAGATCGCCAAACTTTGAGCGTATCCCATAGAAATTGAAGTGAGAGGGAACCATGGCAAGAAACATCCCGTTTTTTGATATGTTTGCGGAGCTGCAGCTTTCGGGAGAGCTGCGGCTGAAACTGGCCGGCGCTGAGATCACCGGCGCTGTCATCGACCAGGGAAAGATGACCATTTCCCTGGATCTGACGGCCCGCACCCCCATGAGTGAAGCGGACGCGCACGCCCTGGAGTCATTGATCCGGGGCGTGTACGGTTTTTCCGACGCCCAGATCCATCTGACAGCGCCTGAGGCGCCCCGGACTGCCGACTCCGCGGAAGCAGCCCCGGCTCCGTCCTCCGGCAAGGAAAAGCAGGGGGGCGGTGTATCCAAGGTGCTGCTGGGCAAGCCCATCAAGGGCCGTACCAATCCCATGCGGGAGCTGAACCTGAAAATGGGGACCGCTACCGTAGCGGGCAAGGTCTTTGCCGCCGAGTGCGTGGAGACCCGCCGTCCCGGCATGTGGCGGCTGCACTTTGACATGACGGACTATACCAACTCCGTCAGTGTCCATAAAAATCTCTCCGCCAAAGAGGCGGAGCAGTACGGCACCGCCATCAAGCCGGGCATGTGGCTGTGCGTTCAGGGGAAGATGGAGCCCACCTGGGACGGCAAGGACATCCAGCTCAACCCCTACCACATCAATGTGATCGACCATGCCGAGCGGCAGGATACCGCCCCGGAAAAGCGCGTGGAGCTGCATCTGCACACGAAGATGAGCAACATGGACGCCCTGACGGACACCAAGGACGCCATCAAGACGGCCATCCGCTGGGGCCATCCCGCCATCGCCATCACCGACCACGGCGTGGCCCAATCCTTCCCGGACGCCTGGCACGCAGCAGGGGATAAGATCAAGATCCTCTACGGCGTGGAAGGGTACTTTGTCAACAACCTGGATGACCGGGTGGCTGTCCACGGTAAGCAGGACTGCTCGCTGGACGATGAGTTCGTCTGCTTTGATATCGAGACCACCGGCCTCAAGGTAGACCGGGAGGCCATCACGGAGATCGGCGCGGTGGTACTGCGGAACGGCGAGATCGCCGAGCGGTTCCAGACCTTCGTCAACCCCAACCGGCGCCTCACCCCGGAGATCATCGGCCTGACCGGCATCACCGACGACATGCTCAAGGACGCGCCCCAGCTCAAGCAGGCGCTGACGGAGTTTTTGAAGTTCGTGAACGGCCGCCCGTTGGCAGCCCACAACGCGGAATTTGATATCGGCTTTATCCGGGCAGGCTGCCGCAAGGTGGGCCTGGACTTCCAGCCCACCTATGTGGACTCTTTGATCCTGGCTCAGAACCTGCTGCCGGAACTTGGAAAATACAAGCTGGACATCGTGGCCGAGCACCTGGATCTGCCGGCGTTCAACCACCACCGGGCCAGCGACGATGCGGCCACCGTGGGCTACATGCTCATCCCGTTTTGGAAGATGCTCCATGAGCGGGGCGTCCATACGCTCCAGGCCGTGAACAAGGAGATGGAAAAGCTCCGTCCCTTGGGCGGCAAGACCAACCGTTTTCCCAAGCACATCATCCTGCTTGCCCGCAACAAGGTGGGCCTCAAGAACCTCTATCAGATGATCTCCGCGTCCAACCTGAAATATTTCAAGCGGGTGCCCACCATCCCCAAGACGCTGCTCAACGAGCACCGGGAGGGCATCATCGTGGGCGCCGCCTGCGAGGCGGGCGAGCTGTTCCGGGCTGTGGCAGATCACAAGGACTGGGAGGAGCTCAAGCGCATCGCCGACTACTATGACTACCTGGAGATCCAGCCGCTTTGCAACAATGCTTTCATGCTGCGAAACGGCGACGTGCAGTCGGAGGAGGACCTGCGGGAGTTCAACCGGACCATCGTGCGGCTGGGCGAGGAGCTGGACAAGCCCGTGTGCGCCACCGGTGACGTCCACTTTCTCAATCCGGAGGACGAGGTATACCGGCACATTCTGCTGGCGTCCAAGAAGTTCCCGGACGCCAACGCACCGCTTCCCATCTACTTCAAGACCACAGACGAGATGCTGGAGGAGTTTTCCTACCTCGGCAAGGAGAAGGCCTACGAGGTGGTAGTGACCAACACCCGCCTGGTGGCCGACCAGATCGAAAACTTCGAGCTGCTGCCGGCGGAGCTGTTCCCGCCCCGGCTGGAAAACTCCGAAGAGGAGCTCAACCGCCTGGTATGGGACAAGGTGCACGAACTCTATGGCGACGATCCGCCCAAGCTGATCGTGGACCGCTTGAATGTGGAGCTGGGCGGCATTCTGGGCAAGTACGACGTGGTGTATATGTCGGCCCAGAAGTTGGTGCAGCGAAGCCTGGAAAACGGCTATCTGGTGGGCTCCCGTGGTTCCGTGGGCTCGTCTCTCGTGGCCTATATGTCCGGCATCACGGAGGTCAACTCTCTGCCGCCTCACTATCGCTGCCCCAACTGTAAGCACAACGAATTTATCACCGACGGTTCCTACGGCTGCGGCGCCGATATGCCGGACAAGGTCTGTCCCGTGTGCGGCACCAAGTACATCAAAGATGGCTTCGACATTCCCTTTGAGACGTTCCTGGGCTTCGGCGGCGGCAAGGTACCGGATATCGACCTGAACTTCTCCGGCGAATACCAGGCCCGCGCCCACCGCCACGCCATCGAGATGTTCGGCGAGACCCAGGTGTTCCGGGCGGGCACCATCGGTACTCTGGCGGAAAAGACCGCCTTCGGCTTTGTTAAAAAGTATCTGGAGGAAAACGGTATCACCGCCTGCCGGGCGGAGGAGAACCGGCTGACGCTGGGATGCGTGGGCACCCGCCGTACCACGGGCCAGCACCCGGGCGGCCTGGTGGTGGTGCCCGATGACAAGGACATGGAGGACTTCTGCCCGGTGCAGCACCCGGCAGACGCCGACGATTCCGACACCATCACCACCCATTTTGAATATCACTCCATGGAGGCCAACATCCTCAAGCTGGACATGCTGGGACACGATGACCCCACCATGGTGCGTATGATGCAGGATCTGACCGGCGTGGACCCCCACACCATCCCCCTGGATGACCCGGACACCATGTCCATCTTTACCTCCAGCAAGGTGCTGGGCTATGAGAACGATGAGATCCTGGGCCCCACGGGTGCCGTGGCCATCCCGGAGTTCAACACCCGCTTCACCCGGCAGATGCTCATCGATACCCAGCCCAAGGACTTCAACACCCTGGTGCGTCTTTCCGGCTTCTCCCACGGCACGGATGTGTGGATGGGCAACGCCCGGGATCTGATCGTCAGCGGTACCGCCACGGTTCTGGAGACGGTGGGCTGCCGTGACGACATCATGCTCTACCTGATCTCCAAGGGCCTGGACCCCAAGATGAGCTTCAAGATCATGGAAAAGGTCCGTAAGGGCAAGGTGAAAAAGGGTGGCTTTGACGAGGGCTGGGTGGAGGCCATGGAGTCCCATGACGTGCCGCAGTGGTATATCGAGTCCCTGGCCAAGATCGGCTATCTCTTCCCCAAGGCCCACGCTGTGGCGTACGTCATGATGGCCTTCCGCATCGCCTGGTACAAAGTCCATGAACCCCTGGCGTTCTACGCCACGTTCTTCTCGGTCCGCGCCAAGGCCTTTGACGCAGAGTACTGCTGCGCCGGCAAGGACGCCGTCAAGCGCAAGATCCGGGAGATCGAGAACAACAAAGACGCCTCCGCCGTGGAGAAGGACCTGCTGACCACCCTGGAGGTGTGCTATGAGTTCTATCTCCGGGGCTTCCACTTCGACACCATCAGCATCTACGACTCGGACGCCACCAAGTTCAAGGTGACGAAAAACGGCCTCCTGCCGCCCTTTACGGCGGTCCATGGCCTGGGCGAGACGGCGGCGCTGGACACGGTGGAAAAGCGCAAGGGCAAGACCTTCATCTCCATCGAGGAGTTCTCCATGTGCTGCAACAAGCTCTCCAAGACCCATATCGAGCAGCTCAAGGCCCTGGGTGCCTTTGCCGGTATGGCAGAGACCAGCCAGATCACGCTGTTTTAATAAAAAAAGAGGAGCGTATGCTCCTCTTTTTTTTATTGATGCATCTGCTTTGCAAGGTAGGCGGTGATGTCGAAGTCCAGCAGTGCCGTGTCCCGCTTGAGATAGAGGGGATGATGGGGATGTCCGGACTTCAGCAGGGGACCGGCGGTGAACCACCGTGCCCCCGCCGCGGCGCCGTCAGAGGCAAAGTCCGCCATGCAGGGGATGAGATAGTCCCGCTTCATGATGATGTTGCCCCAGGCGGCCCACACGGCAGGCACAGGCGACAACGACAAAAGGTAGCGGAACGCCTTTCGGTTTTCCTCATGGAGGGCGGGGTTATAGACCCGCTCCATATCGTCCGGCCGGGTGGCCCGCTGGGCGTAGACATTGAACATCAAAAAGCTGTCATACCCATTGGCGTGGGCGATCCGCTCCACGGACTGCAGCGTGGGGTCCAGGGCGTCCGGCGCAGCGGTGGAGGGGTTGATGCCAATACAGATCAGCGGACAGCTGCCCCGGGTCCCCAAAATATATCGGTACTCAGAATAGCGGTTTGGCACGTACAGCCAGCGGGACACATCGTAATCCGGCGAAGGGCGCAGTGCCTCTTCCAGCGCCGGAGCAAAGGGCTCCAGAGCCAGCGCGCTGGTGGGTGCGGCGGGAATATGCATAGGCGCATGCCTCCTAGGTTCGACTTTTTTCCAGCATAGCACACTGCCGGACAAAAGGCAACGCGCACTGTTCACCGGCAGAGAAATGTGATATGATGGCGGAAAAGAGAAATCTGAGAAAAGGAGTCGGACCATGCTGACGATTTGGATGGGACGGGCAAAAACAGGAAAGAGTGCCGCAGTATTGGAGCAAATCCGAACGCTGGGCGATCATGGAAAGCAGATCCTGCTGGTACCGGAACACGTCTCCCATCTGGCGGAGATCGATCTTTGCCGCGTCTGCGGCCCCACAGTCAGCCGCCATGCGGAGGTGCTGAGCTTCCGCCGTCTGGGGGAGCGGGTGCTGTCTTTGACCGGTGGACTCTCCCAGGTGACGCTGGACGCAGGCGGCAAGCTTTTGACCATGCAGAAGGCGCTGAGCGAGGTAGCAGCGTCCCTGACGGTCTACCGGCGCCCCTCTCAGAAAGCGGCCTTTTTGCAGCAGCTTCTGGACCTGACGGACGAGCTGCGCAGTTATGAGGTGACACCCCAAATGCTCTATGAACAGGCGGAGCAGATCCCGGGCGCCACCGGGGAAAAGCTCAGGGACCTGAGCCTTCTGTATGGCGCCTATGAAGCCAGGCTCCGGCGCCCGGGGCTGGACGCCCGGGACCGGATGAGCAAACTGTGCGACCACCTGGAGGAGTCGGGTTACGCTGCGGGCAAGGATATTTTCCTGGACGGCTTTACCTACTTCAATGCTCAGGAGCGGCGGGTGCTGTCCATCCTCTTGCGGCAGGCCCGGTCCGTGACGGTGACACTTTTGGGTGAACCGGACAGTCGGGAGGAGCTTTTTGAAATCTCCCTCAAAACACTGGAGCAGCTTCGGCGGATGGCACGGGAGGCAGGCTGCGGCGTGGAGGTGCATACCCTGCGTGCCCAGGATACAGGACCCCTGCGGCACCTGGAGCAGTGCCTCTTCGGCGCGCCGGAACCCTATGCAGGAGAGCAGGTGCCCATCCATATACTGGAGGCAGAGAACCTCTATTCCGAGGTGGAGCAGGCTGCCGCGTATATCCTGCGTTTGACCAGGGAGGGCAGCTGCCGCTACCGGGACATCATGGTCAGCGCCCGCAACATGGCAGACTATGAGGGCACCATTGAGACCGTGTTTGAGCGCTACGGCATCCCTGTGTACCTCAGCCGCCGCAGCGACATTCTGGAAAAGCCCGCGCTGGCGCTGCTGGGCGGCGTCCTGGCGTCCATCGGCGGGGGATACGAGTATGAGGATATGTTCCAGTGGCTCAAGACCGGCCTTGCGGGACTTTCCGCCGAGGAGTGCGACCTGCTGGAAAACTATGTGATCCGCTGGCAGATCCATGGAAATATGTGGCTGAAGGACACGGATTGGACAGATCATCCGGCGGGCTACAACGGCATTTGGAACGAGACGCAGCGTGCGCAGCTGGAGGAGATCAATGCCCTGCGCCGCAGGGTCTGTGCACCGCTTCGTCAGCTGGCAGAAGGCCTGAAAGCCGGAGAGACCGCCAAGGAGAAAGTAGAGTCACTTTACACTTTTTTGGAGACGCTTTCTCTTCAGAACTCTCTGGAACAGCAGATGGAGCAGCAGGCTGCCGCCGGGCGGCTTCAGGCTGCGGAGGAGACAGCCCAGCTGTGGGATATTTTGTGCGGCGTACTGGATCAGTTCGTGGAGATCCTGGGCGATGAGCCCATGGATCTGGACGAATTCACCCGGCTGCTGCGGCAGATCCTCACCCAGTACAGCATCGGCACCATCCCGGTATCGCTGGACCAGGTGTCTGTGTCAGAGATCACCCGCAACGACCGCCACACCGTGCGCCACCTGATTTTCCTGGGTGCCAACGACCACGTGCTGCCCGCTGTTGGGCAGAGCAGCGGGATTTTGAACGAGGACGACCGGGAGGAGCTGGCCAAGGCCGGCATTCGCTTGGCGCCATCCGGCATGGAGCAGATGGGCATTGAGCTCCAGTGCATCTACGATGCCTTGACCCAGCCCACGGAAAGCCTTTGGCTGAGCTATCCGGTCAGCGATGTAACCGGCAGTGTCCTGCGCCCGGCTTTTATCGTGGCGCGATTGCTGTCCCTGTTTCCCGCCATTCGGACAGAGCAGGAAAGCGATGACAAGGAGTATCGCCTTACAGCTGTGCAGCCTGCGCTGGAGGAGGCGGGCCAGGACCGGCAGGGAGCACTTTGGAAATATTTTGCTCAGCGCGGGGATTGCACGGCCCAGCTTTCCGCAATGGATCGTGCCGCCGCACTGCGCCGCGGGCGGCTTTCTCCAGCTGCGGTACAGGCGCTGTACGGAAAGCGCGTCAGCATGTCCGCCTCCCGGCTGGAGCGGATGCGCTCGTGCCACTTTGCCTATTTCATGGAGTACGGCCTGCGGGCCAAAAAGCGGGAGCCCGCCGCCTTCGACGCGCCCCAGATCGGTACGTTCCTTCACTATCTGCTGGAAAACGTGACTCGGGACACCATGGCCTTGGGCGGCTTTGCCCAGGTGGACCGCGAGGAGCTGCGGGCCATGGTGCGCCGGTATATGGACCGTTATGTGTCGGAGGAGCTGCACGATTTTCAAAACCGCACCACCCGCTTCCGCTATCTTTTCTCCCGCCTGCGCAATACGGCTTACGCCATCGTGGAGCAGGTGGCAGAGGAGCTGCGTCACTCGGACTTTGTGCCTTTGGCCTTTGAGCTGAGCTTCGGGGATCACGGTGCCCTACCGGCCGTGGAGATCTCAGAGCCGGACAGTCAGCTGCGTTTGGGCGGCAAGGTGGATCGGGTGGATGGATGGCTCAAGGACGGAAAACTCTATCTGCGGGTGGTGGACTATAAATCCGGCCGCAAAGCCTTTGATCTGGCGGCAGTGCGGATGGGTCTGGATATCCAGATGCTGCTGTATCTCTTCACTCTGCAAAAGGAGGGAAAGGCGTATTTCGGGCAGGAGGTAGAGCCGGCCGGCGTGCTGTATCTGCCGGCAAGAGATGAGATTTTGGCTGCTGAGCGCAATATTTCTCCGGAAAAGCTGGCCCAGGAGACCGCCAAGCAGCTGCGCCGCTCCGGCCTGCTGCTCTCCGACCCGGAAGTCCTGCAGGCCATGGAGCACGAATCGCTGACCGAGCCGAAATTTCTGCCGCTGCGGGTAGGCCGGGACGGCAGTATCGCCGGCAGTATCGCCTCTGCCGCCCAGCTTGGCAAGCTGGGACGGTACGTGGAAACGCTGCTGCACCAGATCGCCCGGGAGATCCGGGACGGCAACATCGACGCCGATCCCTGCTGCAAAAGCGAGGAGGACAGCTTCTGTCAGTACTGCGACTGGGCGGAGGCCTGTCACTTCCAGGACGGTCGGGACAGCGATCATCTGAACTATATCCTGCCGGTCAAGCCTGAAGAATTCTGGGCCAAGCTGGAAGATGAACCGGAAAGGGGGCTGTGAGCCATGGCGGAAATTCAATTGACTGCCGCCCAGCAGGCGGTAGTGGACAACCGGGGCGGCAGCCTGCTGGTGTCGGCGGCCGCCGGTTCCGGCAAGACCAAGGTGCTGGTGGACCGCCTTTTCCTGTACGTGACCCGGGACCGATGCAGCGTGGACGATTTTCTCATCATCACCTACACCAAGGCGGCCGCTGCGGAACTGCGGGGCAAGATCGCCGCGGAGCTGAACCGCCGTCTGGCGGCGGATCCGGGCAACGCCCACCTTCGCCGGCAGCTGCTGCGGGTATACCGGGCGGATATCAAAACGGTGGACGCCTTCTGCACGGCGCTGCTGCGGGAGAACACGCACCTGCTGCCCAAGGACGATGAGCAGCATGCGCTGACGCCGGATTTCCGTGTGCTGGACGAGGGCGATGCGGCCCTGGTGCGCCAGCGGGTTCTGGAGCGCACACTGGAAATTTTTTATGATACGCTGGACGAGGCAGGCGCCTTGCTGGCAGATACCTTGGGTGCCGGCCGTGATGACCGGGCATTGGAGTCGCTGGTGCTGGAGATCCACGAAAAGCTCCAGAGCCATGCCTATCCGGAGCAATGGCTGGAACGGAACCAGACAGCCTGGTCTTCTCTTGGCAGCAGCTTTGACGATACTCCCTACGCCGCTGTACTGCTGGCGGATGTTCACCGCCAGGCAGCCCACTGGGCGGCCCTGCTGCGGCGCAGTGCCGCCGATACGGCAGGAGATGAGGCCCTGGAGCGGGGCTACGGAGAAAAATTCCGCGCCAGTGCGGAGACATTTGACGCTTTGGCGGAAAGCAGCGGCTGGGAGGAGGCCCGCCGAGCGGCGGATGCCGTTGCTTTCCCGCGCCTGACCACGCCGAAAGGCCGCAAGGATGAGCCGGAGGTTGTCGCGCTCAAAACGGTGTGGGAGGCCTGTAAGACCCAGTTCAAGAAACTCACGAAGCTGCTGGACGTGAGCGGGGAGGAGGCCATGGAGGACCTGCGGGCCATGGCGCCCGCCATGGAGGCCCTGCTGCGGCTGACCGGCGAGTTCTCCCGAAGATATCAGGCGGAAAAGCTCCGGCTCAACGCGGCGGACTTCTCCGACCAGGAGCATCTGGCGCTGCGGCTGCTGGTGGGGGAGGACGGTACCCCCACAGAGCTGGGCCGACAGGTATCCCAGCGGTACCAGGAGATTTTGGTGGACGAATACCAGGACACCAACGAGGTACAAAACGCCATTTTCCGGGCGGTGTCCCGGGATGGGCAGAATATTTTCACGGTAGGCGATGTAAAGCAGAGCATTTACCGCTTCCGCCTGGCAGACCCCACCATCTTTTTGGAAAAGTATGCCCGGTTTCTCCCCTATGAGCAGGCAGAGCCGGGACAGGAGCGCAAGATCCTGCTCTCCCAGAATTTCCGCTCCCGGCGAGAGATCCTGGACGCAGCCAACTTCGTCTTCTCCAACATCCTCTCGCCGGAGATGGGCGATATGGAATACGGGGAGGACGAGGCGCTGCACTTCGGCGCGTCCTACTATCCTCCCCGGCAGGACTGTGATACGGAGTTCCACCTTATCTGCGCCCGTCAGCGTTCCGGGGAAGAAGACCGCCCGGTGAAGAAGCTCACCGCAGAGGCCCGGTTCGTGGCAAAGCGGATCCGCACCCTGCTGGACGAGGGCTATCCTGTCACCGGCGGAGATGGAACATTGCGCCCCTGCCGCCCCGAGGACATCGTGATCCTGATGCGCTCACCGGGCAGCCGCTCGGCCGCCTTTGCCCAGGCCCTTGCGGAACAGGACATTCCCTGCGCCTTTGAAGCCCAGGAGGATTTTTTCCAGACCATGGAGATCTCCGTCATGCTGGGTCTGCTGCAGATCATCGACAATCCCCGGCAGGATGTGCCACTAATCGCGGTGCTGCGCTCTCCGGTATTCGGCTTTACGCCGGACCGCCTGGCCCAGATCCGCGCCAGAACGCCAGACGGCGATTTCTATGACGCGGTGGCCGCGGATGAGGGCGAGGACTGCCGGGCGTTTCTGGAGACGCTCAACAGCCTGCGGGCCGCAGCCAGGGACATGCGGGTGCACCGCCTGCTCTGGCACATTTACAATACGCTGGACATCCTGGGTATTTTCGCCGCCATGGACGGCGGCGCCGTCCGAAAGGAGAATCTCATTGCCCTCAGTCGTCACGCCCAGCGGTTTGAGGCAGGCGGATACAGGGGCCTCTTCGCATTTGTCACCCACCTGCAGCGGCTTCTGGAGGCCGGCGAGGCGCCGGTGACCGGGGGCGCCGGTTCGGTGGGCGGTGTGGGATTGATGAGCATCCACAAGTCCAAGGGCCTGGAGTTCCCCATCGTGATCCTGGCAGATCTGGACCACGCCTTCTCCCGGCAGGATTTCGATACGCCTGTTCTGGTGCATCCTCAAATGGGACTTGGCCCCAAGCGGGTGGACCTGGACCGCAAGATCAAATACCCGACCCTTGCAAGAGAGGCCATCGCCGGCACCCTCCGGCGGGAAAATCTCTCCGAGGAGCTGCGGGTTCTGTACGTGGCCATGACCCGGCCCAAGGAAAAGCTCATTTTGGTGGACGCCATGTACCACGCGGAGGGAAGGCTCCAAAAGCTCGCGTCTGTTGCTTCCTGCCCGGTGCTGCCGGAGACGGTGGCATCCTGCTCCAACTTCGGCGAGTGGCTGCTGCTGCCCCTTTTGTGCCGCAGTGAGGCCCAGAGCCTGCGGCAGCTGGGGGAGAGTACGGTGCAGCAGCTCTACACCGGGGACACAGCGCCCTGGCAGGTATTCATTCACGATGCCCAGGCGTTTGCCGCCGCTCCGCATCCTGCGGCTGAGCCCGGCGCTGCACAGGAGGTACAGGGCAGGGAAGCCGCCTTTGACCCTCGGCTTTTGGAGCGCGTTTACCCCTATGCCCGGGAGACGACGCTTCCCTCCAAGGTGACCGCCACCCAGCTCAAGGGGCGGGCGCTGGACCAGGAAATCGCGGAAAACGCAGCCCATATGCCGTATCTCCGGCCGCTGTCCCAGCCTCGGTTCCGGCAGGAGGGCGCAGGGCTGACGCCGGCGGAGCAGGGCACCGCCACCCATCTGGCGCTCCAGTATCTGGACTTTTCCGATCAGGACGCAGCCGGGCAGGTGGAGCGCCTGCGGGCTCGGCAGCTTTTGTCGCCGGAACAGGCCTCGGCAGTGGACACCGCCGCTTTGGAGCGATTTTTGCAAAGCAGCCTTGCTGACGAGATCCGGGCCGGTAGCAACGTGCTGCGGGAATACCGCTTCACGCTGCTGGTCGACGCCTCCTTCTATGACCCTGCCGCCTCTGCCGGAGATGAGATGCTGCTGCAGGGCGTGGTGGACTGCTGCTTTGAAACGGAGCAGGGCATCACCGTGGTGGACTTCAAGACGGACCGGGTATTCCGCGAAGAAGACCTTGCCCGACGGGCGGAGGAATACCGCCCCCAGCTGGAGGCGTACAGCCGGGCGCTGGCGCAGGTGCTGGAAAAGCCGGTGGTACGCCGGGTGCTCTATTTTCTGGCGCCGGGCAGGGAGGTAGAGCTCCCTCTCAAGGACGCAGAATAAGGCAAAATAGAAAAAACAAAAAATTTCAAAAAACACTTGCATAATGGAAAGAACTATGCTAAACTAAGTGTCGCCTTTGTAAAGGATAAGCTGGAAAAGAAAGAGGTGAACAAGAGCAATGAAGGAAGGAATCCATCCCAATTATCAGCAGACTACGATTACTTGCGCCTGCGGTAATGTGATTGAGACAGGTTCTACCAAGAAGGATATCAAGGTGGAAGTCTGCTCTAAGTGTCACCCCTTCTTCACGGGTAAGCAGAAGCTGGTGGATACCGGCGGACGCGTGGCCAAGTTCAACAAGAAGTTCGGCCTGGACAAGTAAGTCTGACACGATCACAAAAGGGTCTGCCAAATGGCAGACCCTTTTTATTTACTTTTTTCCCCGGGGCGCATATACTGATGGTATCTGAAAATAAGGGAAGGAGCGTGCCGCCATGAAGCTGCAGCCCGTGGAGATCCAAACCATGACCCCGGAGATTTTCTCCGTATTTGGGCAGCGAAACGCCCTGCTGACCGCCGGAGCAGAGGGGAAGGTCAATCCTATGACCATCGGCTGGTGCCAGCTGGGACGCCTTTGGAGCATCCCTGTGTGCACCGTGTATGTGCGCCCGGAGCGCTATACCTATTCGCTGATGGAGCAGGGAGACTATTTCACCGTTTCTGTATTCCCTGAGGAAGCGGGAGACATCCTGCGCCTTTGCGGCACGAAGAGCGGCCGGGACATGGACAAGGTGGCTGCCTGCGGCCTGACGCTGCGCCGAGGGGCAGGGAACGCCCCGTTCTTTGACGAGGCGGAATGGGTGCTGGTGTGCAGGAAGCTCTATGCACAGGATCTGAGCGAGGCGTGCGTGCAGGACGGGACCCCTATCCTGCGCCACTACGGTGCCCAGGGCTGGCACAGGATGTATGTGGGCGAGGTCGTGGAGGCCTACGCCGGATAAGGAGTACTATGCAGAAAACAGAGGAAATTCGTGACCGGGTAGTTCTGGTGGGACTGAGCTCCCCGGTCCTGAAAAAAGAGGAAAACGCAGACGAGGGCACCATGGAGGAACTGGCCGCCCTGGTGGAGACCGCCGGCGCCGAGACCATCGGCACCGTGCTGCAGAACCGCCCCTCCCCGGATCCCCGCACGTTCATCGGCGAGGGAAAGGTGGAGGAGGTGCGGGATTTCTGCCGGGCCAACGGCGCCACCATGGTGATCTTCGACAATGACCTGTCCCCGTCCCAGATGCGGGTGCTGACGGAGAGCCTGGGTGTGCAGGTGCTGGACCGCTGCGGCCTGATCCTGGACATTTTCGCCCAGCGGGCCCGTACCCGTGAGGGCCGTCTCCAGGTGGAGCTGGCCCAGTACCAATACCTGCTGCCCCGCCTGACAGGCATGTGGACCCATCTGGAGCGGCAGGCGGGCACCAGCGGCAAGGGCCCCATCGGTTCCAAGGGTCCCGGTGAGACCCAGCTGGAGACAGACCGCCGCCATATCCACCGCAAGATCGACAAGCTCCGGGAGGACCTGGAGGACGTGCGCCGGGTGCGCAGCACCCAGCGCCAGCGGCGGCAGAAAAATGAGATCCCCGTGGTGGCCATCGTAGGCTATACCAACGCGGGCAAGTCCACGCTGCTCAATCGCCTGACCGACGCGGGCATCCCTGCCAACAACCGCCTGTTCGACACGCTGGACACCACCAGCCGGCTGCTGACCGTCAGCGACACGCTGGACGTGGTGCTGTCCGATACGGTCGGCTTTATCCGCAAGCTCCCCCATCAGCTGGTGGAGGCCTTCAAGGCCACGCTGGAGGAGCTGGAGTACGCGGACCTTCTGCTCCATGTGGTGGACGTATCCAACCCGGAGTGGAAGCAGCAGGCCCAGGTAGTGGACAACCTGATCCAGGAGCTGGGCGCGGGGGAGCTGCCCCGTATCGAGGTATACAACAAGTCCGACCGGGTGCCGGTGGGGGAGATCCTGCCCCACGGGGAGGACATCTGTGCCATCTCTGCCAAAACCGGGGAGGGCGTGGACCGGCTGCTGGAGATGATCGACAAGCGGCTGGACAAGGGTACCCGCCGGGTGACGCTCCATCTCCCTTACGACAAGGGCGGCCTTCTGGACATGCTCTACCGGGAGGCCAAGGTGGAGGCCGTGGAATATGGCCAGACCATCGATGTGACCGCCGTATGCGGTCCCAAGACGCTGGGCCAGGTGGAGCCCTACTTGGAAAAGACGGAAGACTGAGCGGGAGGTGCGCGGCAATGATCCTGGAGACCAAACGGCTTTGTCTGCGTCCCTTTGCATTGGAAGACGCCGCCGATGCATATGCCTACGCCCAGGATGTTCGGGTGGGGCCTATTGCCGGCTGGCCGCCCCATACCAGCCAGGCGGAGAGCCGGGAGATCATCAGGACAGTATTTTCCGCGCCTCATGTCTTCGCCATGGTCTTGCGGCAAACCGGTCATGTCATCGGCTCGGTGGGCTTTGTGGGCCGCTGCCCGGCAGGAGACCCCGCACAGGAAGAAGAGGTCGGCTATGCCCTGGGGCATGACTTCTGGGGACAGGGATTGGTTCCGGAGGCGCTGGAAGCGGTGCTGACCTACGGCTTTACGGAGCGTCATCTTCGGCGTATCTGGTGCGGCCACTACGGCGGCAACTGGCGCAGCGCCCGGGTGATCGGCAAATGCGGCTTTTCCTACTGCTTTGCAAGGACCGAGGCCGTGCCCCTGCTGGGGCAGACCCGGCAATGCTACTATTACGCACAGACGGAGGAGGCTTGGCGTGAGCGAGTATCTGGTGCCCTTTGAGGACGCGGAAAGTGAATTTACGGAAAAGCGCTCCCGGTTCATCAGCCACATCTGGCGGGTGGAGACGGAGGCGGAAGCCCGGGCGCGGATCGAGGAGACGAAAAAGCGCTACTACGATGCCCGTCACAACTGCTGGTGCTATCTGATCCGGCAGGGCGGCGTGGTACGTTACAGCGACGACGGCGAGCCCCAGGGCACCGCCGGCCAGCCCATGCTCAATGTGTTCACCCGGGAAGAGATCACCAATGTGTGCTGCGTGGTGACCCGGTACTTCGGCGGCATATTGCTGGGAGCAGGCGGACTGACCCGCGCCTATACCAAGGGGGCCAAGGACGCGCTGGACGCGGCCGGCATCAGCCGCATGAGCCTTTGGACGCTGTGGGACATTCCCTGCACCTATCCGCTTTATGAGCGGGTAAAGCTGGAGGTGGAGTCCTGCGGCGGTGTGGTCCGTTCCGCGGACTACGGGGCGGACATCCTGCTGCGGGGCGCATTCCCGGCGGGAGGCGCGGAGCGGTTTGCGCCCCGGCTGACGGAGCTCTCCGCAGGCAGCCTTGCCATGACGGCGGTAGGGGAGGAGTTCCTGCCCGGTCCCCGGGAATAAAAGAAAAAGCATCCGGGAGAGATTCTCCCGGATGCTTTTTTATCGGTCCTCCGCCACCAGGGTCTGCACCGCGTTTTGTGCGGTCCCGGCGCTCAGCAGGAAGATGGTATAATTGACGCCGGCGCGCACCTGGAGGAACAAGGTGGCCGCGGTGGTCGGCAGGGGAGAGGCCCCGATAAAGGCGCTGTCCATGGTCTCCACCGGCTGCCACTGGGGCAGGGGCTCCAGATCCGTGTGCGCCAGCAGGAACTGATAGCCCCCCGGATAGATCCGCTTGAATGCGGTGGTCTCCTTGAAGACCACATCCGCAAACACCGTCCGCCCGTCCGCCAGCAGCAGGTCCATGGGATCGCTGTTCCGGGCCAGGTTGCTCAGCCGGATGGTGCCCATGCCGCCGGAGGGCGCACAGCAGCTGTCGTGGACCTGCAGCAGGTCCATACCGCCGGCGGTATTGATGATAGCCACCGTGGAGGGTGAATCCGCTTCAAAGGGCAGCGTCTTTTGCAGGTAGATATATCCGTCCGTTCCGGCCACGGTGATGGTCTGATATCCGGCGGAAATATGTCCGTAGCCGGTCAGGGCGCCGTAACGCAGCTGGGAGAGGGCAAGACGCCCGTTCACCAGGATGCGGAAAGGACCATAGCCAAAGGCCGCATGGAGAAACCGGGTATGTGCCTGGCGGGGAAAGAGCGGAAAGATGGGTCCCACGGGGCCGCCCTCTCCCGGATTGGGCAAGGGAATGACCGGCGTAGCTCCATCGGACGGGGGATTGAGATCCGCCACAGGTCCGCCCGCCCCCGGGTCTGGCAGGGGGAGAACCGGTGTGGCTCCTCCGGAGGAGGAATTATTTCCGTTCAGATCGGCCACAGGCCCGCCGGCACCCAAATCAGGCAAAGGGAGGACGGGGGTGGCACGCGTTGTTTGATCCATGATAATCAGCCGGAGCACGCTCCGGTCTGCCTCCTTTCTGGGATACTTGTGCCAGTATACGTCCTCCGCGACCAAAGTGTTCCATGCAAAAAGCCGTCCGCAATGCAGACGGCCCGAAACAAATAAAAACGTGACCGCAAAGCAAGCTTTGCGGTCACGTGGTACGCCGTGAGGGATTCGAACCCCCGGCCTTCTGGTCCGTAGCCAGACGCTCTATCCAGCTGAGCTAACGGCGCATTTTGCTGTATTTCTGTGTGTCTCACAGACAGCTTAGTCATAATAGCATGTCTCTCCTGGAAATGCAAGTCCTTTTTTTGCTTTTCTTAAAAAATTTTGGATCTTATGAAAATTCTACATGGCAAGCACCGAAAAACAAATGAAAAAGGGTGAATCACCATGGAAATTCAGCGGCATTCCTGCCCGCTGGAGGAGAATATCCGATATATTGGATAAATCTGCCCCCAGCGGGCCAATTCCTATGTCCTAGATCAAACGTTGGAATTTGCGCAGCAAACCCAAGGCAAGCAACTCTCTCCACCGGCATCCTTTCTGTGAACTGCGGCTTTTTTTCGGGACAAAGCAGTTATTTTGCCAGCGCAGGGACAAAGGTAGTCCAGCTACCGCCGTTTCGCCACTGTGCGTCATGTTCATTTGAAAGGGTGAAATAGTAGACTGGCTGCCGGAATCCTTTGCTGTCACTTATATATCCCAAAGTACAGGCAATGACCCGCACTTTCTGGGGAGCCAGGTAGTTGAACGCCGGCACATCCCGCCATGAAAAGTAGCCCGCACACAGCTTTTCATATGCCTCCTGTGAAGAAATAACAGCAGCATCCGCATAGCGGTCACTGATGGTAAGCGCGTTGTCCACTTCGTAAAGAATACCGCCCTCTGCTACATAGCAGGTCAATTCCCCGTCAATCAACTGCTCTCCTTCCATCACGGAATTTGCGGTAAACGCATACGTTCCCCCTTCTTCATTCAAAACAGAAAACTCTGCCGCGTCAGGGATCTGGATACCAAGTTTTTCGACAGCGGCACGGAGGTCTTCCTCTGTGATTTTTCCGCCCTTTTCACTGAAACGCAGTTTGCTGTCTACCCGATAATCTGTGTATTTATAGGACCCATCCTTGTAGTAGACGATCAAGCTATAAGTATGATGGTCGGAGTAAAAAGCCATCGTATCATAATAGGAGATATCGGAGATACCGGAATCGATCTCCGCCCCCTGCCGCTCAAGGAACTCCACAGCGAAATGATCGCAGTCCTCTTTTGTAAAAGGCTTTGCCCAATATACCCCGGACAGCCCCGCCTCATCGGAAAGCTCGCACTCCTGTACCCATTCCACGCTTTTGGTATTGGCGGCGTAGATGGGCGCATCTTCCAGGTTTCCGTAGGGCTGGACATGGTATACAAGGAATACGCCCGCCAGAGCCGCAAGGAACAGGGTGGGGAAGACAGCATAAATCCGGACGCTCTTCCACCGTTTTCTGATAAGATGGACGACGAACAGGCAAAGGCAGTACCCCAGCATGGTCCCGAGAGCGTTGCAAATCAGGTCATCCACATCTGCTTGTCCCCGGCCCAAAACATACTGAAGTCCTTCAATTCCCAGAGATATGCCAGCTCCCACCAGCAGCATCCAATACCACCGGCGGAAAGCTTTTCCTGCCAGCGGGAGAAGCACGCCCAGCGGAAAAAACATGGCGATATTCAGCAGAGGATTCAGCCAGGTCTGGAGTGTAAATGAATTCCACGCCTCCCGGAATGCCAACAGAGGATAAACTTGGAGACCCGTTCGCATATCATCCATGCGATTCATAAAGGTGATCGCCGCCAGCCCACCCAGATAGCACAGCAGGAGCAGGGCAGCTATGGCTTGACCTTTTGGGAAACTCTTTCCGGCCCGGCGGTATTTCCAATTTACCAAGGCAAGGATCATCACGCCTGCTGCAAAACCAATCAGCGCAAGGGGGACCGCCTGGCGGAATTCATAAAAAATCGTTCTGATAAAGTCATACATGTGGATCGGCCTCCACAAAAATCGAAAAAATACCTTTTTGGAGTGAGATTTGCCATTCTTTTTCTAAGTATAACATAATCCTGCAAACAAATCCAGATAACAACGCATGCTGGAAAGCGGACCCGGAAGGCTGCCGGCTTTTTGGCCTGCAGCACACAGTCAGACCTCTGACACTGCAAAACAGTGCACTCAAAGCATCCAAAAGTACAAAATACCCGCTGATCTCAAATGAGATCAGCGGGTATTTTGGTACGCCGTGAGGGATTCGAACCCCCGGCCTTCTGGTCCGTAGCCAGACGCTCTATCCAGCTGAGCTAACGGCGCATTTTGCTGTGTCTCGCAGACAACTTTGATATAATAGCATGACCTTCAAAAAAACGCAAGTCCTTCTTGAAAAAAAATTTCACTTTTTTCTTAGACTTGTAAATGGAGGGGTTCTGTGCTAAAGTTACATAAATAAAAAACGCGGGAGATCGAGGTGCAGGATATGGAAAACAACACCTTTAAAAGCGTGGCGTTCGGCGGCTTTTCCAAGCAGGACGTCATTGACTATATTGAAAAAATGGCGCGGGAATCCGCCGCCGCTCAGGACGGGCTCCGTCGGGAAAACGAAGAATTGAAGGCGGAGGCTGAGGCTCTGAAAAGCCAGGTAGACGGTCTGCGCTCCCAGCTGGAGGTTCTTAATCTGGAGCATGAGCGGCTCACGGCCGCGCTGGAGGCGGAAACGGCGCATCGCAAGGAGCTGGAGCCGTTCAAACCGGAGGCGGAGCGTCTGGCGGAGGAATTGGAGCGTCTGCGGCCGGATGCGGCGGCCTACGCCCAGTTCCGGGAGCGCATCGGCGCTATTGAGTGCGAGGCCCGCAAGCGGGCTGCCGATCTGGAGGAGTCCACGCAAATGAAGCTGCACCGCATGGTGGAACAGTTCCATCAGCAGTATACCCAGCTCATGTCCACCTTCAATGCCACCGCTACCCATGTAAACAGCGAGCTGAGGAAGGTAGAGGTCACGCTCACGCAGCTGCCCAGAGCGTTGGACTGCAACGAGTCAGAATTGAAGGAGCTTGCCTCCGCACTGGAGCAGCACCAAGAGAAACGATGATCCAAAAAGGTGCAGGAGGCTGTTGTATACGGCCTCCTGCACCTTTTTCCGGGAAATGTTCCCGGCAGATGCATGAGCGCAGCCCCAGGCGGGAAAAAATAGGGAGAAACCGTGCGGCAGACACCGGAAGGCCTAAAGGGCCCATCTGGAACGCACACGTTTGCGTTTCCTGCAAAAAAACGGTGCCTGCCTTTGTGCAAAAGGAAGAAAGCGGGAGGGGAGGGGAAAATTTTCTTGCACTGTCCGAAAGGTTGCCCTATACTGATGCGTATAGGGAGGCGCCCCATCCACAAGATGTTGCGCATGCCCGAAGACAAATGTCCGCCGCAGTGCCGGACATTATGCACAGTAATCGGCAGAAATGAGGGTAAGAGAGAACCGTGAAACAGGAGAGAAGGTGAGTAAGGATGTCCCTGGAAGCAATCGAAAAGGTCTCGCAGGCAGAGACAAAAAACCGGGAGCGCAAGGCTGCCGCAGAAGCCGAGGCGAAGCAGATCATCGCCGATGCAGAGCGGGAGGGGCTTGCGCTCTTACAGCAGGCGCGCACAGACGCCGAGAAAGAGGGTAAGGCGCTGCTGCATGAAGCGGAGGAGCGGGCGGCTGCCCGCGCGGAGGAGATCTCCCGTAACGCTGAGGCAGACGCGCAGGCTCTGCGGCAGGCTGCCGGGCTCCACCTGGAGCAGGCGGCGGAGTTTATTGTGGGAAGGGTTGTGAAGCACTGATATGGCCATTGTAAAAATGAAAAAGCTCTGCGTGATGGCCATGGCCTCGCAGCGGCAGCAGCTGCTGCGCGAGCTCTTGCACCTTGGATGCGTGGAGATCAGCGAGCCGGACGGCAAGCTGGCCGACCCGGCATGGTCCGCCTTGCTCAAACGGGAAAACTCCCACCTGCTGGACACCAAAAGTGAGATCACAGATGTCAATACGGCGCTGGCTGCCATCAAAAAGTACGCCCAGCTGAAAGACGGGCTCTTCATTCAGCGCCACCCCATTTCCGAAGCGGAATTTTTGGGGGACGAGACGGCAGAGCGGGCCAGAGCAGCCTGCAAACGGATCGATTCTCTTCTGCAGACCATATCCGGCTTACAGAGCGAGGAGGGCCGCCTGCGTGCAAAGCGAGCGTCGCTGGAGCCCTGGAAAGGGTTGGACGTGCCCCTGGAAAACCAGGGCACGGCGCATGTGCTCTTCCGCATGGGCGTGTGCCCCGGCAGCACAGATACCGGCGCGGTCCGTCAGGCACTTGACCAGCACGCCGCCGAGATCTTCGAGGTAGGTGCGGACAAGCAGCAGACCTATTATTTCCTGATTTGTCTGCGCGATGAGGAGCAGGCCGTTATGGACAGTCTGCGTCCGTTCAATTTCAGCGCTGTGACGTTCCAGGACATGACAGGTACCGCGGAGGAGAACCTCCGTGCCCTGGATGCGCTCTTGTCCGAAAACGAAGCCTCACGGAAGGCCGCGGAAGCAGAGATCGTGAAAAACGCCCCGGAGCGGGACGCGCTCCGTTTGTATGCCGACCGACTCACTGCCGAGGCAGCCAAGGAGAGCAACACCGAGCGGCTTTTGACCGACGGCACCATTCTCTTTTTCGAGGGCTGGGCCCCAGCCAAGCGCATGGGCCAGGTCAGCGATCTTCTGGAACGGCTTGGCTGTGCCTGGGAGGCCCGGGACCCCACAGAGGAGGAGTACCCCTCGGTCCCCGTGCAGCTGAAAAACAATTGGCTGACCCGTCCTTTAAACATGGTGACGGAGATGTATTCTCTGCCGGCCTACGACAATGTGGACCCCAACCCGCTGATGGCGCCGTTTTTCATTTTGTTCTACGGCATCATGATGGCGGATATGGGCTACGGCATTTTGATGATCCTGGCAGGACTGTTCATTACGAAAAAGTACCGCCCCAAGGGCACCATGGGCCACATGTTCAGCCTGGTGACCCTGTGCGGCGTGAGTACCTTCATCATGGGCGCCATTACCGGCGGCTTCTTCGGTGACTTTTTGACCCAGGTGGTCAAGCTGACCACCGGCGCGGACTTTGCTCTGCCGTCGCTGTTCACCCCGCTGGACGACACGCTTATGATCCTGGTGGGCGCCATGTGCCTGGGCTTTGTCCAGATCGTCACCGGCATGGCCATCAGCTTCATCCGCAAGCTGCAAAAGGGCCAGGTGCTGGACGCCGTGTTTGAGGAGCTGACCTGGTGGATCGTCTTTGCCGGCATCGGCGTCATGGCGCTGGGATACGGCAATGTGGTGCTGTATATCGGCCTTGCGCTGGTGGTGCTGGGCCCCATCGTCACCGGCAAGGGGCTCATGGGCAAGATCACGGGTATTTTCGGCTCCGTCTATAACCATGTGACCGGCTATTTCGGAGATCTTCTGTCCTATGCCCGACTGATGGCCCTGATGCTGGCCGGCAGCGTCATTGCCCAGGTGTTCAACACGCTGGGCGCCATTCCCGGAAACATCGTTGTGTTCCTGATCATCTCCCTGGCGGGCAACACGCTCAACTTCGCGCTGAACCTGCTGGGCTGCTATGTCCATGACCTGCGTCTGCAGTGCCTGGAATATTTCGGAAAGTTCTACGAGGACGGCGGAAAGCCCTTCCGCCCCCTGGCGATCAATACCAAATTCGTGGATATCCAAAACGACTAAGGAGGAAATTATCATGGGATTCTTTGAAGCTTTCGGCGGTCTTGCTCTGGCACTTCTGGGCGCGGGCCTGGCGGCGGCGCTGCCCGGCATCGGTTCTGCAAAGGGTACCGGCATTGCCGGTGAGGCTGGCACCGGGCTTTTGTGCCAGGACCCCTCCAAGTTCGGTAAAGTCATGATCCTGCAGGTCATCCCCGGCACCCAGGGCCTGTACGGCCTGGTGGTGTGGTTCTTCGCTATCTTCTCCATGGGTCTGCTGGGCGGCGACGGCTCCGTGTTCGACATGTCCGTGCAGGAAGGCCTGCGTTACTTCGCAGCCTGCATGCCCATGGCGCTGGGCGGTCTGTTCTCCGCTATCGCTCAGGGCCGCGTGGCTGCCGGCTCCATCAACATCCTGGCCAAGAAGCCCGATGACTGGTCCAAGGGCATGGTGCTGTGCATCACCGTGGAGTTCTACGCCATTTTGTCCCTGCTGGCCTCTATGCTGATGATCATCAACATCGCCTGACCCCGAAGAAAGGGGAGACCGATATGAACGGAATTGAAAGAATCACGGCCCGGCTCGACGCAGACACCCAGGCGGAGATCGACCGCATCCGGGAAAGCGCGAAAGCCGAGGCGGAGAAGGTCGCCCAGGGCTACCGTACCCAGACGGAATCCGAAACGGCGGAGCTGCGGGAGCGCAGCCGGCGCGCCGCGGCAGAGCGGGAGGAGCGGCTGGTAAGCGCCGCGCAGATGGAAGCCCGCAAGACCGCCCTGGCTGCCCGTCAGGAGATGGTGGACAAAGCCTATGACTTGGCGCTGGAAAAGCTCTGCTCGCTGCCGGAGGAACAGTATATCCAAACGGTGGCAGCCCTGCTGGTGCAGGCAGCACCGGACGGCAAGGGTGAGGTGATCTTCTCCAAGGAACAGCGGGAGCGGGTCGGCACCGCTGCCGTGGCCCTGGCCAACAGCCGGCTGGGAGACGGAAAGCTGACCGTGTCCGCCCAGACCCGTCCGCTGAAGGGAGGCTTCATCCTCTCCAACGGACGCGTGGAGGTCAACTGCTCCTTTGATACGCTGGTACGTCTTCAGAGAGCGGAGACCGCCGGGGAAGTGGCAAAGCGGCTGTTCCCCCAGACCTGACAAGGAGGAAGTGTCTTGAGAAATCCCATCAAAGACACCGATTACCTGGCCATCTCCGCCCGGATCAAAGCGATGGAGACCACGCTTTTGACCCGGGAGCGTATGGAGCAGGTCCTGGAGGCAAAAACAGACGACGAGGCGCTCAAGCTTCTGCAGGAGAGCGGCTATCCCCAGCTGCGGGGCACGGACCCCACATCGCTGGATGCGGCGCTCTCCGCTGCCAGGGAGGAGAGCTTCGCCGATCTGACGGACAGCGCCCCCGACCCCAGGTATATCGATGTATTCAGGCTGAAATACGACTATCATAATATCAAGGTCTTGCTGAAAGCCGCTGCCGTAGGCGCCAACCCTAACCCCATGCTGGCGGATATGGGCCGTGTCAGCGTGCAGCAGCTCAAAGATTCCCTCGCCGGCGGCGAGACGGCAGATCTGCCGCCTATGCTGGCCGCAGCTGCCGCGGAGGCCAAGGAAGTCCTGGACACCACCCGCGATCCCCAGCTGAGCGACATCGTGCTGGACCGGTGGAGCTACCGGGACATGCTGGCTGTGGCGGAGGCCACCGGCAGCGCGTTCCTGCGGGGCTACGTGCAGGTGCAGATCGACGCGGCGAACCTGCGCGCCCTGGTGCGCACGCTGCGCATGGGAAAGAACGAGACGTTCCTTTCCGGCGTGCTGTTTGAAGGCGGCGACATCCCGGCAGACGCCATTTTGAAAGTCAGCGCCGACAAGGGCGCGGGACTCAAGGAGCTCTATGAGCCCACCCGGTTCCGGGAAGCTGCCGAATGCGCTCAAGAGAGCCTGCGCGGCGGCGCCCTGACGGAGTTTGAGCGTCTTTGCGACGACGCAGTGAACGATTACCTCTCCGGCGCCCAGTTCGTTCCCTTCGGGGAGGCGCCCCTGGTAGGCTATCTTGCCGCCCGGGAGACGGAGTACACCAATCTGCGCATCCTGCTGACGGGACGGGGCACCGGGCTTTCGCCCGATGTGATCCGCAGCCGTCTGCGGAGCTGCCAGGCATAAGGCGAGGGGAGGAGAGCGTATGGCAACAACGTATCGCATCGCCGTCATCGGCGACTGGGAGTCTGTCATGGGCTTCCGCGCCCTGGGCCTGGATACCTATCCCGTCACCTCCGCCCAGGAGGCCGGAGAGAAAATACGGGAACTGGCAAAGACCGACTGCGCGGTGATCTATCTGACGGAACAGCTGGCAAAGGACATGGAGGACGTGATCGCCCGGTATAAGGATGAGCCGCAGCCGGCCATCATCCTCATCCCCGGTCGGGAGGGCTCTCTCGGCATCGGAAAGGCAAGCATCCAGCGCTCCATCGAGCGGGCCGTGGGCGCCGACATTCTGTAAGGCGTCCGGCCGCAGCCTCGGAAGAGAATTTTCCAAGGAAGAAGGTATTCTATTTTGAGCGGTAAAGTTGTGAAAGTTTCAGGGCCGCTTGTGGTGGCCACGGGCCTTGCGGACGCCAACATGTCCGACGTGGTCCGCGTGGGTCCCCAGCGGCTGATCGGCGAGATCCTGACCATGAAGGGCGATTCCGCCTCCATCCAGGTCTATGAGGAGACCTCCGGCCTGGGCCCCGGCGCCGTGGTGGAGACCACCGGCGCGCCCATGAGCGTGGAGCTTGGCCCCGGTATGATCGAGGGCATTTACGATGGCATCCAGCGCCCGCTGGAGAAGATCGTGGAGAAGGTTGGCCCCTGCATCACCCGCGGTGTGGAAGTCCCCGCCATCGACCATGAGAAGAAGTGGGAGTTCACCGCAGTCGCCAAGGTGGGCGATCAGGTCACCGGCGGCGACATCCTGGGCACCGTGCCGGAGACGGCGGTGGTGCTCCATAAGATCATGGTGCCGCCCACCTTCAAAGGCACCATCACCAGCATCCGCAGCGGCTCTTTCAACGTGACGGAGGCCATCGCCACGCTGAAAACTGAGGACGGCAGGGAAGTGCCCCTGACCATGTCCCAGAAGTGGCCTGTCCGCGTGGGCCGTCCCTATCAGCACAAGTATCCCCCCAAGCGTCCTCTGTGCTCCGGCCAGCGGATCATCGATACCATGTTCCCCATCGCCAAGGGCGGTACCGCCGCTGTCCCCGGTCCTTTCGGTTCCGGCAAGACCGTGGTACAGCACCAGCTGGCCAAGTGGTCCGATGTGGACATCGTGGTCTACATCGGCTGCGGCGAGCGCGGCAACGAGATGACCGACGTTCTGCGGGAGTTCCCGGAGCTGAAGGACCCCCGTACCGGCGAGTCCTTGATGAAGCGGACGGTGCTGATCGCCAACACCTCTGATATGCCCGTGGCCGCCCGTGAGGCGTCCGTGTATACCGGCATCACCATCGCCGAGTACTTCCGCGACATGGGCTATGACGTGGCCGTCATCGCAGACTCCACCTCCCGCTGGGCAGAGGCCCTGCGTGAGATGTCCGGCCGTCTGGAAGAGATGCCCGGCGAGGAAGGCTACCCTGCATACCTGGCCTCCCGTCTGGCCCAGTTCTACGAGCGCGCCGGCAGCGTGGAGTGCCTTGGCTCCGACGAGCGCCGGGGCAGCCTGACCGCTGTGGGCGCCGTGTCGCCTCCCGGCGGCGACCTCTCCGAGCCCGTCTCCCAGGCCACCATGCGTATCGTCAAGGTGTTCTGGGCGCTGGATTCGTCCCTGGCCTATAAGCGTCACTTCCCGGCCATCAACTGGCTGAACTCCTATTCTTTGTATCTGGATACCCTCAAGCCCTGGTTCGACGAGAACTTCGGCGCGGACTTTATGAAAAACCGCACCCGGGCCATGAGCATCCTGCAAAACGAGTCCAGCCTCAACGAGATCGTGCAGCTGGTGGGCAAGGACGCCCTGTCTCCCGCCGACCAGCTGACACTGGAGGTTGCCCGGATGATCCGGGAGGACTTCCTGCAGCAAAACGCATTTACGGATATCGACGGCTATTCCAGCTACGACCGGCAGGAGAAGCTCCTGGCGCTGATCCTGGAGTACGAGACCCTGTGCCGCGCCGCTATTGCAAAGGGTGCGGACGCCATGTCTTTGTTCTCCATCGACGCAAGAGAGAAGATCGGCCGCGCCAAGAGCGTGCCCGTGGAGGAATACCCGGCAGCCTACGAGGCCATCCGCAAGGAAATGGCTGAGCAGATCGACGCGGTCAGCGCCAAGGGAGGTGAGCAGGCATGATTCGAGAATACAGAACCGTGGAGGAGATCGTCAGCCCGCTGATGATGGTCCGCATGGTAGAAAACGTCACCTACGATGAGCTGGTGGAGGTAGAGCTGCATGACGGCTCCATCCGCCGGGGCAAGGTGCTGGAGGTCAACGGCGACACCGCCGTGGTGCAGCTGTTCGAGTCTGCCGCCGGCATCAACCTCTCCGACGCCAAGGTCCGCTTTCTGGGCCACCCGCTGCAGCTGGGTGTGTCCGGCGACATGCTGGGCCGCGTGTTCAACGGCATGGGCCAGCCCATCGACGGCGGCCCGGACATCCTGCCCGAGGAATACCGGGACATCAACGGCCTGCCCATGAACCCGGCGGCCCGTGACTACCCCAACGAGTTCATCCAGACCGGCGTCTCCACCATCGACGGCCTGAACACCCTGGTCCGCGGCCAGAAGCTGCCCATCTTCTCCGGCTCCGGTTTGCCTCACGCCAACCTGGCCGCTCAGATCGCCCGTCAGGCCAAGGTGCTGGGCGACGAGAGCGCCAACTTCGCCGTGGTGTTCGCCGCCATCGGCATCACCTTCGAGGAGTCCGAGTTCTTCGTCAGCGAGTTCCGCCGCACCGGCGCCATCGACCGTACGGTGCTGTTTTCCAACCTGGCCAATGACCCGGCAGTAGAGCGTATCTCCACGCCCCGTATGGCCTTGACCGCCGCGGAGTATCTGGCTTTTGAAAAGGGCATGCACGTGCTGGTCATCATGACCGATATCACCAACTACGCCGAGGCCCTGCGTGAGGTCTCCGCGGCCAAGAAAGAGGTCCCCGGCCGCCGCGGCTTCCCCGGCTACCTGTACACGGACCTGGCCACCCTCTACGAGCGCGCCGGCCGCCGTCTGGGCAACCCCGGCTCCATTACCCTGATCCCCATCCTGACCATGCCCGAGGACGACAAGACCCACCCCATTCCCGACCTGACGGGCTATATCACGGAGGGTCAGATCATCCTCTCCCGTGCGCTGTACCGCCAGGGCATCCACCCGCCGGTGGACGTGCTGCCGTCCTTGTCCCGTCTGAAGGATAAGGGCATCGGCGAGGGCAAGACCCGGGAGGACCACGCAGGTACCATGAACCAGCTCTTTGCCGCCTACGCCACCGGCAAGGACAACAAGGAGCTGATGAGCATTCTGGGCGAGGCCGCCCTGACACCCACGGACCTGCTGTACGCCAAATTTGCCGATGAATTTGAAAAGCGGTACGTGAACCAGGGCTACGAGGAGAACCGCTCCATTGAGGAGACACTGAATCTTGGCTGGGAGCTTCTGAGCATTCTGCCCAAGAGCGAACTCAAGCGCATCAAGCCGGAGTATATCGAGAAATACTGGCCGAAGAAAGACAAGGAATAAGAGGAGGGGGTAACCAATGGCAAATATCACGGTAAGCCCCACCCGTATGGAGCTCACCCGCCTCAAGGGCAAGCTGCGCACCGCTCAGCGGGGACACAAGCTGCTCAAGGACAAGCGGGATGAGCTGATGAAGCAGTTTCTGGACACGGTGCGGGAGGTCCGCTCTCTTCGTGCCGAGGTGGAAGAGGAACTGATGACGGTGCACAAATCCTTTACCGTCGCTTCCGCCATCATGAGCTCCGAGGCCCTGGAGCAGGCACTGCTCTATCCCAAGCAGAGCGTGGAGCTGACGCAGACGTTCCAGAACATCATGTCCGTCAATGTCCCGGTGTACCACTTCCAGACCAAGACCAAGTCTGACGCGGATATCTATCCTTATGGTTTTGCATCCACGTCCGGCGAGCTGGATACGGCGGTGGACGCCCTGGGCAAAGTTTTCATGAAAATGCTCAAGCTGGCGGAGATCGAAAAATCCGCCCAGCTGATGGCGGAGGAGATCGAAAAGACCCGGCGCCGCGTCAACGCGCTGGAGTACGTGATGATCCCCAATACCCAGGAGGCCATCCGCTATATCACTATGAAGCTGGATGAAAATGACCGCGCTACCACCACCCGGCTGATGAAGGTGAAGGATATGCTCCTGAAGGAAGCCATTGAGGATAAGCGGGCCGCAGACCAGCAGGCCATGGAAGCCTTTGCACAAAAGGAAGCATCGCAAAAAGCATAAGAAAAAGGAAGCAGCCGAAGGGTTAAGCCCCATAGGTACACAACGTGAACCTATGGGGCTTAACGCCGTGTATGGGGAAGATTAGGGCTTATGGAACATCGCAGGCCCTAATTTCTTATTGATCAAATAACTACCGGTTCTCGCAAAAGTGGTAAGTTTTCTACCCACGGACAGCGGTGTATGGTCTGCAAAACCAATGATAAGGAATTTATTGAAATACAAATATTCCAGTGGCTTTTCACGCTAACTTGTGGTATGTTGTCTTGCTGCAAGGAGGTAGAGCATATGAACAACGCCCTGAAAAAATTCTACTACAGATTTTACACGCCACTGCCTATGGCAGAGTCTGAGCAGGAAATTGAAACTTGCCACCAACAACTCATTGAGAGATTGGAAAAGCCAGAGAGAAAGCTGGTGTTGCGGATCATGGACGCACAGAACCTCATTGCAGAGGAACGCTCTATGCACAGTTTCCTTTGCGGATTCCAATTGGCATGGGAATTGGCATACGAGTTGAATCACTTTGAGACAGACAGGCATCCCTTTCCGGCAGAAGCGGAGAGGGATGCCTGATTCGTATAAAACAACTGTGCAGAACTTTAAGATATAGACATACAGTGATTGGGCGTTTAGTCGGCCATGCCGATTTGCCCAATGGCATAGCGCAGGGCTTTCACGCTGATGGGCGACTGGGGCAGGATTTTCCCGTCCGGCACCAGCAGCTTGTTGGTAATGGAAAATGCAACGGCATCCCGAGCCCAGGGGGAGATCTGACTGGCATCCTTGTACGAATCCAGAACACCCGCATCTGTCACCTTGGGGCTTCCGAACAGTCGATGGATCATCACCATGGCCTGTTCTACGCTCATCATATCCTCCGGCCCAAAGAAACCATTACCGTAGCCGCCCAGATAACCGTTTTGCTCTGCCCAGGCAACTGCCTCAGCGTAAGGAGCATCCCAAGCTACATCCGTAAAGGTGGGGGGTCCCACGGCTTCGTCCCACCGATGGGCATGATCGAACAGCATCTTGACTGCGTCGCCCCGGGTGATGGAGACCGTGGCTGTATCGGCCCAACTGACGGAAATATCATCCAGATAGAAGGAGGTCACCCCTTCAAAGCCGGAGTCGGTGCCGATCACCAGATACGCCGTTCCCGCTTCATCTGTCCGGGCAATTACCTTGGTCTCGATCTCATTGAACTCATATTCACCGGGGCGGTTGATTTCCTTTTTGGCAAGGTTGCCGACCACGATCATATCCGCTCCGCCGGTACTCTGACTGCCCTTGTCGATGTTCAGGCGGAAGTGGTTCAGGGAGTCCAGGCTGTTTTCCGGCTCCTCAGAGGCAACACCGCACTTGACGAAGACCGATTCTCCGGGAGCGCCGCCGATGCCGATCATATCATTTTCCACATTGGTGGCCAGCTGAAAGCGGACGGTGAACTGATACTCCGTCTCGGGAACAAGGCCGCTCAGATCCTTGTAATACCCCATAAAGAGATCGTCGCTGTGATTATTGCCGGAGAGGAAAAGGCCCTTTCCGGCCTCTGCAATGGGAACCTCCTCATGGCCGGAGCGAAGCTCATAAAATTCCTCCACCCCCTGCTCGTTGGGGTAGTCGGAAAAAATGGGAGTAAACCCGCCGTCATTCTGGTTAAAGTCAAAGGTAAGTCCTGCTGTCGTCTCCTTTGCGGCAGCAGTCCCCGCCAGAATACTCATGCCAATGGCCGCAGCTATGCTTAGTGAACAGAATCTTTTGAACCGCATTTGTAATCCTCCTTCGATGTTTTGGCGTTTGCTGTTCATCTATTTAGATGCGACGAGGATTTCGCTTTGTTGGGATTCTGTCGGAAAATTTGAAAAAAAGAATTCCGGCTACAATGGAGACGATCAGCAGGGTCAACCACACTGTAAACCAGGGAGACAGGGACGGCTCCGTGGAAGGAATGCTGCTGATCCCAAAATCGCCGCCGGGCTCCTGGGCAGGTGTACGGAAATACTGGATTGCCTGGTACGTAAGACCACCGGCAGAAACGATTGCCACGCTGGCCAGAGCGGTGAGGGTCCGCCGCAGGCTTTTGATGGAGGTGCTGTAGAGCCACTGAACCGTCCCCACAGGCATGGACAACAGCTGGGCGATCTCCTTGTGACTCAGACCACCCAGGACTTTCAATGTGACCACATTCTGCCGCTTTTGATCAAGAGAGGACAGCATGGACTGAACCGTCTCCATGTCCTCCAGCATCTCCAACTGCCGCTCAGGGACAGGAATCTCCGGAAGCTCGTCCACGGAATGCTCCGGCTTCTTTTTTCGGAGAACCATCAGGGCTTCATTTTTGACCACCGTATGGAGCCAGGCCAGTTCGTGATCGGAGGGAAACAGGCTCTCGTCCATGGTATGGAGCCGCAGCGCCGCATTCTGTACTGCGTCCATGGCGTCGCTCTCCTGCCGGAGCACCAGATAGGCAGTGCTGAGCAGGAACCGGTAATACCGGGCGTAAAGAAGCTCAAATCCCTCCTGGTTCTTTGTTCGGATCAAGTCCAGAATTTCCGGCAGATCGGCGTGCTATGTATCCTGTTTTACTCGGAACATTCTGCAATCACCCTGCTGGATCAGGGTAATGTCTACATTCCCCTCGGTTACCTCCGGGATTCCTCTCACATCAAACAGAATGCCTGGCGATTTGAAATATTCCAGCGGGATGACACTCTTTTCGTAGGTGTCCAGTTCGCCTGTAAATTCAAATCCAAAGGAGCGATATAAGGCGATTGCCGGATGGTTTTCTGCGTACACGCTGAGATAAATATCTGTATTGGGATTGTGGGAGCGGATCTCCTGTAGGATCAGCTGAACCGCAGGTTTTGCATAGCCCTTACCCTGGTGCTGCTTGTCAATCAGCAGGCGGTCAAACCAAAGTCTTGTATAGGCGGGTTCCTAAATCATTCCGTACATGGTAAAACCGATCAGGGTGTCGTTGTCATAGATGCACATGGGATGCCACGCTGCCAGCTGATCCGCCTCTTTCATACAGTCCGCAACACTTTCGATAAAACCTGTCTGGTGTGGAAACACCTTCAACTTCTCAATAGCCCTGCGATTTTTGCTGGTAACAGGTATTAGAGACAGATTACTCATGCTCACCTCTATGTTCCTGTTTTTCTGTGTTCTGCGGCTCTGCCAAGCAAACCAACGCAGTTACCACTTGATGATTTCGGATCTCGGTGACCCGGATCACCAGACCGAAAGTCTCCACCTCAATGGTGGATCCATCCTCCGGAATGGTGGCCATGGCCCCAAAGATCAGTCCGTTAAAGGTATCGAAGTCGTCACAGGGCAGCGTGACACCAAGTGTTTGGGCAACCTCCTCCAGAGGCGCCTCTCCACGGATCTTCCAGGTGCCAGAGTCCACAGCCTCGATCAGGGGAAGGGCGTTTCGGCATACATCCTCCTCGCCCAGATCTCCCACCAGCTGCTCCACAAGATCGTTGATGGTAACAATGCCCGTCATGCCGCCGTATTCGTCCAGCACCACCGCCAAAGGATGGCAGCCGCCCTTCATGTTACGGAACAGCACATCCGCCTTGACGCTGTCCGGTACCAAATAGGGAGTCTCCACCGCCTGTTCCAGTACGGTCTCACGGCTCCGGTCCGTCAGGCGGAAGTAATCTTTTGCATTGAGGATACCCACCACATCGTCCGCGGATTCTCCGCACACAGGATACCGGGTGTGGCGGCTGTTGTGGATGGTGGCGGCCCACTCCTCCATGCTCTCCTCCAGCCACAGAATGGTCAGGTCGGTTCGGTGGGTGGCAATCTCCCCGGCGGTCAAGTCGTCAAACTCAAAGACGTTTTGGATGAATTGCTTTTCTTCGTGGTCAATGGTACCTTTCTGGCTGCCCACGTCTACCATCATGCGGATCTCCTCCTCACTGACGGTCTCCTCCTCGGCGTTGGGGTCAATACCAAGCAGACGAAGGACAGCATTGGTGGAAGCGGTCAGGAACCACACAATAGGTGCAAACAGCTTGGCGATGGCGGAGATCAGGCCGGAGATACCCAGAGCCAGGGACTCTGCCTTACGCATGGCCACCCGCTTGGGAACCAACTCACCAAAGATCAGGGTAAAGTAGGACAAAACCAGCGTGATGATGACCACGGCAATGGCGTCCAGGGTAGCAGCGGGTACGCCCACACCCAGGCTTACCAGCCAATTGACCAGGCCGTCTGAAAAGTTCTCCGCCGCAAAGGCACTGCCCAGAAAGCCGGACAGGGTGATGGCCACCTGGATTGTGGCGAGAAAGCGGGCCGGTTGGCTGGTCAGACGAGCCAGTCGTACGGCTCGTTTATCTCCCTCCGCCGCCATTCGGGCCAGCTTGGCATCGTTGATAGAAATTACCGCAATCTCCGCACTGGCAAAGACTGCGTTGAGCAGGATCAGAAATACCTGCAGCAAAATCATGAATAAAATAGAATTTTCCAATGTAAATACCTCCACAGATTAAAACAATTATAGGCAAAAGGACGCAAAAAGACATAGCCCGTCGTACTATTCTCGCAAGCACAGGCCATGTCTCATCCGATTCTGTTCATAATTGTACGAGGGAGGCTTGGTGGAGGCGTTACTGTCACCGTCATCCATAAGTTGCAGACCTTCTCCTTTCATTGTAATGTTCCATATCTTATCAGACAATCTCCCGTTCGTCAACTTGTGAAGTGACTATTATACATACAGATTCTGTTCAGATCATGTCCCTGTCCCAAGTCATGTGGTAGTAAATATTTCTTTTTTGACCCGTCATGCATAACCGGACGAAAGGACGAAGATAGCTGGAATTATGGCTTCAGGTTATGGCTTTACTTAGTAAACAGTACAAATACAACCCGTATCCCGGTGACTGCCCACTTTCTCCTAATATCCATCTCTTCCAGTTTGTTCATGAGAAGAGTGTAAAAAATACAAAGAAGAGAACAGCCGGAAATCCTCAGGGATTTCCGGCTTAGTTCATGTATTCCTTTTAAACCTCACATCCGTCTTGTATTTGGAAAGAGCCAGCAGTTCTGCACCCGGACCCATGCCAAGCCCCAAAATGGTTTCAGCGCCTCTTATTCATCCAGCTGTGCACAGGCAATTTCATACTCATGCTGGCAGGAAAGCACCTTCTTTTCCTTTTCCGGGAATGAAGCATCGAAGGCAAGGATATCTGCCTCCTCGGCTTCCAGTACCTCAGAAAATTCGGCATATCCATGAATTCCATCCAGAGCGGTTTTCCGAAGGGGCAGCACCAGAAGACCGGTATAAAACTTTCCGTCCGGCATGGAGATGCCGTATTTTTTTCCGCCTCGGAATCCATAGGGCTCATAGTGGTACGGGTATCCCAAGGTCAGAATGGCGGAGTATCCCATTACTTTTGCTTTTTCAATGGAATGGGTGATCAACTTTCTACCCAATCCCTGACGGTGATATTTGGGAGAAATAAAAACCGGTCCAAAACTGATCGTGGGAAATTCTCCGTCCGGTGTTACGACTTTGGAATGGGTATAGAAAATGGCACCCTCCACAGTGCCGTCCACCTCGATGACAAAGGCAAGCTCCTGGATAAAATCAGAATGTGACCGCATTTTGTGGACCACATAGTGCTCCGCAGCGCCGGGGAAGTACAGATTCCAAAAAGCTTCCCGGGCCACTTCCTCGGTTCTGCGATGGTCTTTGGGTTCTTCGTTGCGAACAATGATATTCATAATTCTGTACCTCCTTATTTCCGTTTCCGCTGTTCTTTGGCAAAGCGTCTGGCGTTCTTCATACCGCCCACTTCTTTGAACATTCGCTCGCACTTTTTGACTTCGATCTCCTTGCTGCTGAGTCCATCATAGCTGGTCTCATGCTCCAGCTTGTGATAGCTTTCCAGGCGGCGGCTGTCCAATTCACCGGATTCTACTGCCGCCAGAACGGCGCAGCCGGGTTCACTGGTGTGGGTACAGTCCCGGAAGCGACAGTGCCGGGCCAGTTCTTCGATCTCCGCAAAGGTTTTGGAGAGGTCGGCGCTCTCTGCGCCCATCTCCCGCATACCGGGGGTGTCAATGACCACACCGCCCAGAGGACAGGGAAACATTTCACGGCCTGTTGTGGTATGCCGTCCCTTGTCGCCTCTGCCGATCTCCTGGGTTTCCATCACCGTATTACCCAGCAGTTTGTTGATCAGCGTAGATTTTCCCACGCCGGATGAGCCGATAAAGGCACAGGTCTGATTCTTTTGGAAATAAGGCTGAAACTTCTCACCAATATCCGCATCAAACATGGAGAGGGGGATCACATCGGAAAAACTGGAAATGTTCTCCACCTGCGAGACCGCCTGGGGCAGATCATCACACAAATCTGATTTTGTCAGAACGATCACCGGCACAGCGCCGCTGTCCCAGGCAATGGACAAATACCGCTCCATACGATTCAGACTGAAATTCTGGTTGAGAGACATACACAAAAATACAATGTCCACATTGGCCGCTACCGGCTGTGCCTGCCCCGATACGCCAACTGCCTTTCGGACAAACAGGCTCTTTCGGGTCAGCACACGATGGATCACGGCAAGCTCCGGCTGTATATCCACCATCACACAGTCTCCCACCGCCGGATATTGGGCCAGCTCCTCGGTGTCATACCGAAGTTTACCGGAAATCTCCGCCAGCATCTCGCCCTGCTCCGTTACGATCTTATATTTTCCGCGATACTGTGCGATGACTCTCGCCAGTTGATACTCCGGATATAAGGTTGCTTCTGTGAAAAAACGTTCTGAAACGCCGTAATTGTTTAATTGATTCAATTTGATAACCTCCATATAATATTCCCGAAGGAAGGAGGTCTGGGGCAATTACTTCACCATACCTCCTTCCACCATTACAATCTCCTTTTTATTTGCGTTCATGTTCTTCATAAAAACACGCTCCTTTCATTCAATATTTTTTGATTATATCATTTGTTGGGGCTGATGGGAATAGACAAATCGTAACGATCGCTGCATAGAACTGTCCCCAAAGGACATCCATAAACACTTGATTTTTGCGGTAGCTATAGTAGAATCTTAGAAAATATTGTATGCTTGTCTTACTCCCCGGGGTTAGACATCGGAAGCATTGAAACCAGTTCCGTCAGGGCCGCAATTGCGGAAGGAATAGGTTTCAATGCTTATTTTTACATAAGGGGGAACAGATATGTTACACATGGAGGTATATCCTGCACTGCCGACAGAGGCCGCATCGATCCGGAAGGAAGTATTTATGGAGGAGCAGGGGTTTGTGGAGGAGTTTGATGAGATCGACCATCAGGCTCGGCATATTGTGGTGTTCAACGGAGAAGTTCCGGTTGGAACCTGCCGCTTTTATTGGGACCAGGAGAGAAACTCTTATGTTCTGGGAAGAGTTGCAGTCCGAAACGCATTCCGTGGTCAGTCTCTGGGTCTGATGCTTGTCCAGGAATGCGAAAGGCAAGTGATTGCATCAAAGGCAAATAAACTGTTTCTTGCCGCTCAGGTTCGTGTAAAAGAGTTTTACGAAAAGCAAGGATATACAGCAATAGGACGGGAGTTTCTGGAAGAATACTGCCCGCATATATGGATGTATAAAACCTTATCCTAAGGAGGCAATGTGTTGTTATGGAGATCTTAATGCTCAGAGAGCACAGAGAGTGTATCAAAAGAGCTGCCGCATGGTTCCATGCAAAATGGGGTGTTCCCCAAGAGGCGTATGAAGAAAGTATGCTTGCGTGTTTGGAGAAGAATACCGCGATTCCACAATGGTATCTTGCTGTCCACCGGGCAGAAATCATTGGAGGTGTCGGTGTCATAGAAAATGACTTTCATGACAGAAAAGATCTCTCCCCCAACCTGTGTGCATTATTTGTGGAGGAAGCATGGCGGAATCAAGGAATTGCCGGTAAATTGCTTCAATTTATATGCGATGATATGGAGGAATGGAATATCCATACCCTGTATCTGCTGACGGAGCATACTTCGTTTTATGAACGATACGATTGGGAATATATATGCACGGCGAAAAGTGAAGACGGCGAGACCATGCGCATCTATCAGTCCCCAGTTCGGTTAAGGAGTGATGTCATTGGATAAACGATATCAGGTGCTGGACCTATGTTATACTTTTCAGAATATGCAGCAGAATTTGCACCCTGTGGTACTGTTCGGTAACAGGGATGTGGTTTTGGTAGACTGCGGTTATCCCGGTTCTTTGAAGTTGTTACAGAGAGAGCTCTCAAAATACCGTATTCCACCAGAAAGCATCACAAAATTGCTGCTGACGCACCAGGACGATGATCATATTGGAGCTGCGGCAGAGCTAAAAGAGGCTTATCCAACCATTCAAATCATGGCTTCCGGTATCGAACAGCCTTACTTATGCGGGGAAAAGAAAAATCTCCGACTTCAGCAGGCTGAACAGCTTCAGAAACTTTTGCCGCCAGATCAGCAAGAATTTGGCAATCAGTTTTGTCAACGATATCGAGAATTAAAGCCCATTGGGATCGATTCCGTAATCGCACACGGCGAACATTTTGATTGGGGCGGCGGATGTGAGATCGTTGCAACACCCGGTCATACACCGGGTCATGTATCCATTCGCGCATTGGATAACAGTTTTTTCATTACGGGAGACGCTGCGGTTTTGGAAAATGGAAAATTAGCAGTTGCAAATCCCGATTATTGTCTTGATATAGATACTGCAAAGCGTTCCCTGGCTCAAATTTTACACTATAAAAGCCGTACGTATATTTGCTTCCACGGCGGTGAATGGCAGATAGGTGGTTGAGAGTGTAAGCTACTCATGTAAGAGGCCGAGCAGGAAATCGAAGCTTGCCACCAACAGCTTATCAAGCGCTTGGAAAAATCCGAGAGAAAGTTGGTTCTGCGGGTCATGGATGCCCAGAACCTGATGATAGAGCAACGCTCCGTGGACAGCTTTATCTGCGGATTCTGTCTGGCGTGGGAAATGGCAAAGAACTGAATCATTATGAAGAGAACAGGCATCCATCTCCAATGGAAGAAGCGGAGATGGATGCCTGATTCTATCTACTCGATTACGACGCCATCACCCAGCCGGTACCGGCACAGCCCAAAACCAGTTTCGGAGCGTTCCAAAATGGCCTCTGGGATCTGCTTGAGATACTTTCGCCCAAAGCTGGTGGTGCCGAAATATGCGTCAAAGTTGGCCACCGGCAGCACCACCCAGTCGGAATCCTCGGGCTTGTTGGCAAAGTAGTAGGCCGCCAGCGTCTCCACCATCTCCACGGGAACGCCCTTGGGCGTGAGGCTGCGAAGTTGCTCCACCAATGCGGGTGGAAGTATCGGTTCCTCTTTCCGGAGCGGTCCCAGTTCCAAAGCCTGGGCCAGAAAGCTGTCAAACCGCAATCCCCACTGCCCCTTGGTGGTGGGGGCAAACAGAGGGACCTGCATCTGGATCACCTTGTCCCGCCAGGCCCGGTCAAAGCCATTCTCAATGGCGGCATACTTTTTCTGGGCGCTGCTGGATACCCTCTCCGGGTTTTCCCGCACAAAAGCCACCACCCGATGCACATGGCGGTGAAACCATCCGCTGCCGTTTTCATCTACAAGACCATGGAATTCCGAATGAAGGTTCCTAAAATCACTGCCGAACTGCCACGCCTCCCGGGGCGTGGCTTTTTGCTGTCCGGCACACTGCACCAGGCACACAGGCCCCGCTTGGCATAGTCGATGCGTTCCCGGGGTGCTTCGGCGGGGCTGCCATCCTCATTATGAAACGCAAACCCTCTTGCCAGGATGGTCAGCACCCGGTTGAGTCCCTCGAAATCCAAAATGGTGTCGAAGGTAAAGCGGCCCAGGTAGGTGGTGTCCTGCTTGTTCCGGGCAGTGTAGCTTACCGCACCAGCATAGTCCTGAAACTCCTTCCACTCATTCAGCATGATCTACCTCCAGAACATGTTCCTCGATGTGGTCCGGCAGCAGATCCCACAGCAGGTTCCGCTTGCCAATGGCCACCACATAGGGTGCCGCCAGGCTGGGACGGATGATCTTATTCAACAGCTTGCGGCAGACCTTGGACACCACGGCCCGCTCATTGCCGCTGAAGGGGGCAGCCAGATAGGTCTCCATCATCTTCTGGAAGGCCGGGGAATCTGCCGGGCGGCGGAGCTGCTTCCGCTCCCGGGCAGACTCCAGATCGTCGATGTCGCAGACCAGATCCCCCAGCATACGAAATCCGCCATGGCGGAAGTCGGTCAGCAGATCGTAGTAGTCCGCCGCCTCCGGCAGATGCTCCCGCAGAAATGGTTCTCTCTGTTTTTCTGTCATCAGGTGCCACTGCTGTTCTACGATTTCCTTTCGCAGAGCGGTGATACGCTCCGGGGAAAGCTGCTGGAAGAAGGCGTACAGTTCATCGCTGTCGTAGAGTTCCTCTTGTCCTCTGGCGTAGAGGATACGGTCGATATCCGTTTTCCGCTGCTGTCCCTTGGCGGGGGCACGGCAGGCCCGGATGCGGGAGAGGCAGTGCTCGTAGTCCCACAGCAAGGCAGAGACAGAAGAAAGAATGTTTTGGTCCAGATGTTTCTTCCAGCTTCGTTCCTGGGCGAAGGTGAATAGTTCGCTGTCCTTCGCTGGTTTCTCCTGAATCTTCGGCGTGTTGCGCTCCAGCTGGCGGGCCAGCCAGGGCAATCGCTCCACCGGGGAGTCCACCGTGTCCCAGTCGATCCCAGCAAAGAAGGCCTCCAGCCGCTCACGGTGGGTGGGCTCGTACCAGGCGCGGCGGCGCTCCTCCGCACGCTCCAACAGATATTTGTACTGGAGAAAAGGGGTGCGCTTTACCTTCCGTCCGCCCAGAAATTCATCCAGGTTGGGCCGCACACCGGTCTTGGCCGCATCGATCTCCAGCCCACTATAGATGGCCAAGGCTTCCAAATCCCGGCGGTATCGCTTGCGCTCCTCCGGGTCGGCATGGTCGTTGTAGGCGATGACGCTACGATCCAGGGCGGCGTTGCAGATCTGTCCGATGCTGGCAGCAAAGGTGTTCTCCACCGTCTGAAAACGGGCCTGCCAGTCGTTGGCGTCGGACTTGGGTTCGGACAAGGATGGAATTTTCAGCAGGGGCAGGTTGGCGTTATTGGAGAGCTGCTGGTGGACATCGTAGTCATAATTCCGTTTCACACATCGGTTCAGAATGGAATCGGCTATGGTTTAGACTGCCCAGACCGAGTCTGCCGGACATTCCATGGACCAGTCTGCTGTTGGGACTGGCGACCCTGGCGCTGACTGGGCTGGTGCTGTGGGTGGTGTGGTCCAGCTTGGACACGCTCTGGAGCGCGGCCAGGGGCCTGCTCCTGTGATGGACGCTACCACTACGCACCACCACACCGACAGCAAAGCCCTCCGGAAGGAACGGCAAAAGAAAATCGCTCTCGGTCACAAGGAGGACGATCATGAAGAAGAACAGACTTGGCAGCAGACCATGTGACGGTCTGCTTTTTTGTTGCCCGAATTGGTTTCGGGAGAAAGGAGCGCCATGAAAAAGGCATATGAGAAATACCGTGACACCGGCATGCTGGGCGGATACGATCCAGGCAGAGCACTGCTGCAGGAAACAGAAAGCGGAGAGGTGCTGACCAGTTTTCGTGACACCTGCTACCAGCACCAGGGCGATCACAATATCAATCAAAGGGAGATGCTCATTGGAGGGAAGGTCTTTCATGTGACCTCTGTGTTCCCGATGGAGGCCACAGCGACCCCCACAGACAAGCTGCTCTCGCTCATTGACACAGACCTAAAGAAGGAAGCCCACAGCGCGTAAAGTTTCCGTGGACTTGTGCAGGCCGGTGGGGTATACTGTCCGTACCCCATACCGGCTTGCCCCAGTAAAAGGAGGTTACAGAGATATGGCAAGCCAAAAATACAACATCTTATACGGAAGACTCAGTCAGGAGGATGAGCGGCAGAGGGATGATCGACAGAAAGAGTCCAACTCCATCCACAACCATGATGTAATGTATAGAGGGTGGATTACACCAAAAAACATTACATCATGACTGGCGGCTCATTTGTGGCGAATGAAAAGACAGTTATGATAAAGGAGGGATGCCCTCAAACCTACCGTAACTGTCAACCACATTCTCACGAAAGGAGCCTTGTATGGAACTGACTTACACCCAATGCGGCGACTATCTCATTCCCAACCTTGTGTTAGCAGACACCAAAGAGTACCATATCGGGAAATATGGCCGGATGCGCCGTGCCTACTTAAAAGAACATCGGCCCATTCTGTATACCGATCTCATTGTCACTGAAAAGCTGCTTCCCCACTTGGAGGAAATCGACATCGCCTGCCGGGAGCGGCTGGAAATCATTGAAAAATCCATGATGCAGCAAGAGGGCGTCACAGAAGCCCTGAAAGCTGCCGACCAGATGGCATGGGTGCGCTCCATGAACTCCATCCACAACAGAGCCGAGGAAATTGTCCTGGCGGAGCTGGTCTACTGTTGAGGGAGGGAACACCATGATTTTAGAAGCCATGTATAATGGAGAGTTTTATCCCTGTGAAACAGTCGTACCCACGTCCCCGGAATACCACAAGGCGATCCAAACCTGTGCAGCGTTGATGGAGCAGTTATCCCAGCGGCTCAGCAAAGAGGACTATGCGCTGGTGGAGGAACTCCGGGCGCAGAACGCTATCGCCCAGTGCGAGGAAAGTGAAAGCCATTTCAAGTATGGATTTTCGGCGGGGTTGATTGTCCAGCAGGAAGCCCATGAACAGCTGCAAAACAAGAAATAAGCGATGGCCCAAAAAGCCCACGCAGCCGGAAAGAGAACCGGAGGCGTGGGCTTTCTGTGTATACGGTTATTCTGTCTGATCAGCCGAAGTCTCTGCAACCAGTCGGTCAAAGTCGCTCTGATAGGTCCGATCCTGCAATACCCGGAACTTTTCAAACTCTTTCTCGGCAAAGGCTTTGGCAATGGCAGCGGTCACCTTGCCTTTATCATGCAGAATATCTTCCTCGTTGAACTGTAAAAATGCGTCAAGCCGCTTGACCCAATCGGCCATATACATGACATTTCCCCGGCGGGCCTGCCGTTCCGCATAGTCAAGGTACATGGTGACAATTTCGTTCAGGTTCCGCATTTCTGTTTCGTTCAGATAGTTTTTGGCAACGGTGACATCGGATTTGCGGATGCGGCCTTTGGGGGCGTTTTTCCATGTGGTCAGGCCCATATTGGGCTTGGTGCTGTCGGCACGGCCATATACGATCTCGGCAGCTGTATGGTGGGTGACCGCATAGTGGAGCTTATTCTGCACCGTTGCGAAAAACTCCTTTGTGATGGGGCTTTCCACATCGTAGTCGGCGCTGCACTGGGAATAGATGTCCGTGATTTTCTGGTAAAATCTTCTCTCGCTGGCCCGGATGTCCCGGATACGCTCCAGCTGTTCCTCGAAATAATCTTTGCCGAAAAAGTTCTCCGGCTCTCGCAGCCGTGCGTCATCCATCACATAGCCCTTGATGATGAACTCTTTCAACACCCTGTTCGCCCAAATGCGGAACATGGTCGCCTTTTTGGAGTTCACACGATACCCCACAGCGATAATGGCGTCCAGATTGTAATAGTTGGTCTGATACCGTTTCCCGTCCGC
>DYBL01000072.1 GCA_019418625.1 Clostridiales bacterium | reverse complement strand
CTCCGCCCGGACCCGGCGCAGCTGGGCCTGCAAGGCCGTCCAGTCCACCGTATCGCCCCAGGCACAGGCGCAAAGGCAAATATCACATACCTGCCGGATGCCTACGCCGGAGTGGAGAAAATGCTTGCATGCATGCAGGATCAGATAGAGCAGGTGCATTTGGGCACTGAGCGTCCAGTAGGTCCTTCCCTCCACCTGCACTTGGATCTTTTCATCAAAGGCATGGGAGAAAAAGGCATTCATGGGCCCATAGCTTGGATCTCCCGCAGGAAACAGCGTCCGGTGCAGCTCCACATAGGCCCCCGTTCCCGGGTCCAGGCAAGCCGTCACCTGATCGCCGTCCCCTCCGCGGATCTCCCAGCCCCGCTCACGCAGCACCGCACACATCCGCGGCAGCTCTTCCGGCCGCACCAGCAGGTCCTCGTCCGCCGATACCCGCAGGTCCGGCTTGGGATACACCGCCCGGCACACAGCGCCCTTGACCAGCAGAGGCGTACAGCCCGCTGCCAAAAACGCCTCATACAGCCCGGTAAAAGCGGAGAATCGCCGGATCTGGGCGGACATGTCCCTCACCGCCTCCTGCCGCACCGCGCGCAGCATGGCGTCATCCGCCCCGGCAGCACGCATGGGAGGACACAGTGCATCCGCCGCCATCGGCAGCACTTTCTGCTGGCGTGCCAGCCGCCACAGCCGCTCCCAGTCCGCCCGGTCCGTCAGTTCCAATGCTGCCGGCCCGCACTGCAAGAATGCCCGCAGGCCTTCCAGCAGCTGATGTTCATATGCCTCCACACGCGTCCCTCCTTTCTTTACAGCAGCGGCATCACCGCGCCGGCTCCAGATCCAGCACCATGATCTCCGGCGGGTTTCGGAACCGCGGCAGGCGCTCAGGCTGGGAGCCCAGGCCGCTGGTCACGGCCATGGTCACGCCCTCTTTTTCATATACGCCATGCACATAATGGGGAAACCAGCCCTGATCCCCGCCGAAAACGCCTCCCAGCAGCGGCAGCACCACCTGTCCGCCGTGGAGATGGCCGCTGATGACCAGATCCACGTCCCAGGTCCGGGCCGCCTCGCCGAACACAAAGCTGTCCGGCCGATGGCACAGCAGGATCTTGCAGCGCTCGGTTGCCTGAAAGTCCTGCAAAAAGCCATAGTCCTCCGGGTCCATCCGCTCCGGATCACAGGTGTTGAGATCGTCCTGGGCAAAGGCATATCCGTAGAGGCCGCCCAACCGGATACCGCCCCCTATGTCCAGATCCACGTAGCCGCGCTCCAGCACCGTGGCCCCTGCCTGTTCCAGCTCCTCCATAAGCGGCGACGTGCCCGCCTCCAGATACGCAAGCTCGTGATTGCCCAGGGCACAATAGACCGGTGCTGCCTTCCCAAGCTGCTCCGTCAGGCTGCACAGCTTCGATGCGTCCGGGCTGTCGCCGTTGAGCATGTCCCCGTCCAGCAGGATCAGATCCGGTCCCGCCTGTTCCACCAGCGTCACCAGTCTTCTCCGGTCCGCCTCATCCAGGCAGTCATGCAGATCCGACAGCACCGCCAGACGTACCGGCTCTGTCACTCCAGGCAGCAGGATCTTCCAGCAGCGGGTCACGGGACCGTGGGCAGAGCGCCAGACGCCCCAGGCGAGCCAAAGTGCCGCTCCTGCCGCCAGCAGCAGCGCCCCGCACCGCCATAGGACCGTCCTCCTCACGCACATCCCCACTTCCTGTTTTTTCCGAATCATTCTACCATGTTCCGCCGGTAAAGTCCATCCCCCGCCCGCAGCGCATTTCCCGTTGCCCCTTGCGTCCGGCGCCCTTTGGCGGTATACTCTCCTTGAATCGCCGCCGGGCATTGCTCTTTTGGCGGCATTTTGATTTTGCAACAGGAGGCACGATCCCCTATGGTCACCATGGCACAACGCATAGAATCTCTCCGCACAGAGCGGGGGCTGAGCCGCCCTGCCCTGTCTGCCGCTTTGGGTTTTCCACGGACCGCTGTGGAAAAGTTTGAGACGGGCCGCCAGACGCCCACCCAGTCCCAGCAGATCCAGCTGGCCGCCTACTTCGGCGTGACGACCGCGTTCCTCCGCGGTGAGACCGACGAACGCGCCGAGGGCGCCGGCACCTGGCTGGAACGGGCCTATGCTGAGGAAGAA
>DYBL01000071.1 GCA_019418625.1 Clostridiales bacterium | reverse complement strand
GTCCACAGTTTCGTCCGTGAGGGAGGACACCACAATGGACATGGCGGTAGGCCCACACCCGTAGCCGCCGATATTGTCGGTGCCGTAGGGCTGGCTGGCATAACGCTCGTCCAGCTGGTTGAAATAGACCACCGGCGTCACACCGTCTGTAAAGGTCACATCGCCCAGGGAGGGAATGCTGTTTCCAGTCCATTCTGTCAGGTTCTGCAGCAGGCCGTCCCCCAGAAACATGCTCAGGTTAGAGGCATAATCGGAGGCAAGCTCTTTCTGCTCATCCGTAAGCGCAAAAACATGGTCGGCAAGATAGGACTCGCCGTTGTAGCGGATGGTGTAGACCATCCAGATCTCGGTAGTTGTGGTTTCCTCCCCGGTCTCCGGGTCTTCCGATGTGACCTCACGGCTCTCCCGCACGCTGGTATAAGAGTAGAGATGCTCTTTGTTCTCCCGCAGGACAGCGGCCAGATCATCCAGCGAAATGCTCTCAAAATCCTCATCCCGGGCAGCGCAATACTGCGAGACGATGAGATTGGCGTTATAGACGGGACCGGCCGAATAGGGATTTTTGATCTCCATCTGGTCAGCGCCGGAAGAGGCGAAGTCCGCTTCAATGCGGGCTATCACATCGTCCAGTGCCTCGCCCAAGATGGAATTGATGGTAAATGTGATGTCGTTGGCGTTCTCTACGATAGCAGTTTCGCTGTTGAGGACAGGCTGCTCCGTGTCTGCCGGCGAAAAAGCATTGATCAAACCGCCAAAAATCAGCCCGGGCAGCATCAAAATAAACAGGACCGGCAGCAAAAGCAGAATAATGATGACGGCGATAATCTTGCCGATATGCTTACGCCCGGCCCAGACCGCCCCGGCCACAGCCCCATAGGGGCCGCCGGCGGCAGCGCCCTTGGCCGCGCCGGAAATCGCCTTGCCGGCCTTGATGGCGCCCTTGACCGTATGCGCTGCGGAGGCCGCAGTGTCTACCGTTTCAGCAAAGCTGTCCTTGCGTTCTTCAGCCATCAGATCTTATCCTTTCGTTTGGGGGTGGGCGGCAGCTTCTTCACAATGGACTCATTGTAGGCAATCGAACCGTCCGGCGCCATGTAGGGCGTCTTGTCCACTGCGTCCACCGCATACTGCTTATACCAGGCGGTGCCGTCTGCGGCGTGAACCGTCGTGTACTGGCCCTCCGGCGTAACATACTGGTCCGCATGGTACATACCGAAGGCAATGCCCTCCGGGTGTTCCGGAGTGACCTCCGTGCCGGTGATACGGCCGCCGCCGATCTCGACATTCTGGTAGGTGGGGATATTCTCTGCCCCAGGCCCAAGTGCCGTGTGGCCCATATAGGAGTGCAGGGCTTCAACGGCCTTTTCGCCGGTGATCGTGCCCATTTGGGTGATGTTCCCGGTAGCCACAGAGCCGACGACATGATTGGCGAAATCACCGCCCTTGCTCACCGAGGAAGAATAAATGTGGCCGCCGACACCGCCAGCAGCACCACCCACAAGAC
>DYBL01000070.1 GCA_019418625.1 Clostridiales bacterium | reverse complement strand
GGGATGGTCTCGTCCACGGTGACGCCGTCCTGCCGGAGAGCCTCGGTCAGCAGGCGGGCGGCGGCCAGCTCATTGTAGGCAGAGGAACCGCCGGAGGAGAGCACGGCGGCGGCCATGCGGTGCTGGGGCAGCACGATGAGCCCCGCGTGGTAGCGCAGGGTGTCGCCGCCCTTCACCAGAGCCTGGATGCCGTTTTGGGAGAAGGGGAAGAAGGATACACAGTCCCAGCCAAGACCGTAGCTGAGGAGATCCAGCGTGTCGTCCGGCCAGATGCCCCGGTCGTACTCCGGCACCGCCATGGCCTCGCGGGAGGAGGCGGAGAGCAGCGTGCTGTCCGTCAGCGCACCGCCGAATGCTGCCAGGTCCGAGGCGGAGGCGTACAGGCCGCCGGCGCCCACGGCGTTGAGGCAGTCCTGGGGAAGGGGGCGGGGGTCGCTTCCGGAGTAGGTCTTGGCGAGAAGATCGGTGTCAAAGTCGTCGCCGGGGGCAAAGGTGCTCTCTAGGCCGGCGGGCTCCAGGATGTTCTCGCGCACATACTCCATGAAATCCTGACCGCTGACAGCTTCCACGATCAGCTGGGCCAGGGTGAAGCCGTCATTGCAGTAGACGCTGTATGCGCCGGGATCGGCCACCAGACGCTGGGTGGAGAGGGTTTCCAGCAGATCGTCCACGGCGGAGTCATCTGCGTCGTCAAACAAAATGGCGCCGGCGAGACCGCTGCCCATGAGGCCGGAGGAGTGGTTGAGCAGCATCCGCACGGTGATGTCCCGGTAGCGGGGATCCGCCATGCGGAACTGGGGCAGATAGCGGGTGACGGGGACGTCCAAAGACACGTCGCCCTGCTGGGCCAGCTGCAGGACGGCCACGGTGGTGTAGATCTTGCTGACGGAGCCGATGCCATAGAGGATGTCATCCGTAAGGGCCCGGTCCTCCGACTTGGAGTAAACGCCGCTGCTGCCGGAGAGGAGGATCTCCCCGTCTTTCCAGAGGGCATATTGCACGCTGGTGGCGCTGCCGTATTCCAGCGCGGCCAGCGCGGCGGAGACGGCGGTATCCTCCAAAGAGGAGACAGCGCTGTCGGTCTGGGTGGCCAGCGCCGGGACTGAGAGACTCAGGACCAGTACCAGTGCCATCAGCAAAGCCAGGCAGCGTTTTTTCAGTACGATCATTGCAGGACCTTCCTTTCGTTTCGCGTGTGGGATGTGTCTTGTAAGGAGAGCATACACCATCCACCGGGGGGAAGGTCAAGTTTTTTTTCAAAAGGTGGGACTGGGAGGGGGGTGCAAGTTTCTATTGTCCTGCCGGGGGGAATGTGGTATACTGCTGCCTGTGGTTTTGCGGCAGTGCATACGCGCCTGTGATGGAATTGGCAGACATGCGGGATTTAGGTGCTGTCACCTTTGTGAAGGATTTTATATGGACTTCTGGATGATTGCCCGGCAAGAACTGAAACATGATCTGCTGGACATTTTTTCGGCACTGGGAGATTTGCAGTACCAGTATGACTGGGTCATTACGGACCATGATCTTTGGTACGCGGAAAACTGTCCGGAGGAAGTTCGCAGACGCTGGCAGTGGACAGGATTGCTGATGGACGGCACAGAGCTGACCGCGCATCTGTCAGCGGGCTACATCCGTTTCTTGCTGGGTGGCGTGCTCTCCGCGGTGCCGAAAGGTACGCAGCCCTGTGCGGTTTGGAATTATGAGCCCTGCTGGGAGATTGAAAATTTCGGCTCACCGGAATATTGCTTCCAGACACCGTTGACCCAGCTGGAGCTGATTTGCTATGATGGGTACGCTTGGGTCCTGATCTGCAAGCCAGACTTTTCAAAGCAGGTAAAAAGGGCCCTCCCCATGGCAAAAACACCCGACGAATTTTACGCCCACTAAAACAAAAAACAGCGGCACGAGTTCCGCGCCGCTCATACGCGCCTGTGATGGAATTGGTAGACATGCGAGATTTAGGTGCTGTCACCTCAGTGAAGTATTCCCCACCAATCAGGTAAAAGCAGGCATGGCCTGTTTTTATAGATGCGGATCAAGCGCAACGCTCCGCCTCGGGCATCCCCTCCCCGAGTAAAAATAGAGGGAAACTGAATATGCGGGTATGGCGGAATTGGCAGACGCGCTGGATTTAGGTTCCAGTGGAGTGATCCGTGTGGGTTCGACCCCCACTACCCGTACCAACTTAATTAGCCTAATGTTGAGAATAGCCCCTCAATTTCCGGGCTTAAAAGGCTCGTAGATATTTTTATCTGCGAGCCTTTTATATACTCTTTATGTTTTTAATAAGGAGGATCCACAAATGAAAAACAGTCTTGATCAAGGAACTGTTATTTATGGTATAAAGTCTGACAAATACCCCGCCTTTCCTTGTTATGGGATTATCATAACTGCCAGATGTGACATCGCGCAAAATAAGGTACCCAAATACCATTACTTAGTTGCTGTAGATGCATCTTCATGGTTTTCTTCAAAGCACGGTTACCAATTAGTGTATAGCAAAACAATTGCTGATAAAATGAAAACTGTTTGTGATAAGGCGACAGCCCTTGAACTTGATGGACAAACGCTTTTATCAACATCTACCGAACAGCTTGAAATAATTCTGCAAGACAAAAAGCAACAATTATCGGGAGATAGAAAAGCCATAAAAAAGGTAGATGAATTATATGCTTGTATTCAGCAGTACACTCAAGTTGCGCAAATAGAATCTGATGATGTTCACAGGAAAAAAGCTATTAAATCTAACACAAAATCCGCTATTGCCTATATCAAAGATATTGATTCAGGCAAATTGCACCATTATTATTTTTTGCCTCAAACAGCATATTTGGATAACGGTGTGAAAAGTAAGGGGTTGATTGTTGATTTACTGGAAATTAGAAGCCTTTCTCTTTTAGACGCAAAAAAGATAGCCAATCCATTTTCGTCAGGAATTCTCTATTCTGATTTGCCCCCATTTCCAGATAGAGAAGAACTCATTCAAATGGAACACTCCGATAAAACCCTTAATCGATTAGCAGAGTATTTTCGCCTAAAAAGATCTTTTTGGTTGGAAACTGAATCTGATTTTGTGGGAGTGGAAGGGACAATACAGTCTCCCTGGTGTGAGCATTTGATGCAGCGTTTTTCTAATGTATTCGTTCGAATTGGGTTGGAGAATCCAAGCGAATCTGACTTTAAATCTTTGATAGAAGGCTGCTATCAGGAGGGATTATCTTGAAATTCTTATTATTTGATGAAAATGCTATTTCTACATATGTAAGCGACAGCCGTTTGCAAAGTGTTGAATATCCAGAAGGAATGATCTTCACAAAACATTTAGGCGGCCAGCTTTCCTCCGAAATCTTTCACAACACAAAGATTGAGTATGTTAAGGATGGCATACTCTTTGTAGGCCGAAAAAAGCAACAGCCTGCTAAAGCAGACATAGATAAGCATATATTTTGCATTGATTTAACCGCATGCCATCTTCTCTTGGAGGAAACTAATCCTTCCAGACTTTTAACTGTGGTACAGCGTGCTTTCAGATTAGTTCTCAAAATTTGGAACAACTATCCTTTTTCCGCTTCTGAAAGAATTAATGGTTCAAAATCTATACTGTTCCCTTTTTCCATTGCTGACCATCACCGATTAGTAATCGAACGCTCAAATCAAGTCCCTCGCTTAGAAAGTCGAGGAATATCTTTCCCCTTACTTGCCTATAAATATAATGCAGAAGAACCAGGGCAGATCGCTGATATTGTGCAAACAGATGTCCTTCGACACGCTGGAGAGATGTATGCTGACCTCAAGTATGGTTTGCAACTGCAGATTGAAAAAGCATTATCTGCAAACGAAAAAAGCGATCTATCAACTCCTTTGGAGCATGTAGAAGCCAGCACCACAGTTGAAAGGAGTGATTTTACTTTTTGGACTTACGAGCAGCAATTCAATGCACTGACTGAGTCTCAGCGGAAAGTAGTTGAATACGAATCTTTATCTTCCCCCCTGCGAGTAGATGGAGCCGCTGGAACAGGTAAAACAGTATCCTTAATTATGCGTGCATATAGGCTTTTGAAAGCGCATCATGAGCAAGGTCTACCTTTCCGCGTAATTTTTTTCGCTCATAGCGAATCTACTTCTCAGAGAAACCAAGAATGTTTTTCACTATATCCTAACAGTGAATATTATTTGTCACCTTCTTCTGAACAAACAATTTGCTTCACAACTCTATTTGCATTTTGCCGAGAATTTGCACATATTGATAGATCTTCAGTCATTGAAGATAATGCAGCCGATTCAAAGACCTATCAGTTAATGTTAATTGATGACGTAGTCAAAAATGCACTTAAAGCAAATCGTATCAAAACTTATCGTTCGCTTATAAGTACCGAAGTATATACTTTATTTGATGCAGAAAAGACTGACCAAACCACACTAATAAATATGCTCCAACATGAGTTTAGCATTCAAATTAAAGGGCGAACCGATTGTTCAATTGAAAACTATCTTGAACTCGATGCAATTCCTAATGGAATTCCGTGCAAAACCAAACCGGAAAAAGAACTAATTTTCTCCCTGTTCAATGACTACCAAAACATGTTGCAGTCGCAGAACACATTCGATGTTGATGATGTGACAATCGAAGCAATCTCGCACCTTAATGCACCATTCTGGCGAAGGAAACGTCAGAACGACGGGTATGATTATATCTTTGTCGATGAAATGCACTTATTCAATCTTAATGAACAAAGCGTATTTCATTTTTTGAGTAAAGACACCTCATCAAAAGAGATTCCTTTGTGCTTTGCTTTAGACTATAGCCAAGCTATTGGTGATCGAGGTGACACATCCAAAGATTATATTTCCCGTGGAGAGTTCGGCAATGTTAAGCAGCAACAACTACACACTCTTTTCAGAAATAGCCCCGCAATTGTAGACTTCTGTGCATCCATTGCCGCATCCGGAACATTGATGTTTGGGGCTGCATTTTCTAACCCTTATGGGAATGTGCAATACCATTTTACCCATGCCGAAGAAATGAAAATGCAAGTCCCCGAACTCCATATGTATCCCAATGATGACGCTATGATATCAGATCTTTCGAATCGCCTCGGTGAATTAATGCGTGATCTACAATGTAAGCCAAAAGACATTGCCATTGTTTCTTTCGACAATAAATGGATTGCAGAAGATGGGGTTGCATTATTAGAAAAATCAATAAAAAGAAAGTGTAATCTTTTAGACCGGTGTTCACAAATATCAGTGGATTCCTATACTTTGACCTCCCCTTATGCAATCAACGGTTTGGAATTTCAAGCTGTAGTTTTGCTCGGAGCAGATGAAGGTCGCGTCCCACAAACATCTGGAACCAGTGATATTTCACGCCACTTTTTAATGTATTCAGCTTATAATATGCTATATCTTTCAGCTTCCAGAGCTAAATACAGAGTGATCATTATGGGATCAGAACTTCAAGGAATTTCGACTTGCTTAGATCATTCCATTCAAGCAAAGGTAATCGAGGTGAAAAAACATTCAAAAATCCCTTGTTGATTTATCTTCTGCATCAGACCTATTTTTAAACACCTCAATGGTTGCTTCAATCTTGCTCATCGTAAGCAAATCCACTTCCTGCTCCACTTTTTGAATTTTCTCCTGTAACGCAAAAATGTGGGCGTCGAGGATAGGTTTCCTCAACGCCCACATTTTTTGTTTCTGCTTCAGTTTCTTCTGCTCCTCACCCATCTTGATCCGCATGATCTGGGCAAACTCCTGCACCGCTGTATCCAGCACCTCCTCATGGATTCGGTGAGAACTGCAATAACTTTTCCTGTTCCGATGGTAGCCCTTACAGACATACTCCACACGCCGCTTGCCGTTCCAGTACCGGGTCATCGGCACAAAGGGGCTGCCGCACTCTTTGCAGAGAATCAGTCCGGCATAGCGGTGCTTCGCCTTATTGCCATTGGCCGGACGGGCCTGCGCTTTCAGTTTTTGCTGAACCTTCTCCCAAATGTTCAAACTTTGCTGCGGAACAGCAGTCTCTTTACAAGAATTAGCGGAGTCTATCTTTCCTGATAACAGTTTAGAAGATGCCCTGCACGCTGTCAGTGTTATGCTTTCAATCGCACCTTTGGCGCGAAGCGAAAGTGGAAGTGTTCTGTTTCCAGCAAGAATGCATATGCTTTTTCGTGGAATCAAGGGCGTTTACGCTTGTACTAATCCAGACTGTCCTCATTCGCACACGGAAAATGGATTAACATTGGGTGAGGTCTATTTTTCGGATGGTAATCTTACTTGCAAAGAATGCGGAAGCACGATTTATGAGTTATACAATGATCGCCGGTGCGGTAGTATTTTCTTCAGAGGTTTTGTGCTGAAGCAAGATTTTGAAGCCAGAAGACGTACATACCTCTGGCATCAACCTGGTATGATAAATGAAGATGAGGTTAAAGAAATACATCTTTTCATTCCGTCTGCAGGTTATCGATTGCCGGAACGTCAAGGACAGAATAAAATTTCGCCTTGCTACTTAGATGTTCAAAGCGGCTTCATCGACTTTTCTGATGATTCCTTGGATGGAAAGCAGGGCATCAGAAAGCTGTATTATAGCGGCTTCACAGCAAAGGCCCGACCGGACATTCTGACATTTTCCACCTGTCCGCATTGTCGGCATGAACTATCTAAGATGCAACTGACCTCTTTTAATACAAGAGGCAACCAGTCCTTCTTCAATCTGATTAAAGCGCAATTCCAAGCTCAACCTGCGGTTCCAGGGAAAACAGGCGATCCCGATCGACTTCCAAACGAGGGGCGGAAAGTTCTGCTTTTCTCAGATAGCCGCCAACGTGCAGCTAAGCTGGCAAGAGATATGCTGTTAGCATTGAATTCTCTATTCGACAGCTACTTACCAAAACTCGAGAACTTCTCGAAAGCTGTACCTGTGACAGTGCTTGCCACAGGTGTCTAAAGCACTATCGAAATCAATACATCCACAGCGTTCTCGATCGTAAGGCCGCACTTGATTTATTGAACTGGGGAGAAACAGGGGCAAGAGTATCTGCAATCCCATACGAAAAACAGCAGTATCTTTTGAAATCCTTGGAACAAATTCTCCAGATTTCCGGCATACATATCGATGTTAATCACGAATCAGTTTGGGCAGAGGGGCGCTATAGCAAAAAGAAAGTAGTAGTATATCCGGCTATGTGGACAAAGCCATTAGAAGAAAACACCATTTTTGTGAGTGATGCGCATTTGAAATATGCTAAACCCTATGCATTAAAAACGATATTAGACAGCTTGTAATAATAGCCGTAAGTCAGGCCGTAATCTCTTGTAGCTATTTCCTTTGTTTCGCAGGCGTAGTACCCAGTGAAATTGAGCACATATGCATGATGTTGTGCCAGCAGAAAAATCTTTCACTGAGGTGACATCACCTTTAGGTTCTCGTGCAGCAATGCGTGTGGGTTCGAGTCCCTTCAGGCGCACCAGAGCAGGAGTCACTTTTGTGTCTTACACAAAAGTGACTCCTGCTTTATTTTCGCTCCAGCGTACCGACAGAGTAAGCAACGCAGTATCAGAACAAGCCTGATACTGCGCTGCTTTTCGTTTGCCCATGATCCCGGCTTTATTGCCGCTTTGCGGACCTTCCGTATGGCGATCGGTTTTCTTGATAAACCGGGGCGGCGGTTCCAATGAACCGCCGCCCCGCTGTTGGGTGCGATTGGTTGAACTGCTGCCTTTATTTTCCCGTGGCCCGGAACAGGAAGGTCACGATCTGCGCGCGGGTGCAAGGCGCATTGGGGCTGAATGTCGTTGCGCTGGTGCCGGCGGTGATGCCGTTTTCCGCAGCCCACAGTACGGCGTCATAGTAGTAGCTGTCCGCCGCCACATCGCTGAAGGGATTGGCTGCTGCGGTTGCTGCAGGCTGCCCGTTGGCCCGGAACAGGAAGGCCGCGATCTGGCCGCGGGTGCAGATGGAGTCCGGGCTGAAGGTGGAGACGCTGGTGCCGGCAGTGATGCCCTGGGCAACAGCCCACCGTACAGCCTCTGCATAGTAGGCGTCTGCAGGAACATCCGTAAAGCCCATGGCATCAGACACCACCGGGCTGCCGGCAGCGCGCCAGAGGAAAGTCACGATCTGCGCGCGGGTGCAGCCGGAATCGGGGCTGAAGGTGGAGACACTGGTGCCGGCAGTGATGCCCTGGGCAACAGCCCACCGTACAGCCTCTGCATAGTAGGCGTCTGCAGGAACATCCGTAAAGCCCATGGCATCAGACACCACCGGACTACCGGCAGCGCGCCAGAGGAATGAACTGAGCCTGCTGAACGCAATTGATTTTGCTGTGCGGCTGACAGGAGCAAAGGAGGGGACGTGATGCTTCAAATTGGGGTAGTAGCGGATGACTTTACCGGTACAGCCAGCGCAGGAATGATGATGGCAAAGGCGAACGTGAAAACAGGGCTATTCCTCAATGCAGAAACAATGTTTGGAAACCAAGAAGCAAAGGAGCTGGAAGCGATCTATGTGAGCACCAGCAGCCGTGCGCTCCCGCCTGAAAATGCCTATGAGGAGGTGAAAAAGGCCACGCTGGCCCTGAAGAAGGCCGGGGCACGATATTTTTCCAAAAAGATCGATACCACCATGCGGGGCGGCATCGGGCATGAAGTGGATGCCATGCTGGATGTGCTGGGAGAAGACGTGGTTGCGGTCATGGTCACGTCCATGCCGCCTTCCAGAAGAATTTGTGTGGGCGGCTATTCGATCATTGACAGCGTGATCTTGAACGAAATCTCCGTGGCCCAGGACGTGAAAACGCCGGTAGCCGAATGCTATGTGCCTGCCATCATCGAAAAGCAGACAAAGCGGAAAGTGGACCTTATCCCCATCACTGTGGTGCAGCGGGGGATCGAAGCTTTGAAGCAGGCGCTGGAAAAAAGCCGCCAAGCAGGTACGCAGTTTTTTATTCTGGATGCGGCGAGCATGGATCATGAAGAGACGATCGCCAGAGCTTGCGTGGAGCTGAAATGGAACATCCTGGCAGTGGATCCGGGAGCGTTCACCATGAAGCTGGCGGTCACCCGGGGGATCGCCAGCGAGACGGCGCCGCAGCAGGAGAGCAGCGAAGAGCCGGCAGCGGGGAAAGCGGTGCTGATCATCGCGGGCTCTGCCAATCCATACACCAAAAAGCAGATGGAGCTCCTTCTCCGGGCTGAACCGGAATCGGTACGCATCAGCGTATCGCCGAACCGCCTTTTGGAAGACGGGGAAGCGCACAGCCTGGAGGTCGAGCAGACCGCTGCGAAGCTGCGGGACATTTTAAGTGCTCCGGACGTTCCGAAAGTTCTCCTGGTGGAGACCGCGCTGCACGATTCGCTGGTCAACCTCAAGGAGGAGGACGAAAAGCACGGCTACGCCCCGGGTGAGAGCTCCGCGCGTATCAATCGCGGCTTGGCGGAGATCGCAGATCAGGTCCTGCGCGGCTTTGGCAAAGAGCGTATCGCCGGACTGCTTCTGACCGGCGGAGACACGATGGAAAGTGTGTGCAAAATGATTGGGACCACCTATATCCGCGCCATCGACAACATTGTCCCGCAGATCGATGTGGGCAGACTGGCAGGGGCGTACGACGGCATGCCAGTGGTCGTAAAGGGCGGCTTCTGCGGCTATGACGAGGTGGGGATCGATATCGTAAACAGGATCCTGCTGGAAGCAAACAGATAAAAAGAGAAGGGGGAAGTATTATGATTATGAAGTTCTTGAAAAAGGTTCCCGCTGGCATGATGGTGGTTCCGCTCCTTTTGGGCAGCATCATTACAACGATCTTACCGAATATCTGGCAGATCGGCGGACTGACGCAGGCCGTGTTCTCCAGCGCGGGCACCAACACCCTGCTGGGCGCGCAGCTGTTCTGCATGGGTACCGCATTGCAGGTAGGAGACATGGGCAAGGTGCTCAAGCGCGGCGGCGTGCTGCTGCTGTCCAAGTTCATCATCGGCGCTGCACTGGGTATTGCCGTGGGCAAGATCTTCGGCTCGGCCGGCTTCCTGGGCCTTTCCTCTCTGGCCATCATCAGCGCGGTCACCAACAGCAACGGCAGCGTGTATCTGACCTTGATGGGCAACTTCGGCGACCGGGCGGACGCAGGCTGCTTCCCTCTGCTGGCGCTGAATGACGGTCCGTTCTTCACGCTGGTGGCGCTGGGAGCTTCCGGCCTGGCAGATATCCCCTTCCAGTCCCTGATCGCGGCTATTATCCCCGTGGCTGCCGGCATGATCGTCGGCAACCTGGATCATGACATGAGAGATCTGTTTGCGCCCATGGGCTCCGCCATCATCCCCATCATCGGCTTTGCGCTGGGCACCGGGATCAATCTGGTCAACGTGGTCAAGGGCGGCATCTCCGGAATCATCCTCGGCCTGACCACTGTGTTTATCGGCGGTGCGTTCATCTGCCTGTGCGACCGCTTTATCACCCGGCGGCCCGGATATGCGGCCTGGGGCGTGGCCACCACGGCCGGCAACGCCGTGGCGGTCCCCGCGGCGATCGCGGTGGTCGATCCCTCCCTGGCGGCAGTTGCGGAGACGGCAACGGTCCAGGTCGCAGCGTCCGTGGTGGTCAGCTGCATTCTGGCTCCGCTGATGACCAGCTGGTGGGCGAAGAAGTACGGCTGCCCGCAGTTCCCCCTGGAAGGGCAGAAGTTCGATTGAACCATGCGGAATGTCTTGGAATGACAGAGGTTTTGCTATGAAAATTGTAATGGCCTGCGACCCGAACGCCACGGCGTATAAACAGGAGATGATCGAATTCGTCAAAGGACTTGGCCATGAGGTTACGGATTTTGGAAGCGATGACCCCATCTATGCCAATGTGGCCATTCGGGTGGCAGAAGCTGTGGCGGCCAAAGAGTTTGACCGCGGCATCCTGTTTTGCGGCACCGGCATCGGCGTCATGCTGGCGGCCAACAAGGTCAAGGGCGCTTATGCAGCCAACGTGCTGAACGTCTACTCTGCCAAGCGGGCGTGCCTTTCCAGTAACTGCAACATCATCACGCTGGGCAGTCAGGTGACGGGCAATATGCTGGCAAAGGAATTGATCGCCGCATATTTGAGCTGTACATATTCGTATAATGAACGGTCCGGCAAGAAGGTGGACGCCATCGTGAATTACGAAAAGGACCACGTCTGCTGAATCGGAAACAAGGAAGTCCGCTTTTTGAACTTTTTGTCAAAAAGCGGACTTCCTGCTGAAAAGACCTGCTTCCTGCGGCAGATCCAAAGGCCCGGCCTGTGCGTGCCGGCAGGACGCGCCTGCTGCGGGGTTGTTCTGGACAAGCGCGGCCGTTTTTGGTACAATCAATTCATATCATTTGTATGGAAATTTGATGGATACAGAGGAAAACCGCCATGCCCATGGACATGAAAGCCAAAATCGGAGAGACGCTCAGTCAGCTGCTCTGCCGCAAACCGCTGGATAAGATCACCGTCAAGGAACTGGTGGATACCTGCGGGATCAGCCGGCAGACGTTTTACTATCACTTTCAGGACATCATGGATGTGGTGGAGTGGAATCAGCGCCAGTCCCTCCGGCAGGCCATCGAGGCCAGTTTAGCCGCACCCACCGGGCGGGACGCCATTCGGGGGATCGTGTCGGAGAGCGTGAAGCGGCGGGAGCAGATCCGGCAGCTGCTGTCCTCCCAGCGGGGGCGGGAGATCGAGCAGCTGCTGATCAAGGCGGTGAGCACCTACCTGCGGGAGATGCTGCTGGTGAAAGCGCCGGACTTTACGCTGCCGCCTGCGGATGTGGAGGCGGCGCTCTGCTTTTATGCCTGGGGCATGGTGGGCATGATGCTTACGGGACTGGAAAACAAGCATCTGGACGAGGATCTGCTGGCGGATCAGATGCTGCGGCTTTTGTCCGGAGAGATCTCTTTGCACCCGGCGGATACCGGCGCTGATGGCGCCAGGTGACAAAAAAATATAAACAAAGGGCCGGAAGTGTCAAAAATCTTGACACTTCCGGCCCTTTGTCCATACAGGGAGGCGGAATTGACAGTGGTCAAATCCGGCCTGTCCTGCTATAAAAGAAGCCATGGACCGCGGAAAGAGAGGTGGGCGCCATGGAGAGAACGAACGGGCTGTTTGCGGCAAAGCTGAAGGAGCTGGAACGGGAATACGGACAGCTGCAGCGGGGCCTTCATCACCTGGAGGACGGCCGGAAAGACGGACAGCGGGAGCTGGAGCGGATCTGGCGGGAGTATGAGGAGCAGCTGGCTCGTCTGGAGCGCACGGCCCGGACCTGCCGTTCGCCTGCCATGGCCCGGATGGCGGACCTGCATCGGGAATATGAGCGGAAAATGGAGCAGATCCTCCAGGAGCGTTTGACGGGAGCCGGCGCGGAGGGACAGGCGGAGGCGGCGGCCTTGTATGCCGAGTATGCCATGGATTTTGCAGTCCAGACCATGCGCTACGCGCTGATGGCGGCGCTGAGCGCTGCGCAGCTGGAGAAAAACGTGTATGCATTCCAGGAAAAAGGAGAGGAAGAATGCAATGAATGAAGTGAAAAGGCCGAAAAAGCCGCTGCTTTACTACTACGGGATCATCCTTTTGGTACTGATGCTGTTCAACCTGCTGGCGCTGCCCCGCTTTGCGGAGGGACAGGTGATCGAGGTGGACTACGGCACTTTCATGTCCATGACGGAAAACGGCCAGATCGGCCGGGTGGAACTGCAGGAGCAGGAAAACCGCATCCTCTTTACCAACCAGGAGGAGACGGCCATTTACAAGACGGCCATGGTGGACGACCCTGAGCTGACCCAGCGGCTCCACGATGCCGGTATTCCGTTTTACGGGCAGGAGATCCGGCAGGAATCGCCGATTTTGTCCTTCCTGCTGACATGGATCCTGCCCATGGTGATATTCATTGCCATCGGACAGTTCATGTCCAAAAAGCTCATGGACCGGGCCGGCGGCGCCAATGCCATGTCCTTCGGCCTTGGAAAATCCAGCGCCAAGATCTACGTGAAGTCCTCCGAGGGCATCAAATTCTCCGATGTGGCCGGGGAGGACGAGGCCAAGGAGAGCCTCAAGGAGATCGTGGACTACCTGCATGATCCTCAAAAATACCGGGAGATCGGTGCCGCCATGCCCAAGGGCATTTTGCTGGTGGGCCCGCCGGGCACCGGTAAGACCATGCTGGCCAAAGCGGTGGCCGGCGAGGCCAATGTCCCGTTTTTCTCCATGTCCGGCTCGGAGTTCGTGGAGATGTTCGTGGGCATGGGCGCGTCCAAGGTGCGGGACCTTTTCAAGCAGGCCAAGGAGAAGGCGCCCTGTATCGTCTTTATCGACGAGATCGACGCCATCGGCAAAAAGCGGGATGGCCAGATCGGCGGCAACGACGAGCGGGAGCAGACCCTCAACCAGCTGCTCACGGAGATGGACGGCTTTGAGGGCAACACGGGCGTCATCATTCTGGCGGCCACCAACCGGCCGGAGTCCCTGGACCCGGCCCTGACCCGCCCCGGACGGTTCGACCGCCGGGTGCCTGTGGAGCTGCCGGACCTGCAGGGACGGGAGGCCATTTTGCGGGTGCACGCCAAAAAAATCAAGGTGGCCGAGGATGTGGACTACGGAAAGATCGCCCGTATGGCCTCCGGCGCCTCCGGCGCGGAGCTTGCCAATATCGTCAATGAGGCGGCGCTGCGGGCGGTGCGCGCCGGCCGGCGCTATGCCACCCAATCCGACCTGGAGGAGAGCATCGAGGTGGTCATCGCCGGCTACCAGAAGAAAAACGCCATCCTCACCGACCAGGAGAAGTGGACGGTGGCCTACCACGAAACGGGGCACGCCCTGGTGGCCGCCATGCAGACCCACTCCGCGCCGGTGCAGAAGATCACCATCATCCCCCGTACCTCCGGCGCCCTGGGCTACACCATGCAGGTGGACGAGGGCAACCACTACCTGCTGACCAAGGAGGAGATCGAAAACAAGATCGCCACCTATACCGGCGGCCGGGCGGCGGAGGAAGTGGTGTTCGGCACCGTTTCCACAGGCGCCTCCAACGACATCGAGCAGGCCACCAAGCTGGCCCGGGCCATGATCACCCGGTATGGCATGAGCCGTGATTTCGACATGGTGGCCATGGAGACCGTCACCAACCAGTACCTGGGCGGGGACAGCTCTCTTGCCTGCTCCATGGAGACCCAGACCCAGATCGACCGGCAGGTGGTGGAAGTGGTGAAGTGCCAGCACGAAAAGGCCGCGTCCATCCTCATGGAAAACCGGGAGAAGCTGGATGAGCTGGCCAGATACCTCTATGAAAAGGAGACCATCACCGGAGAGGAATTCATGGAGATCCTCAACGGGAAGAGGTCTGCCTGAACCAAAACAAAAGGCGGGTGCGCAGATGCGCACCCGCCTTTTATGCTGGATGAAAGCGCCTGCCTTTGTTTTTACGGTTCCTCATACCGGAAGGGAAGCTCACAGGAGTAGCAGAAGTTCCGGTTGCCCCGCTGGCGCCTGCCGCAGCGGGGACAGGCGATCAGATCGTCCGTACGGCGGGGGAACACGGCCTCACCCTCCCTCTCCGGGGAAACGGCGCATGGTCCATCCTCCGGCGGAGCGGCAGACTCCTCCGGCCGAGGCGGCGACTGCAGGGACTCCAGCTGGGCGATGCGGGCCTTCAGAGCGTCCACTTCCTGCTGGTGGGCTTTTGCTTCGTGGATCAATTCCTGCTGGTATTGGCTTTGGTCCGGCAGCAGCAAGATGACGACCAGTGCCAGAAAGCCGCCGAAAAAGCCGGCCAGCAGGCAAAGTGCCACGCTGTACCCCTTTTCTTCGCCCAGCTTTACGCAAAAGACACAGACGATGACGTTGATGACCAGCGAGAACAGAAGCACTCCCATGGAATCGCCTCCTTTTTGATTTCATCATATCTTGGGAGCGTGGTGCTGTCAAGGCGGTTAGCTGGGCCTAATGTTCCAAAAATCGCTGTACAACGAAAGATAACGGTGGTATAATCACAACTTAATGACAAAATCAAGAAATTTCAGAAGAGGTGTGTTCATGAGCGAGGAAATGCGTACATTTGGATATCTGTGCCCCGCCTGCGGAAAGACCGTCATGGGGGCCCGCTCTGTATTTGCCCTGGAGGCGTCCAACGCGGAGGTGGAGTGTGAGTGCGGCAAATCCGCACTGAAAGTGACCTTCGACGGGGAGAAGTATCACCTCTATGTGCCCTGCGGCATCTGCGGCCAGACCCATGAGGCCGTCTGCCTGCCGGAGCGGGTGGTGCAGGGGGCCACGGCCCTGGGCTGCGCCAAGACCAAGCAGTTTTGCTGCTTCATCGGCCCGGAGGGCATTGTGGAGAAGAACCTGCGGGAGCTTTCTATCCTGGCGGAGAAAGAAAAGCGGCAGGAGGGGGAGGAGGGCCCGGAGGCCTTCGTGGACAATGTCATCATGTACGAGGTGCTCTCGGAGCTTAAGGACATTGCCGCCCGGGACAAGGGCATCACCTGCGGCTGCGGCAGCAGCCGCTACGGTATGGAGATCCGCCGCTCGGCAGTGGACCTCATTTGCCGGGACTGCGGCGCCAAGCTGCGTATCCCCGCCGCTACGGACCGGGACCTGGATGACCTCTGCTGCCACATGCGCCTGGTGATCCCCGGCGGAAAGGAACGGGTGTGATCGTATGGTATCGTTGCTTGCCCGTCTTTTCATCCGGGACCGGGAGGGCGCTGGGGCCCGCAAGGCCTACGGCATCCTCTGCGGCGCGGTGGGTATCGCGCTGAATATTTTCCTCTTTGCGGGAAAGTTTTTTGCCGGTATGCTTTCCGGCTCCATCGCCATCACGGCGGACGCATTCAACAACCTCTCGGACGCGGGCTCGTCCTTTGTCACGCTGCTGGGTTTCCAGCTGGCGGGCCAGAAGCCGGACTCCGACCATCCGTTCGGACATGGGCGGATCGAGTACCTGTCGGGCCTTGCAGTGTCGCTCCTCATCCTGCTCATGGGCGTTGAACTGGCAAAGTCCTCCGTGGAGAAGATCCTGCACCCGGAGCCGGTGGATTCCAGCGGACTGGTCATCGTGATCCTGTGTGCGTCCATTGCGGTGAAGCTCTACATGTTTTACTATAACCGCCGTCTGGGAAGGCGGCTGGAGTCTCCGGCCATGGAGGCTACCGCCATGGACTCCCTCAGCGACAGCGTGGCCACTACGGCGGTGCTGGCCGCCACGCTGGTGGGCCGGTTCACGGATCTGTACATCGATGGATGGTGCGGCATTCTGGTGGCCGTGTTCATTTTGTGGTCCGGCATCCGGGCTGCCAAGGAAACCATGGATCCGCTGCTGGGCACGCCGCCGGCTCACGAGTTTGTAGAGCAGATCCGCCAGCTGGTCATGGCCCATAAGGGCATCCTGGGCATCCACGATCTGATCGTCCACGACTACGGACCCGGCCGGGTGATGATCTCTCTGCATGCGGAGGTGTCCGCCTCCGAAAACGTGCTGGAGCTCCATGACGAGATCGACAACGTGGAAAAGGAGCTGCGGGAGCAGCTGGGCTGCGAGGCCGTCATCCACATGGACCCCATCGTCACCGACGACGGCATTACGGAAGAGACCCGAGAGCGGGTAGCTGCCTTGATCCACTGCATCGATGATGACATCAACATCCATGATTTCCGCATGGTGACCGGCCCCACCCACACGAATCTGATCTTTGACGCGGTGGTGCCGTTCAAGTTCCGTCTCAGCGACGAGGAGGTGGAGCGCAAGATCAAAACCGCCGTGCGTACGCTGGACGGCAATTATTACGCCGTGGTGAATGTGGAAAAATCCTATACATAAGATGAGCAAAGCCCGCGTGCCTTGGCACGCGGGCTTTTTGACGCCGAAAGAGGAGCGTTGGGCCTTGGCCGGATAAAAGCGGGGGGCGGACGCAGCAAAAAAACAGACCGCCCATTCGGGCGGCCTGTTGAAAAAACTGATCGAAAAATCAGCGCTTGGAGAACTGGGGAGCACGACGGGCGGCCTTCAGACCGTACTTCTTGCGCTCCTTCATACGAGGATCGCGGGTCAGGAAACCGGCCTTCTTCAGGATGGCGCGGTTGTCCTCGCTGGCCAGCAGCAGGGCGCGGGAGATGCCGTGACGCAGAGCGCCGGCCTGGCCGGACACGCCGCCGCCGGTGACGGTGGCAACGATATCCATCTTGCCGGTGTTGCCGGTCAGCTCCAGGGGCTGACGGACCACCATCTTCAGGGTGTCCAGACCGAAGTAATCGTCGATGTCACGGCCGTTGATGGTGATGGCGCCGGTACCATTGGGGAACAGATGGACGCGGGCCACGGAGGACTTCCGGCGGCCGGTGCCATACAGATAGGGCTTCTTAGACTGATACATTCTCTTACTCCTCCTTATTCTACGTCCAGAGCGACGGGCTTCTGGGCCTGCTGCTCATAGTTCGCGTCAGCGTAGATATGCAGGCGCTTGAGAGAATCCTTGGAGACGGTGTTCCGGGGCATCATGCCGCGGATGGCCACACGCATGGCAACTTCGGGCTTCTCCTGCATCAGGATGCGGTAGGGAGTCTCCTTCAGGCCGCCGACCCAACCGGAGTGGGTGCGGTAGAACTTCTGGGTGCCCTTGTTGCCGGTGAGGACAGCCTTGCCGGCGTTGATGATGATGACGTTGTCGCCGCAGTCGGCGTGGGGAGTGTAGGTGGGCTTGGTCTTGCCGCGCAGCAGGTCGGCAGCCCGGACAGCGGTCTTGCCCAGGGGCTTGCCGGCAGCGTCCAGGATGTACCACTTACGCTCGATGTTGGCCTTGTTTGCCATAAAAGTGGACATGGTGTTTCCTCCGTACATATATATTTGCATTGCTTTACAAATCAAGAGCTCCGCGTTAAAATCGGAGCATGTTTAGTTATAGCACACGGCATCGGAATCTGTCAACAGCAATTTCATTTAGCGTATGTATATCTTTGATTTTCTCTTGATATCTCTCGATATCTCGTGAAATCTTACTTTCGAGTTTTGCAAAACTAGAGTACCCACTGGACCAGGAGCAAAAGCCCCAGGCCCGGCAGGCCCAAAACCCCGATGACCAGGGCGTTCCACAGGTTCAGCCCCAGGGCAAAGCCTGTGATGCCGGCGGTCATCTGCAGGCCCCACAGCGCCGCAAAGCCCAGGGCGGTGTTGAAAAGCAGCCGCAGTGCCAGCCGCAGCGGCGAGCGGAACACCCGGATCAGGGCGATGAGGAAGAAGCCGCCCAGAAGGGCGGCCAGGATTTTTTGATTCAGGTCCATGCGCGGCTCTCCTCTATCACGGCTGCGGCCGCAGCACCGGGACAGCGCTCCTTGATGGCGCGGATCAGGTAGTCGCAGCGGGCCTTGGCAGCGTTGATCTCATAGATGCAGCAGTCGATCAGCTCCGGGGCAAGGGCCTGATCGAATTGCCGGTAGGCGAAGGATAGCTCCCCCTGGGCCGCCCGCAGCTCCGCCTTGAGCAGGAGCAGCTCCGGGTCGGCGGGATGCTTTTTGGAATTGAGAACGGATTTCATGGCAGTCCCTCCTGATTTCATTTCTACGGTAAGTTTGGACAAATATGCCATGTTTCATGCCAGAACGGAGGAAAAACATGATGGACGAGCGGGAGCGCTATATGAAGTTGGCGTTGGAGCTGGCCCGGGAGGCAGCGGCGGCGGGAGAGGTGCCGGTGGGCTGCGTGATCGTGCGGGATGGCCAGGTGGTGGGCCGGGGCCGCAACCGGCGGGAGGAGAAGCGCTCCACCGCCTCCCACGCGGAGATGGAGGCCATCGCCCAGGCCAATGAGGCCCTGGGCTCCTGGCGGCTGGACGGATGTGAGCTTTATGTGACACTGGAGCCGTGTCCCATGTGTGCCGGGGCCATCCTCAACGCCCGGATCTCCCGGGTATGGTACGGTGCCCGGGACGCGGCCATGGGGGCCTGCGGCGGCGTGACCAATTTGTATATGGAGGATTTTGCCAATCGGCCGGCGCTGGTGGGAGGCATCCTGGCCCAGGAGTGCCGTCAGGTGCTGTCGGATTTTTTTTCCAGCCTGCGGACAGGGGAAAAGAATAGGATTTAAGATTTTTGTAACAATTCCTGCTGGTTTGGTTAACAACTCTCTTGTATCGTAATACTTGCAAGAGACAAAACTTCTTTTCATCCAATCTTCCAAAACAATAGGAAACAGGGCCAGCCTGCAGGCTGGCCCTGTTTCCTTTTTGCATCGTTCACCGAAAAAACTTTTATTGGGTCGGGATTTGTGGTAAGCTGTCGAAAGTCATCTTTTTTTGGGCATGCGATCCAGCCGCAGCAGCGCGAAGCCCAGCAGAGCCAGGGCGCTGCCGGCAAAATACAGACGGGTATAGATGGGCAGAGGGTCCGCCAAAACAGCGGCGCACAGTACGACAGCCTCCATGGAGTAGAGGAAGAAGCGGCGGCTCTGTCCGGCGCAGAAGGCGAAGGAAGAGAGCCGGTAAAACGAGAGCGTCAAAAATACCAGGGCCAGCAGCTCCACATAATAGGCACTCAAAGACGGGTCGATGGAGTCCTCCCGGTAGGTCACCACCAGGCGGATGACGCAAAAGACCACGGGAGCCAGAAGGAAGGCGCCCTGAATGGGCTGCCGGGGAGCGGGGGCGGCGGCTTCATGGGCGCCGGAGCGGCGGCAGGCGGCCACTGCGGGAAAGAGCGCGGCGGCGGTCAGAAGGGTCATGACGCCCAGGATCATATGCAGCCGGTCAGGGACGGCGGTCCCGTCGGAAAAAAGGCCCATTCCCGCTGCCGTTTCCCAAGCGCCGGCCACGCCGATGAGGGCAGCACCGGCCATGGCCACGCTCACGAGCCCCACACTGGTGGAGGAGAAAGCCTCGCTGAAAGCAGCGGAGGGGTCATCTGCGCGCAGCGGGAGCCGGCGGGAGAGCAGGAAGAACACGGCGGCCAGAAGTACCAGAATGACGACCAGAAGGCGTGCCCAGAGATTGCCCGGGACCGGCAGGCCCGTGGAGGCCTCAAAGCCGGTGCGGTTTTGCGCCAGGCGCACCGCAGCGGCCGCTGCGCCGCCAACCAGCGCCGCAGTGGGATAGAGCAGGTATTTTTTCATTGCCGAAGACCCTTTCCTATATAAAGAGAAGTATAAAACGAATGAATCATCAGCAGTATAGCACGCGGCGCCCCGTTTGTCCATCGGCGATGGCACATGTTTCGCCGCCGGGGCGCATAGAGTGGAGGGACAAGTCACTGCATTGCAACGAAAGAGGAGGAAGTCCATGAAGCGAGGAACGCAATTGCGCCGGAGCGTGGCGGTGTCCGCCGTGCTGGCTGTGCTGCTTTTTGCACTGCCGCTGGCAGTGATCGTCCCCTATGGGGAAGAACTGTTCTCCGGCGATGTGCCGGTGGATGAGACGGAGCGGGAGCCCTTCCGGCCGGGAGAGCTGGATGCCTCCGTGACGCTGCGGGTTCTGCACGGAGATACGGTGGAGGAGATGACCCTGGGAGACTATCTGGTGGGCGTGGTGCGGGCGGAGATGCCGGCCTCCTTCGAGCTGGAGGCGCTCAAGGCCCAGGCGGTGGCCGCCAGAACGTACACCGCCTATAAGATCCTCAGCGGCGGCAACCACGGAGATACGGCGGATATCTGTACGGACTCCACCTGCTGCCAGGCCTATATCAGTCAGGAGCGGGCCATGGAGAACTGGGGCGACGCGGCGGAGGAAAATGAGACCAAGGTGGAGGAGGCGGTGCGCGGCACAGACGGACAGACCATCCTCTACGGCGGCGTGCCCATCCTGGCAGTGTTCCACTCCTCCTCGGCCGGTCAGACCCGCGCGGCGGGGGAGGTGTGGGTCAATGACCTGCCCTACCTGCAGCCGGTGGATTCCCCGGAGGACGGCGACAGCATCCCCAACTATTATAGCCGCGTGGCTTTCACGCCGGAGCAGTTCCGGGAAAAGATCCACGCCTCCTATCCGGAGGCGGATCTGACGGGAGACATGTCCGGGTGGCTGAAAAACGCAAAGACCGACTCCTCCGGCAGTGTGGAGACGGTGGACGTGGGCGGCGTGACCATCAAGGGCACCACCATGCGCACGCTGCTGGGACTGCGCTCGGCCTGCTTTACCTGGGAGGTGCAGGACGGGGAGATGGTGTTTTTCGTCACCGGCTTCGGCCACGGCGTGGGGATGAGCCAGTACGGTGCCAACCGCATGGCCCGGGAGGGGGCGGATTATGTGGAGATCCTGACCCACTACTACACCGGCGTCAGCGTGGAGGCGTGGAGCGGCCTGAGCGGCTTTACAAATGAAGCGGAACCGTGATAAAATAACTCTGATTTTATAAGCAAAACAGGAGGGGGGAGAGCAATGAAGCAGCGGGCGGCAGCGGTGCTGCTGGTGGTCTGCATGGCGCTGGGGTTGTCCACGCTGTCCGCGGCCGCGGGGCGCAGCGTCTACTTCCTGGCGGTAAATGATACGGTGCTCTCCCTCAGCGACGAGACCATGCCGTTTTGGGAAAACGGATATCTGTACATCCCCAGTACCATTTTTGCCGGAGATGTGTATAAGGAACTGGAGATCGGCTATATCCCCAACCAGAGCCGCCAATTGCTGGTCCTGTATACTGCCGGCAAGTCGCTGCACTTCCCGCTGGGGGAGGCCTACGCGCAGGATACCAGCGGAAACTCCTATTACCCCGGCGCAGTGGAGCGAAACGGCATCGCCTTTGTGCCGGCGGCCCTGGTGGCGGAGTTTTTCGGACTGAGCTATTCGGTCACCAGCGTGACCGGCTCCGGCGCGGTCTACGATGAGGATCGGGGGTGGCTGGTGTGGCTGCGGCAGAGCAGCTACAACCTGTCGGCCACCCAGTTTGCCAACGCGGCGGTGCCCCAGATGCGGGCCCGGTACGACCAGTATGTCAAGAGCAAGGAGGTCCAGAACGAGGAGGTCCCCGCTGTGCCGGAGGAGACGGAGGAGTCCTTCCCGGGCAAGAGCGTGTATCTTTGCCTGGAGGCGTCTGACGGTGCGAAGGTGAAGGCGGTGCTGGATGCGCTGGACGACCAGGGCGCCCGGGCTGCGTTTTACTGCACAGAGGAGTTTTTGAACCAGGAGGGGGCCCTGCTGCGGCGGATGGCGGCCACGGGGCAGACCATCGGTATCCTGGCCGATGGCGAGGATCCGCTGGATCAGGTCCGGCGGGGCAACGAGGCCCTTTACGCGGCCACCTGCGGAAAGACCCGCATGGTGTATTTGAAGGATGAGAGCGGGCGAGGAGCGCTGGAGCAGGCGGGCTACTGCTGCCTGGCGCCGGATCTGGACCGATCGCCTTATGGGCTGACCGGCTCCGGCGCGGCGCAGACGCTGTTTCAGCGCCTGAGCACCCGGCGGAAAGACACCTGCGTATGGCTGGGGGAAAATGTGACCGCGGCGGGGATGCAGTCGCTGATCCAGCAGGCCGAAAGCAGCGGGGACCGCTGCCGCGCTTTGACGGAGACGGCGGCGTAAGAGGGCGAATTTACAGAAAATTCAACATACCCGCCTCCGCTGAGGTATAATAGCCACAAAGAGACCATGATCATTTGATCTGAGCCGTTTTTCCCGCCCCTTGCGGGGCAGCGGAAAACATGGCGTTATACCATGGCGGCTCTGCCGCCGTGGTATAAGGGAAACATCGAAACGTAAGAATTGGAGGGAGCGCCATGGGCCGCAACATTCTGGTGGTTGAGGACGACCGCAATATCTCGGATCTGATCCAGATGTATCTTTTGAAAGAGGGCTTCGATGTGCGCACCGCCGCCGACGGCGGACGTGCCATTGAGGAATTCCAGAAGGAGGCGCCGGACCTGATCCTGCTGGACATCATGCTGCCGGTCATGGACGGGTGGAGCGTGTGCGCCAAGATCCGGGAGACCAGCAAAGTGCCCATCATCATGCTCACGGCCAAAAGCGAGGTCTTTGACCGCATCCAGGGCCTGGAGATGGGCGCGGATGATTACATCGTCAAGCCCTTTGAGATGAAGGAGCTCATTGCCCGCATCAACGCGGTGCTGCGGCGGACGGAGATCCCCAATGACACATCGAAAAAGCTGGTGTTCGACAAGCTGGTCATCAATCTGGACTCCTATGAGCTGATCGTGGACGGCAAGAAGATCGATACGCCGCCCAAGGAACTGGAGCTTTTGTACCATCTGGCCTCCACGCCCAACCGGGTCTATACCCGCAACCAGCTTTTGGATGAGGTGTGGGGCTTTGACTACTTCGGCGACAGCCGGACCGTGGACGTGCACATCAAGCGGCTGCGGGAAAAAGTGGAGAACGTCTCCGACCAGTGGGCCCTGAAGACCGTTTGGGGCGTGGGCTACAAATTTGAATTGCTGGGCGGCGGCCAGGCGGAAAAGGGCGCGAAGGCATGAAAAAGCTGCGCAGCCAATTCCAGGGGCTTTACTGGCGGCAGCTGTCACTCACCGTGGGCATGGTGATGCTGACGCTGTTTTTGCTGGGTACGTCGTTTTTTTCCCTGAGCTATAACTATGCCAAAAGCCAGAAAAGCGAGGAGCTTTTGACCAAGGCCCGGGTCATGGGCCAGCTGTCCGTCAGCTATCTGGAAAACGGGCGGTATCTGGATATGGAGGTGCTGCAAAGCGACCCGGATTTCCGGCAGCTGGCCTCCTTCGCCGCCACCGTGTCGGATGTGCACTTTATGATCTGCGACAAGGAGGGCCACGTACTGCTCACCACGGACAAGAGCCTGGAGGGCCGGGTGGTCACCATGCCGGAGAGCATGACCCGGGAGATCGTGGAGGAGGGCTCCACCTCCCGCCGGGATGATCTGGACGGGCTGTATGATACCAACCGGTTCGTGGTGGGCGTGCCTGCCGTGAGCCCGGATACCCAGGAGATCGTGGGCGTGGTGTACGGCGTTTCCTCCACGGATTCGCTGGATTCCATGTGGCAGGGCTTCATCGGCTTGTTCTTCATGACCGCCTTTGTGGTGCTGATGATCTCTTTCATGGCCTCCTCCGTCACCACCATGCGGCAGGTGCAGCCCATCCGGGAGATGGTGCAGGCCACCCGCCGCTATGCCGAGGGCGACTTTGACATCCGGATGTACGACTATGGCCGCAAGGACGAGATCGGCGAGCTGGCCGCCTCGTTCAACGCCATGGCCGAGTCTCTCCAGCAGACGGAGCGGCAGCGCCGGGAGTTCATCGCCAACATCTCCCACGAGCTGAAGACCCCCATGACCACCATCGCGGGGTATACGGACGGCATCCTGGACGGCACCATCGCCCCGGAAAATGAGCGGCAGTACCTCCAGATCATCTCCGACGAGAGCCGGCGATTGAGCCGCCTGGTACGGCGGATGCTGGATGTGAGTCAGCTGCAGGCCATCGATCCCCTCAAGGGCGGCAACCATTTCGACGTGTGCGAGAGCATGCGCCGGGTGCTGGTGTCCATGGAGAAAAAGATCACGGACCGGCATCTGGACGTGGATGCGGACATCCCTGACGAGCCGATATTGGTGCTGGGGGACAACGACCTCATCACCCAGGTGATCTACAATCTGCTGGAAAACGCCACCAAGTTCGCACGCCAGGGCTCCACGCTCTATCTGGGCGTGACCACCCTGGACGGGAAGGCCCGGGTGACGGTGCGCAATGTGGGCGACACCATCTCCGCCGAGGAGCTGCCGCTGCTGTTTGAGCGGTTCCACAAAAGCGACAAGTCCCGCAGCGAGGACAAGGACGGCGTGGGATTGGGGCTCTATATCGTCAAGACCATTTTGGAACAGCACCACGAAAAGATCAATGTGACCAGCGAGAACGGGGTGACCACCTTCACCTTCTCCCTGGCCACGGAATGAGGGATACATGGAGTTTGAAAAGTGTAGCGGCAGTCAGCCGGAAGAAGTGGTGGAGATCTACCGGCAAGGCTGCGTGGGGGAAGTGGTGGAGGTGTATGCCCGGCCGCTGCCCCCGGGGATGATGCCCCCGCCTCTGCCGGAGGAGCGGCGCCGCTCCCGGCGGGGACTGTGGATCTTCCTGGGCTGCTGCGGCCTGGTGGCCGCGCTGACCGCGGCGGCGGTTTTGTGGCCCGGGCAGGAAGAGCGGCAGGATAAGTTTCAATATTATTTTGAAGAGGAGACGGATCAGACGCCCGAGGAGATCTCCATTCCCGGCTATCCCTATGGACAGGGGGCGGTGCTGGAGGTGGAGACGGAGCATGGCGAGGCACTGACCGCTCAGGAGATCTACCGGCAAGTGAACCCGTCGGTAGTGACAGTGGTCGCCCAGCTGGGAGAGCAGGAGGCCTCTGTGGGGACCGGCGTGATCTTCAGCGAGGATGGCTACATCCTTACCAACTATCACGTGCTGGAGGGCGGCAGCGCCTGCACGGTCTATTTCTATAACGACCATGCCTACGAAGCCTGGTATGTAGCCGGAGACGCCGAGAGCGACCTGGCGGTTTTGAAGGTGGAGCAGACGGGGCTTCCGGCGGCCCAGTTCGGAGATTCCGAGTATCTGACCGTGGGCGACACGGTATATGCCATCGGCAATCCGCTGGGCTATGAGCTGCGGGGCACGCTGACCGACGGCATCGTCTCCGCCATCAACCGGGACGTGTGGGTGGACGGGCGCACCATGAACCTGATCCAGACCAACGCGGCCCTCAATTCCGGCAATTCCGGCGGCCCGCTCATCAACGTCTACGGACAGGTGGTGGGCATCAACACCGTGAAAATGAGCTCTTCGTACTCCAATGTGGAGGGCCTGGGCTTTGCCATCCCCTCCGCCACCATCCGTCGCCTGGTCAACGATCTTTTGACCTGCGGCGAGATCTTGCCGGAGCCGGTGCTGGGCATCACGGTGCTCTCACTGGGCACCCGGCTGGGTGACGACCTTTGGGGCGTGGAGGTGCAGAGCGTGACGCCGGATTCCGCCGCGGATCTTGCGGGTGTGGAAGAGGGAGACTACGTGGTCTCTGCCGGCGGTATCGATATTTCCTCCAGTGCAGACCTGCTGCGGGCGCGGCGTCAGTACCATGTGGGGGATGAAATGCCTCTGACCATCTGGCGGGACGGAACACTCATGGAAGTGACGCTGGTGCTCAATGAGGCGGCTTCCTCCGAGAACCAATAAACAACAAAAAACAGGGAGTGAACCGTTCACTCCCTGTTTTTTCTTTTGGGCCACAGCAGCATGGCGGCGGAGAGCAGCAGGTAAACGCCGAAGGGGCGGCGCAGGACCTCCACATCCACCGCGGTGGCCGCCCAGGCGCCCAGTGCTGCCGCTGCTACCGCCCAGGGTGCCGCCGTCTTTATTGTGGGAAGATCCAGCTGCCCGGATCGCCAGTGGCAGATCAGGGCCGATGCGGCGGTGGGCAAAAAGAAAAGGAGGTTCACCCCCTGGGCTGTCCGCTGGTCCACCCCCAGCAGCAGCGTCATTATGAGAAGCAGCAGCGTCCCGCCGCCTACGCCCCAGGCGGAGAGGATGCCGGCGCCGAATGCGCACAGAAACGGGAGGATCCAGTCCGTCACAGCAGATACCTCCCTCCGGCGTAGAGCAAAAAGGCGGCAAAGAGCCAGCGCAAAAAACTGACGCGGACCTTTCCATAGAGCTTCCCGCCCACAAAACCGCCCGCCAGTCCTCCGGCAAGATACGGAGCCGCTGTCTCCAAAGAGACGCCGCCACGGGCGAGATAGACCATGGCGGACACGGTGCACACCGGAAAGATCACCGCCACGCAGGTGGCATACAGCCTGCGCTGGGGAAGGCGGCCCCATCGGCTGAGCACCGGCAGCAGTACCATGCCGCCGCCTCCGCCGAACGCGCCATTTGCGGCACCCGCGGCGGCACCCGCCAGTCGGGTGAGCCACCTGCCGTTCATACAAGCGCCTCCTCTCATGCTGATATGTAGAGAGGGCCGGGGGGAGCGCGCTCCCCCCGGAGGCGGTTATTTCATGCGGAAGCTCTGGCAGTCGGTGCACTCGGCCTGGGTGGGGTTGGCCTCGTGGGTGCCGATCTGGATGGTGGGCAGGCCGCAGTACTGGGCGTCCTGGCAGTGGTAGGCGCAGTTGCTCACGGAGCACTTGATGCTCTGGTTAGGCTTGCAATCCTTGTTCATAGAAACATCCTCCTGCAAGATGGTTTTGGCTTTCGCCGCAGGTAGTATGTGCGGCCGTCGGCCGATTATACACAAAAAACGGGACGCATGTTGGCGTCCCGTTTTTTCAGCGAAGAAATGTGAAATAAATGAAGAGCCCGGCAGCCAGCACCAGCTGTGCAGCCAAAATCACGGGCACACCGATGGAAAAGAGCTTGTGGAGTGTTTTGTGGTGGAATACCTTCATACCCAAAAGCGCACCCACGCTGCCGCCCGCCAGGGCGCTGAGCATCAGATTCCGCTCCGGGATACGGCGCCGCCCCGGATGCTTGGCTTTCCACTTGTCGATGCCGAAGGCGCAGAAGGCGGCCACATTGATGACGATCAGCCACAAGGCCAGCCACCCCCAGGGAGAGCCGATCACCGCAAAAAAGAAGTCGTTTTGCGCCTGGGGCGCATACTGGAAGTTTTCCATGGGGGCCTCCTGAAAAAAGAACTGGCCGGGACAACCGGCCAGTTCAGTATAGCAGAAAGCTTACTTGTTCGCAAGGGCGCTGAGGCATGCGGCGGTGCGGGCCGCCAGACGGGCGTTGTTGTACACCAGCTGGATGTTGCTG
>DYBL01000007.1 GCA_019418625.1 Clostridiales bacterium | reverse complement strand
CGGGGGAGCTTTGGCGGAGGCGGCAGCTTTGGCCGGGGCTTCGGCGGCAGCCGGGGCGGCGGTTTCCGCGGCGGTGGTCGCGGCGGCTTCGGAGGCCGAAGATAATAAAAAAATCACAGCTCGAAAGAGCTGTGATTTTTTGTTGCCTGGAGCAGTGCGGCTTGTCAGCGCTTTTTGCGCGCCGACTCATATTCCCGCAGGGAAGCCAGGGCCTCCTTGGACATGGGGATGATCACCGCGATGTTGAACACGGTCATAAGACCGATGCCCACGTCGCCCAGGTCCCACACGAAGGTGTAAGCGGCGAGGCCGCCCACGAACAGCATCACCAGAGCCAGGACCTTATAAGCGGTCTGAGAGGCCCAGTTGTCCCCAAACAGGTAGGCTACGTTGGACCGGGCATAAAACAGCACGCCGATGAAGGTGGAAAAGCTGAACAGCAGCAAAATCAGCGCGATGAACACCACGCCGAAGGAACCCAGGTGGTAGTCCATAGCCGTTTGGAGCAGGTCCATGCCGGAAAGGCCCGCGATCGTCTCCGCCGGGGTCAGCAGCATGATCATGGCCGTGCAGGAGCAGATGACGATGGTGTCCAGAAACACGCCGAAAGCCTGCAGAAGACCTGCCTTGGCGGGATGGGTGATGTCCGCCGCGGCCGCCGCGCAGGGAGCGGAGCCGGAGCCGGCTTCGTTGGAGAAAAGGCCCCGCTTGACGCCCTGCATCAGCACGGCGCCGAAGCCGCCGGCCACTGCCTGGCGGATGCCGAAGGCCTCCTCAAAGATCTGGGAGAACACGGACGGCAGCAGCGCGGCGTTTTTCACGATGAGGAAAATGGTCATGAGGAAGTAGAGTCCCGCCATGATGGGCACCAGCACGTCCAGCACCTTCACTGTGGCGTGCTTGCGCAGCACGATGACGGCAGACACGGCCACCAGGGCCACCGTGGTATAAAGCGGGGGGACGGAGAAGGCGTTATAGAACGCGGAGGAAACGGAGTTGCTGATGACCTGGCTGATGCCGCACCAGCAGATCAGGCCCGAAATGGCGAACAGCACGGCGATGACGGACTTGCGGCGCCCCTTGGCCAGAAAATCGTGGATATAGTAGGCCGGACCGCCCCGATAGACGCCGTAGAGGGGGTCGGGCTGCTTGTGCAGCTGGGCCAGTGTCGCTTCCACAAAGGCGGTGGAGGAGCCGATGAGGGCGGAGAGCCACATCCAGAACACGGCACCGGCGCCGCCGGCGGAGATGGCCGCCACCACGCCGATCAGATTGCCCATGCCAACCCGGGTGGCCGTGGAGATGACCAGGGCCTGCAGACCGGAGATGGCGCTGCCGTTGGTGCCCCGCTTTTCCACCGTCAGACGGAGCATCTCCGGAAACAGCCGGACAGGGAGAAAGCGGGTGCGGATGGTGAAGAAGATACCGGTGGGGATCAGCAGCAATACCAGCAGGGAAAGGCCGATGCTGCCGCCGCCCGGCAGGGGCAGCGTGATGAGATCGCCCCATAAAAGCCCGTAGGCCCGGGAGATCAGCCGGACGATAAATTCCATGATAATGCCTCCGATGAATCATTCCGTGATGGCCGGCGGCACAGGAGGGGGTGACCCTAGGCATTTAAAGCGCAAATGCGCCGCGGGTGCTTACCATTGTACTATGTCCATGGCTGGGATGCAACCGCTTTTTTCCATTTCTATGCCGGCATCGTAAAAAAGCGCGGGGAAAGGCGTGAACCTTTCCCCGCGGGTGAGGAGAGACCTTGCGTCTCACTCGCTTTTGATGGCCTCCAGTGCCGGGATCTGCACGGCTTTGTTGGCCGGATAGTAGCCCGAGCCCAGGCCGATGAGCACGGAGAACACCACCGCAAAGGCCGGCAGCCACGGCGGGATGACGGAGACACGGGTCACATCGCCGCCGCCCAGCATGGCGGGCAGCAGATTTTCCACCGATGGCCCCAGAGACACCAGGTTGATGGCGACGGAGGCGCAGAAGCTGATGATGCAGCCGATGACGCCGCCGATGAGCCCGATGGCGCCGGCCTCCGACAAAAACATGATCCGGATATCCGTCACATAGCAGCCCAGGGCCTTCATGATGCCGATCTCACGGGTGCGCTCGGAGATGGACATGATCATGGTGTTGGTGATGCCCAGCGCCGCCACGAACAGCGAGATGGCGCCCAGGCCTCCCAGCATCATCTGCTTTTGCTGGGCCTCTTTTTCCATGGGCTTGCGGATGCTCTCCATGGATTCGGTGTTATAGCCCATGCCCTTGATGTCGGTCTCCACCCGCTCCACCACCGTGATGTCCGTGACCTTCACCAAAATGGAGTCGTAGGTGCGCTTTTTCTTGGCACCCGGCACCTTTTCCAGGAGCTTTTGCAGGTCGGAAAGGCTCATGATGATGCCGTCGGAAGTCTCGGCACCCTTGGAGTAATCCTCCTTGGAAACGCCCACGGAGCGGATGGGCACGGAGAGCTTGGCGCCCTGAATATTCGCTTCCAGCGTATAGGTCTGGTCCAGGGGATTGAAGTAAGGATCGGGAATGTTGCGCTCTGTGTCGCCCATGTCCAGCTCGCCGCCCCAGCGGTCGATCATGTTCCGGCCTTCGGGACGCAGGGTGTCCTTGAAGTTGTAGGCAAGATACTGCCCCGCGATCACGTCGCCGCTGCGCTGGACGGCGCTGCCGCCTATAAGCTGGTAGCCCATTTTCTCCATAGCGTCTGTGTCCAGTCCTACCACGGTGGCCCAGTCGGACACATAGCGCTTTCCGGTGCCGGTGACCAGGCGGATCTCATCCGCCTCCAGGGTCTGCTTGGGGGTGACCGCCTCCACGCCGGGAAGGTTGCGCAGGCTCTTGACCAGGGCGTCGTCCAGCTTGGTCTTGCCCCGGCCTCCCTGGGGCGCGTTGACGGTGATGATGGTCAGATCGCCCATCTGGGCCAGGAGCTTGTCCTGGGACTCCTTCATGCCGATGCCGAGAGACACCATGATGACGATGGAGCAGCAGCCGATCAGCACGCCCAGCACCGTCAAAAAGGTGCGGGACTTACGGCGCATGAGGTTTTGCACACACATGCGGAAAATGTCATTTTTGCTCATGGATCAGCTCTCTTTCCCGGCGCCGTCCGGCGTCTCGTCCTCCCAGGAATCCCAGCTGTCAGAGGCGGTCTTGGAGAGCTTTTTCCGGCGGATCACCACGACGGAGGCGATGATCGCCGCGGCTGCGGTGCCCAGGCCGATCCAGAGCCAGGGAATACCGCCCTCTTCCATGGGAGGCAGCTCGTCGCCGAAGTCATCCGGCGGAGGCAGCTCCTCCGCCTGAAGGGTGATGGGAAACGTCTTGACCTGGATCTGCTGGTCTGCATTTTCGTAGGAGATCTTCAGCACCACATCCACCGGGCCCGCGGCCGTGGGGGAGAGGGCGAAGCCGATGGTGCCGCTGGTGCCGGCGGTGATATTGCCTAAGTACTGGGTGCGGGCGGGAGTATCCACGCCGTCGCCTTCCACGATGGCCTCCACGTTGGAGATATCGTCCTTGCCCTTGTTCACGTAGGCCATGGTGACTTCCGCCTCCTCGCCCACGTTCACGGTCTCGGGGACCACAGGGGCGTTGAGCTGGAAGCGGTCAGGCTGGTAAATGGGAACGGAGATGCGGATGTCCGCGCTGGCGGAGGTGCGCTTGTCGCCGTCCACATATTCGTACTTGAAGCTGACGCTGATGCTCTGGGCGCCGCTTTTTCCGTTGGGCACCGCCCGCATGGGCACCTCCTGGGTCTGGGCGGCGCCGGCGGCGAGGGCATTGTAGTGGAAGGTGTTGGTGCCGCCGTCCATGGTGAAGTTTTCGCCGCCGTCCACGGTGACCACGATGTTTTCGATCTTGATGCTGCCGGTGTTTTCAAAGGCGAAGCGCAGAGGGAAGCTGCTGCCCGCCGCCACGGAGCTCTCTCCGTAGGTGAAGCTGCGGATGACGATGTTGGGCACGGGAGTGTCCGCCTTGGAGGGGACCAGAGCGGAGAAGTTGACCCGGTCGGAGGCGGTGGCCTGGGTGAGCATGCCGCCGCTGTCGTAGCTGTATTTGAGCTCTGTGCTGATGGACTGATTGGTGGAGGAGATCTCTTTGAGGGCCTTCACCCGCACCACGATGCTGCGGGCGGCGCCGGGGGCGATGTCCTCCAGCACGAAGGTGGAGGTCTCATTGAGCACGATGAGAGAGTCCGATGGTGCCACGGTGGCCACGGGAGCAACCAGCTTGGTGGTGCCGGCGTTTTTGAAGGAGATGGTCACGTCACGGGTCTCGTCCGGGGCAATGGGCTGATCCATGGCCGAACGGGTCACCAGCACTACCGGCTGGGGCGTATTTTCCCGGCCCAGGGCGGGGATGGCGATCTTGTCGGTGATGCTGCCCTGAACGGTGGAGACGTTGTTGTTATAGTTGAACTTCATGTCCACACCCAGGGACTGGTTGGGGGAGGCGATGACGCTGGCGGCCTTGAGGCGGATGGTCAGCGTGGCGCTTTGTTTGGAAGCGATGTCCGCCAGAGCAAAGGAAGTGCTGCCGCCGGAGATGCTCAGGCCGTCGGATGGGGTGAAGGTGACCACAGGAGACTTGAGGCGGATGGTGCTCAGGTTGCGGATGGTCACGTCCAGCTCGATCTCCTGTCCGGCTTCGATGGGCTTGGCCATTTCACTGCGGGAGACCAGTACCATGGGGGCAGGAGCGGGCTCCTGGGGAGCGTCGTAGTCCCGCTTGGGCTCCGGTTCGTAGACTTTGGCCTCTGTGATGGTCACGTCCAGGGTCTGGTAGCTGTCCGGTTCGCCGGGGCGGCCCACCTGCAGCCGCAGGGTCTGCCCCGTGCCCTTGTACCGGACACCGGCCAGGGTGACGGTGTAGACCAGAGGTGCACCGTCGGGAGAGGTCCTGGACACAGAGATACTGCCGCCGGAGAAGCTGTCGTCCAGCTTGGTGATGTCCAGAGAGGCGGGGCTGGAAGCACCGGTGCCGTCACTGGTATCTTTGATGGAAACGGTGATGTCCGCCCCGGCGCCTTTTTCCAGCTGGGAAACGGATTTACCGCCGGAGGTGATGGTATAGCCGGTCACATACAGGGTTCCGCCCTCTGCCCGGACGGCGGGCAGGAGCGCGGTCATCAGGGCCAAAATGGCAAAGAGCGCGCAGGCGCTTCGGGTCAGTCGGTTGTTCATGGGTGGGTCCTCTCCTTTTTGTTGACTTCATTGGAAACGATCTCGCCGTCGATCAGCGTGACGATCCGGTCGGCGTAGGATGCCATTTCAGGGTCGTGGGTCACCAGAATGATGGTCTGATGATAGTCCCGGGCGAAGGTACAGATCATCTGCATGATCTCCACCGTGGTCTTGGAATCCAGATTTCCCGTGGGCTCGTCGGCAAACACCACGTCCGGCCGGGCAATGAATGCCCGGGCGATGCCGGCTCTTTGCTGCTGGCCGCCGGACATCTGCCGGGGGAAGTGGTCCAGCCGGTGGGAAAGGCCCACCCGGGTCAAAAGCTTCCGGGCGGCAGCTTCCCGCTCTGCCCGAGGCACGCCCCGGAACAAAAGGGGCAGGGCCACGTTTTCCGTGGCGGTGAGGCCCGGCAGCAGATTGTAGGACTGGAACACAAAGCCCAGATGCTTTTGCCGGAAAGATGCCAGCTGGTTTTCGCTCAGGCGGGAGATGGGGACGCCGCCGATGCGCACTTCGCCGCGGGTGGGCTTTTCCATGCCGGCCAGCTGGTTGAGCAGAGTGCTCTTTCCGGAGCCGGAGGTGCCGAAGATGCAGCAGATCTCCCCCCGCATGACGCTGAGGTTGATTCGCTTGAGGGCAACCACCGTCTCGTCACCGATGGGGTATTCCTTGCGGATATCTTTCACTTCAATGATGGGGCGGCTGCGGGGATCGGTCTCATTCATGGTCGCTGCGCCTCCTTTCTGGTGGGTATCATACCCGCGCAAGCTTTAAATGCCATATAGCACGGTTTAAGATTTCTAAAGGAAATGCATAGAAAAGCGCCCCCGGAATTTTTCCGGGGGCGCGGGGGACTGTGCGGCCAGGCCATGTCGTTCTTTTTTCACGGCTGCGGATTGTCGGGACGGGGACTTAGGGGCAGCCGCAGCAAAAACTCCGTGCTGCGGCCCGGGGAGGGGCGAGCGGCCAGGGTGATGCTGCCGCCGTGCTTTTCCATGATGCGCCGGGTGATGGACAGGCCCAGGCCGCTGCCGCCGCCGGTGCGGGCGTCGCTGCCCACCACGAAGGGCTCGAAGATGCGGGCGGCCCGGTCCGGCGGAATGCCGGCGCCGTTGTCGCCCATGCGCAAAAGCGCCGTGCCGCCGCCGGTCTCCAGATCGAAGTAGAGCACGGTGCCCAGACGGTTGTGGCGCAGGGC
>DYBL01000069.1 GCA_019418625.1 Clostridiales bacterium | reverse complement strand
CAAGGAGATGGACGAGTTCGCCGCCTCCTCCCAGCAGAAGACCGAGGCCGCCCAGAAGGCTGGCAAGTTCGAGGCTGAGATCGTCCCCGTGCCCGTGAAGGTCAAGAAGGACATCGTGGAGTTCAAGGTGGACGAGTTCCCCCGTGCCGGCGTGACCGCCGAGGGCATCTCCAAGCTGAAGGGCGCCTTCCCCGTGGGGCCCGAGTCCCCCAATCCCCAGGTGGTCCACACCTTTGAGCCCACCGGCATCCAGGAGACCGACGACAAGGGTCAGCAGCGCGTGACTGCCGCCAACGCCTCCGGCATCAACGACGGCGCCGCCGCACTGGTGCTGGCCTCCGGTGAGGCTGTGGAGAAGTACGGCCTGAAGCCCATGGCCAAGCTGATCGGCTGGGGCCAGGGCGGCGTGGATCCCAAGATCATGGGTGTTGGCCCCGTGCCCGCTTCCCGTCAGGCTATGGCCAAGGCCGGCGTGACCATCGACGATATCGACCTGGTGGAGGCCAACGAGGCGTTCGCCGCTCAGTCCATCGCCGTGGCCCGTGAGCTGGGCTTCGACATGAGCAAGGTCAACGTCAACGGCGGCGCCATCTCCCTGGGCCACCCCGTCGGCGCTTCCGGCGCTCGTATCATCGTCACTCTGCTGCACGAGATGGCCAAGCGTCCCGACGCCAAGAAGGGTCTGGCTACCCTGTGCATCGGCGGCGGCATGGGCGTTGCCACCGTGTTCGAGAAGTGCTGATCGGCACCACAACGAAACAATGAAACAGGCGGCAGGCAAATTGCCTGCCGCCTGTTTTTTCCCTGAAAATTGCATCAAAAAAGAGGAGGCATTGGCCTCCTCTTTTCTCTTGTGGGTCACAGGTTGGCATTGATGGCGGCGATGAAGGTCTCCGGGGGCATGACGCCCACCTTCCGGTCCACTTCCTTGCCGTTTTTCAAAAACACCACAGTGGGGATGCTCATAACGCCGAACTGACGGGCCAGCTCCGGCTCTTCGTCCACGTTCACCTTGCCGACCATCACCTTGCCCTCAAACTGCTGGGCCAGGGAGTCGATTACCGGGGAGAGCATCTTGCAGGGGCCGCACCAGGAGGCCCAGAAGTCCACCATCGCCAGAGGAGCCGCGTCCACCACGGACTTGAATTCGCTGGTTTTCAAATGCTTGACTGCCATTGTAATAATCTCCTTTTCGTTTTGTATTCTCGTTGTTTCTATCGTTTATTTATATGTGTATCAAAGAAGGTTACGACTGGGCCGGGCGGTTTTTCCGCTCCACCTCCGCCGCGAAGGCGGCGGCGCTCTGCCCGGCTACCAGACCCTCGCCCACGGCTTTGGCCACCTGGAGGGGGCCGCCGGTGCAGTCCCCCGCGGCGAACAGGCCGGGGAGGTTTGTGGTCATGCGGCGGTCCACCGTCACATAGCCGTTGTCTGTGGCAAGGCCCGGGAACAGGTCCGTGGGGGCCATGGTGGGCCGCAGGATGAACACGCAGTCCACCGCCTCCGTCACGCCGTCGCAGGTGACGGTCTCCACCGTGTCCCCGCCGGCAATGGTGCAGGACTTGGGCCGGTGGAAATAGGATACCGTGCAGCCGATGCTCTGGAGGAAGTCGGCCTCCTTGCGGGCCGAGTCGGAAAAGCCCAGCACCGCCACGGACCGGCCCCGGTAGAGCATGCCGTCGCAGGTGGCGCAGTAGCTGACGCCGCGGCCCAGGAACTCCTGCTCGCCGGGAAACTTCTTTCCCCGGGCAACGCCGCCGGAGAGGACCACCGCCCGGGCGTTGTACATGTCCGAGCCCACGCTCACATACCAGTTATCCATCATGTACGAGGCATTCAGGGCCCGGCCGGTGAGAAACTCCACACCGGCGGCCTCCGCCTGGGCCCGCATATCCGAGAGCATCTGTGCGCCGCTCACCGCGCCCATGCCCAGGTAGTTGTCCACCCGCTCCGCCCGCCAGAGGGGATTTTCCTCCGGGGGATTGGTGACCACCAGCACGCTGCGGCCCCGGGCGCGTACGTTCAGCGCCGCGGAAAGTCCTGCCGGGCCGCCGCCGATGACCAGAACATCATAGGACATAATTGGAAGCCTCCTCTCCAAACAGCGCCGCCACCAGACGGGCTACTTCCGCGGACGCGGCCTGATAGTATACCTCGTTGCCGCTGCGCTCCGCAGTGACCACGCCGGCAGAGCGGAGCTTTTGCAGATGCTGGGAGATGCACGACTGGGACATGCCTGTGCCCCGCTCCATGCAGGTGACATTGCGGCACCCGCCCAGCAGCAGGCTGTGCACGATCTCCAGCCGGATGGGATTGGAGAGTGCTTTCAGCAGCGCCGCCTGCGCCGTATAGTCTGCCCGGTTTTCCATGGCGTTCACCGTCCTTTCGTAAATCTTGATATTAGATTATCATAATATTGTGATAGTTCAGTGATATATGCAACAGTTAATAAAAATTTTTCCGGGGGAGGGCGGGGCGGTTGCTTTTGGAACAGGAGTTTGATACACTGATAAAAACCAAACGGGAGCCGGCGGATGCGCCGCCGGCTCCCTATTCAAAAAAGCGGCGGCGCCCGCAGCTCGGGGGGGCGGACGCTGCGGTGGGAAACGTAATCCGAACGGGCGCCCGTGCCGCTTGCGCTATCCTATGCGCGGCGCTTCGTCCCTGCCACCGGCCGGGGCGGACGGGGCACGCCGGAACAATTGGGAAAGGGAGTATTTTCATGGTTAAGATCGCGCCTTCCATCCTCTCTGCGGATTTTGCCAACCTGGAACGGGATATCCACCGGATCGCCGACGCCGACTACGTCCATGTGGACGTGATGGACGGCGTGTTCGTGCCCAACATCTCCATCGGCATCCCGGTGGTGCAGTCCATCCGCAAGGTGACGGACATGTTTTTGGACGTGCATCTGATGATCGTGGAGCCGGTGCGGTACGTGGACCAGTTCTGCGACGCCGGCGCCGACCTGGTGACGGTGCATCTGGAGTCCGACACGCCGGAGAACATCCACGCCGCCATCGACAAGATCCATGCCAAGGGCAAGAAGGCCGGCGTGGTGCTCAAGCCCAAGACCCCCGCGGAGGCCGCCCTGCCCTTCCTGGAGAAGGTGGAGCTCATTCTGGTCATGACGGTGGAGCCGGGCTTCGGCGGCCAGAAGTTCATGGCGGACATGATGCCCAAGGTGACCCAGCTGCGCCGGTGGATCGATGAGAAGAATCCCGGCTGTGAGCTGGAGGTGGACGGCGGCGTGGCCCCGGACACCTGCCGCACCTGCATCGACGCCGGCGCCAACGTGCTGGTGGCCGGCAGCGCCGTCTACAAGGCGGAGGATATCCCCGCCCGTATCCGGCAGCTGCGGGGCTGAGAGAGACCGCGCCTCCGCCCGAAAAACCGGGCGGAGGCTGCCTTTTGCCGAATCACTGCAAAGTAGGAGTTGGAACCTGTATGGAATTTTTCCCCGCGCCCCTGGAAACATTGGTGGAGCAGTTCGCCCGGCTGCCGGGCATCGGCCGCAAGTCCGCCCAGCGGCTGGCCTTTTATGTGCTGGGCCTGCCGGAGGAGGATGCCCGGGCCTTTGCCGACGCCATCGTGGACGCCAAGAAGTCCGTGACCTGCTGCCCCGTGTGCCAGAACTTCACCGCCGGGGGCCTTTGTCCCATCTGCGCCTCCCCCAAGCGGGACGGGTCCGTCATCTGCGTGGTGGCCGATCCCCGGGATGTGGCCGCCATCGAGCGCAGCCGGGAGTTTGACGGCCGCTATCACGTGCTCCACGGCGTCATCTCCCCCATGAACCATGTGGGACCGGACGACCTTTCCATCCGCCAGCTGGTGGAGCGGGTGTCCTCCGGGGAGGTCAAGGAGGTCATCATGGCCACCAACCCGGACACGGAGGGCGAGGCCACGGCCATGTACATCGCCCGGCTGCTCAAGCCCTTTGATGTGCGGGTCACCCGCCTGGCCTACGGCATCCCCGTGGGCGGACATCTGGAGTTTGCCGACGATGCCACCCTCATGCGGGCCCTGGAGGGCCGCCGGGAGATCTGAGGGCAAAAAAAGGACAAAAGCGCGCGTCCCCTTCTGGGGACGCGCGCTTTTTATGTCTTGGGGCCGCAAAGGGGGAAGTGCTGCGCCGTTCAGGCAAAGACCTCGCCCAAAAGCTCCACCGCCTGGGGCAGGCGCCCCTCGTCCAATCCGGCGTAGTTGATGACCAGGGTGTGGGCGTAGGCCTCGCTGGGGACTGCCGCGTACTCCGACAAAAAGCCAAGCCGCACCCCCAGCTCCTCTGCCCTCTGCCGCAGGGCCTCGTCGGAGCGGTCCGTGTCCAGCCGCAGCAGGAAATGCAGCCCCGCCCCCTGCTCGGAGATGGTGATGCGGTGGGCAAAGGGGCCGGCCCGGAAAGCAGCCAGGACGGCGCAGCGCCGCTGGCGGTATTCCTTGCGCATACGGGATAGGTGCTGTTCATAGTAGCCGCCGGAGAGGAACCGGGCCAGAACATGCTGCTCCAGCGCCGGCACGGTGCAGGCGTAGAAGTCCAGCTCCCGGCGGTAGCGCTCCAGCAGCCGGGGCGGCAGCACCACGAAGCCCACGCGCATGGAGGGGGAGATGGTCTGGGAGAAGGTATTCATGTAGAGCACCCGGCCGCTGCGGTCGATGCTCTGGAGGGTGGGCAGCGGACGGCCGGAGAAGCGGAACTCGCTGTCGTAGTCGTCCTCGATGATGAAGCCGTCCACTTCCTCCGCCCAGCGCAGCAGCGCCTGGCGGCGGGCGATGGGCGTCACCAGTCCGGTGGGATAGTGGTGGGAGGGAGACAGGTGGGCCACCGTGGCGCCGGAGGCGGTCAGGGCGGCAAGGTCCATGCCCTGGGCGTCCAGAGGCACCGGGCGGCAGGCCGCGCCGCACTTCCCGTACACCTGGCGGATCTTGGGATAGCCCGGGTCCTCCGCGGCGAACACCGCGTCGGGCCCCAGCAGCTGGGCCAGCAGCAGATAGAGGTACTCCGCACCGGCGCCTACGATGATCTGCTCCGGCGAGACGGACATGCCCCGGTAGTCCCGCAGGTCGTCGGCAATGGCACGGCGCAGGGCACCCAGGCCCTGATGGGGCACCGGACGCAGCAGGGCGGCGCCGTCCTCGCTGAGCACCTGCCGGGTGAGCCGGGCCCAGGTGGAGACGGGAAAACGGGCGGTGTCCACCTGGTTGCTCTTCAGGTCCAGCCGCCACTGCCGCGCCGCTTCCTCCTCCGGCACGGCCGGCGGCTCCGTCGCTTGGGGGGCGGGGGTGCGGTCCACCTGGGAGACGAAAAAGCCCCGCTTGGGCAGGGTGTAGAGATAGCCCTCCGCCTCCAGCTGGGCGTAGGCCCCCTCCACGGTGATGACCGACAATTGCAGGTGCTCCGCCAGAGCCCGCTTGGAGGGCAGCCGCTCCCCTGCTGTCAGCTTTCCGGAGAGGATGTCCTCCCGGATGCGGCGGTAGAGGTATTCATAGAGGGGCAGGTCGCCCCGTTCCTCCATAGGATAGGTCAGCATGGCAGTGCTCCTTTCTGACCTTATAAAAAATAAGGAAATTGAATATTTCAATCATACCATATCCGCCGTATGATGGCAACATAAACCAACAGGAAAAGGAGCGCGGACATACAATGGAACGAGTGCATACCAAACCGGCGGACGCCGGAGCGGTCCGAATGCTGACCATGACGGGAGCCCTGGCGGCTCTGAGCTGCGCGGCCACACTGACGGTGGCGGTGCCCACCCCCACAGGCGGCTATGTGAATCCGGGAGACGCGGTGGTGCTGCTGGGGGCGTATATGCTGGGCGGCGGCTATGGCGCCGCTGCGGGCGCCCTGGGTCCCGCTCTGGCAGACCTGCTGGCAGGATACGGGGTCTACGTGCCTGCCACGCTGGTCATCAAGGGCCTGATGGCTCTGGCGGCGGGGAAGCTGTACCGGCGGGCACGGGGGCGCATTTGGTCGGTGGCGGCATGCGGCGCGGCGGCGGAGGGCATCATGGTGGCGGGTTACTGGCTCTATGACGCGCTGCTTCTGGGGAGCCTGGCGGCCGGTGCCGCCGGGGTGCCGGGCAATCTGATCCAGGGCGCCTTCGGCGCTGCCTGCGCGGCGGTGCTGTCAGCGGCGCTGAGAAAGAACAGCTGGGTCCGGCGGGCTTTTCCGTCCTTATAAGAAAAAGAAAACGCCCCGGCGGCAAGCCGGGGCGTTTTTCTCTTTAGAATATGGCCGGCGGTTCTAAAATCCGCCGCTGCCTTGTAGGCTGAAAACGGGACTTACAGTCCGCCCAGTCCGTCGGGGCCTTCCTTGCGGGGCGCGGCGCCGAAGCCTACGCCGGAGGTCTCCTTGGCGATGTCGAAGTAGCCCAGTTCCGTGCACTGGTAGACCGGCAGGTAGAAAAGAGACACCAGAATGTTCCACAGGTCGATCACCACCACCCACTGGATGGCGCTGACGGTCAGAATGGCCGCCACGGCGGCGGGAGTGGACATGGACGCGGCCTGGGAGATGGTCTGGTAGGAGACGCTCCACTCCAGGGCTGCAGCCGGCAGCGAGGCCAGCACCGCCCAGCCGAAGTAGGTCAGGTCCAGCACGAAAAGCTGGCTCTTGTAGCCCACGGTCTGCTGCTTGCTCATGTCCAGGGCCTCCATGATGCCGATGCCGGGGTTTTCATAGAGGTTATAGAGGGCGAAGCGGTAGCGGTAGGAGGCGATGATGCCGGGGATCACGAACAGCAGACTCCACAAAAAGGTGAACACGCCGATGACGATATTGAGCCCGATGACCTTGCCCACAAAGGAAAAGCCGTCGAAAAGGGTCAGGAACTCCGCCCGCTGGCCCCGGCGCACGGCCATGCAGTACAGTACGAAGCCCGCCGAAAGCACCATGGCAACAAGGCTCGTCAGCACGGAGACGAAGGTGCCCAGAAGTCCGGAGCCCATGCCCCTGGCGGTCACGTCCGCCAGGTCCAGCCCCATGATGAGAAGAAGGTACAGCGCGGTCATGGCCTTGGCGGGAACCTGGGCCGTGCGCAGCAGCTGTTTCATATCGGCTTTGAGCCGCTTTCGGTCAATGACCTGCCACATGAAAATGATCCTCCGATCGGTGGTATGGCCGCCCGGGACGGACAGCCTGAAAATGTGAGACCAATATACCATCTTTCTTTCCCGCTGGCAAGGGGGCGGGGGGCCGAGATGGAGGGCAGAAAAGGGTAAAATGTGGAAAATCACGAAAAAACCCGCAAAAAAACGTGCTATTTTTGAAAAACCGTCGTTCACAGACTGGACATTTTTTTCATTTTGGTGTAGAATCAAACGCAGTATGTGGTAGTACCGCCAAGCGTATGACGACCCCCCTCCCGCGTCCACGGCGGGCGGGGATTTCCTGCGCTTTGGACGCTATCAGGAGTAAAAATGAGGTGAAGACAATGGCACAAGCTTTCTTTGGCGGCGTTCATCCCCATGACATGAAGGCCGCGACCAATGAGAAGGCCATCGAGCAGCTGGCGCCCCCGGCTGTGGTGGTCATTCCGATGTCCATGCACTTCGGCGCACCGTGCACACCCCTCGTCAAGGTGGGCGACCAGGTAAAGGTCGGCCAGAAGATCGGTGAGTTCCATGGTTTGGGCGCTCCCATTCACGCGAGCGTGTCCGGTACGGTGAAGGCCGTGGAGCCCCGTCCCTATTCCATGGGCGGCAACATGATGTCCGTCGTGATCGAAAACGACTTCCAGAATACCCTCAGCGAGGAAGTCAAGGCTCCCGCTGATCCTGACGCCCTCTCCGTGGAGGAGATGGTGGAGATGGTCAAAAACGCCGGTATCGTGGGTATGGGCGGCGCGACCTTCCCCACCCATGTGAAGATCTCCGGCGGTATCGGCAAGGTGGATACCGTCATCATCAACGGCGCCGAGTGCGAGCCCTACATCACCGGCGATCACCGCACCATGCTGGAGCGGCCTGAGGAGATCATCGGCGGCTGCCGGTATCTGGCCAAGATGTTCGGCGTGGACAAGGTCGTCATCGGCGTGGAGGACAACAAGCAAAACGGCATCGACGCCATGAACAAGGTCATCGCCGAGCAGAAGGCCCCCGTGGTGGTTGAGCCCCTGCGCTGCCGCTACCCCCAGGGCGGTGAGAAGCAGCTGTGCCAGGCCATCACCGGCAAGCAGGTGCCTCCCGGCGGCCTGCCCGCGGCCATCGGCTGTGCCGTGTTCAACATCAACACCACCTGCGCCATCTACCGGGCCATCACCCAGGGCATGCCCGTGGTGAGCAAGATCGTCACCGTGTCCGGCTCCGGCGTGGTGGAGCCCAAGAACATCGAGTGCCCCATCGGCACCCCTGTTTCCAACCTCTTCGACGCCTGCGGCGGTCTGAAGGACGGCACCTACAAGCTGGTGTGCGGCGGCCCCATGATGGGCATGGCCCAGTACACCGCTGACATCCCCGTGGGCAAGGGCACCGGCGCCATGCTGGCCTTCTGCGCCGACGAGGAGAAGACCGTGGAGCATCCCCAGTGCATCCGCTGCGGCAAGTGCGTTGCCGCCTGCCCCATGCACCTGGAGCCTCTGTTCATGTACCAGTATGCCTCCAAGGGCATGGTGGAGGAGCTGGAGGCCGCCCACATCATGGACTGCATGGAGTGCGGCGCCTGCGCGTATATCTGCCCGGCCCGGGTGCATCTGACCCACATGTTCAAGACCGGCAAGCAGCTGGTCAAGAACAAGGCTGCCGCCGACAAGGCCGCGGCCGAGGCCAAGAAGGCTGCTGAAGAGAAGAAGGAGGCTGTCAACAAATGACGGATTACAAGAATTTGAAACTCATCGCCACTTCTTCCCCCCACATCCGCGCCGCGGAGAATACCCGCTCCATCATGCTGGATGTGATCGTGGCCATGCTTCCCGCCCTGGCCTGGGCCGTTTGGACCTTTGGCTTCAAGGCACTGACGCTGACTGTGGTGTCCGTGGCCGGGTGCATGTTCTGGGAGTGGCTGTACCGCAATCTCATGCATAAGCCCCAGTCTGTGGGCGACCTGTCCGCCGTGGTCACCGGTATGCTGCTGGCCTTCGTCAGCCCCGTGACCACCCCCTACTGGATGATCCTCATCGGCGGCTTCTTTGCCATCGTGGTGGTCAAGCAGCTCTTCGGCGGCATCGGCAAGAACTTTGTCAACCCCGCCCTGGCCGGCCGTGCGTTCCTGCTGGGCAGCTACGCCGGTGTCATGACCACCTGGATCGATCCCGCTGCCAACAAGGCGCCCCTGATGGGCTCCACCGCTGATATCGTCACCTCCGCCACCCCCCTGGCCTTCATGAAGGGCACCGGCGACGCCGTGGCCGCCAGCTTCGCGGAGCTGACCGGCAAGTACTCCGTCACCGACATGTTCCTGGGCAACATCGGCGGCTCCCTGGGTGAAGTCTCCGCCCTGTGCCTGATCCTGGGCGGCGCCTACCTCATCTGGCGCAAGGTCATCAACTGGCAGACCCCCGTGGGCTACATCGGCACCGTGGCTGTGCTGACGTTCCTGTTCCCCAAGGCCGGCTCCAACGTGGAGTGGATGCTGTACAGCCTGTTCGGCGGCGGCCTCATGCTGGGTGCATTCTTCATGGCCACCGACTATGCCACCTCTCCCGTCACCAAGAAGGGCCAGCTGGTCTTCGGCATCGGCTGCGGCCTGTTCACCGTGTTCATCCGTTACTTTGGCTCCTATAACGAAGGCGTCTGCTACTCCATCATGGTCATGAACCTGTGCGTGGCTCTGATCGACAAGTACACCAAGCCCACTCGTTTTGGCGTCGTAAAATCCGATAAGAAGGAGGCGGCTGCGAAATGAGTACCGAAGTGAAGAGCAAGGAAAAGGTCAACATGGACCCCCAGTACATCATCAAGCTGACCGTGACACTGTTTGTGACCTGCGTGGTCGTGGCCGGTGCCCTGGGCCTGGTCAACAGCGTGACCGCTGGCCCCATCGCCCAGATCAACAAGGAAAAGACCGAGGCCGCCATGAAGATGGTGGTGGCCGACCCCGATAACAGCGAGTTCTCCGACAAGCTGGAGCTGACGGAGGAGATGACCGCGGCGGCCACCGCCGGCGGCGGCTCCGTCACCGAGGCCTATGCCGTCACCGTGAACGGCGAGAGCGACGGCTACGCCCTCAAGATCGTGGCCTCCGGCTCTCAGGGCAACATCGAGATGATGGTGGGCGTGGACGGTGAAGGCACCGTCACCGGCGTGTCCATCGTCGATAACTCCGAGACCGCGGGCATCGGCTCCAAGGTCATAGACAACGAGCCTCTGGCCAGCGGCGTGCCCGTTCTGGATCAGTTCCAGGGCAAGACCGCAGCCGACATGCCTCTGACCGTGGGCAGCAACGTGGATGCCATCTCCGGCGCCACCGTGTCCACCAAGGGCGTCACCGCCGGCGTCAACGCTGCGCTGGCCGTGGCTGCCGTCATGGGCTGAGAAGGGAGGACGTGAAACTATGAATCTGAAAAAGCAGTTTATGGAGGGCCTCCTGACCCAGAACCCCGTTCTGGTGCAGGTGCTGGGTATGTGCTCCACCATGGCCATCACCACCTCCTTCTTCAACGGCCTGGGCATGGGCGTGGCCGTTACCGTGATCCTGACGCTGTCCAACGTCATCATCTCTGCCATCCGCAAGATCGTTCCCGACAAGATCCGTATCGCCATGTTCATCGTGGTCATCGCCGGTTTCGTGACCTGCGTGGACCTGCTGATCCAGGCGTTCGTTCCCGCGCTGTCCGCCTCCCTGGGCGTGTTCATCCCCCTGATCGTGGTGAACTGCATCATCCTGGGCCGTGCGGAGTCCTTCTCCTACAAGAACGGCGTTGCCGCCTCTTTCTTTGACGGCATCTTCCAGGGCATCGGCTACACCCTGGTGCTGCTGGTCATGTGCGTCATCCGCGAGCTGCTGGGCGCCGGCACCTTCGGCGGCGGCCTGCTTGGTCCCGACCTCAAGGGCATCCAGATCATTCCCTCCCAGTTCCCCGCCGGCATGCTGACCCTGCCTGTGGGCGGCTTCCTGGTGCTTGGCTGCCTGATCGCCGCCATGCAGTGGGCGCTGGCAAGACCCAAGAAGAATAAGGAGGAGAGCAAATAATGGATCAGATCTACGAACTCCTGGCGATCATGCTGGGCGCCATCCTGGCGAACAACTTCATCTTCTCCCAGTTCCTGGGCATCTGCCCCTTCCTGGGCGTTTCCAAGAAGGTCGACACCGCCGTGGGCATGGGCATCGCCGTGACCTTCGTCATGGGCCTGGCCTCCGCCGTGTGCTTCTTCGTCAACAACTACGTGCTCATGCCCCTGGGCCTGGGCTACATGCAGACCGTGGCCTTCATCCTGGTCATCGCCTCTCTGGTGCAGTTCATCGAGATGTTCCTGCAGAAGTCCATGCCCTCCCTGTATACGGCTCTGGGCGTGTACCTGCCCCTGATCACCACCAACTGCGCCGTGCTGGGCGTCGTGCTGCTGAACGTGCAGAGCAACTACAACTTCATCGAGTCCGTGGTCTACGGCATCACCGGCGGCCTGGGCTTCCTGCTGGCCATCGTGCTGTTCGCCAGCATCCGGGAGCGTCTGGTGTTTGCTGATTATCCCAAGGCGTTTGAGGGCTTCCCCATCGCTCTGGTCACCGCTGGCCTGATGGCCCTGGCCTTCATGGGCTTCTCCGGCCTGAAGGTCTGGTAAGGAGGACTTGAAATGAATACTGTATTTGCTATCGTTGTGCTGGGCGTGCTGGGCGCTGTGTTCGGCCTGGTCCTGGCAATCGCCTCCAAGATTTTCGAGGTGAAGAAAGATCCCCGCGAGGAAGCCATCCTCAGCCACCTGGCCGGCGCCAACTGCGGCGGCTGCGGCTATCCCGGCTGCGCCGGCTGCGCTGCCGCCATC
>DYBL01000068.1 GCA_019418625.1 Clostridiales bacterium | reverse complement strand
GGCTGGGGCGTTGCCGGTGCGGCGGAGGTATCGGTCGTGTCGCCCTCGCCGGGCATGGTTGGCTTTGTGTCCATAGGTCTCCCTTTCTTCTGCTGCGGTGTTCTGTATCCAAATTCAGGAAAACAGCCGGGATCGTCTCGTCCCCGGCGCTGCCATCGCCCCCCACAAAAAAGGGAAGAAAAGCGGCAATTTCCCGTAAAAATCCGCATCGGAAGTATTATAACATAGAACCCATGGCCTTGGGCAAAAAGTTTGCGAAAAAACTAACAATTTTTTTGTGTCCCGCTTGTGCTATCTGCTGTGAAGAGGCCGGCGCCTCAAAGGCGCCGGCCTCTTTTCCTTAATATTCCACTTCTCCGGTGAATACCAGCTTGGCATCGCCGGTGAGGGTGACACGCTCGTCCGTGTAGTTGACCACCAGGTCGCCGCCCCGGACACGCACCGTCACGTCGCTGCCCTTGGAGCAAAGGCCGTTGGCCACGGCGGCCACCACCGCCGCGCAGGCGCCGGTGCCGCAGGCCAGGGTCTCACCGCTGCCCCGCTCCCAGACCCGCATCTTGATGGTGTTGGAGTTCACCACCCGGATGAACTCCGTGTTGATGCGCTCGGGGAAATAGGGCGCGTGCTCGAACCGGGGGCCGATGAAGTCGATATCCACCGCGTCCACCCGGGGGCAGAACACCACGCAGTGGGGGTTGCCCATATCCACGCAGGTGATGTTGTAGGGCCGGCCGCCGATCCGCACAGGATAGTCCACCACGGTCTTTTCCGGGATGGTGAAGCGCAGGGCCGCCGTATCCAGCGTGGCATAGCCCATATCCACGCAGGCGGAGGTCACCTTGCCGTTGGTGGTATACACCTGCACCTGCTTGACGCCGGTGCTCGTCTCGATGGCCAGGATCTCCTTTTTCACGATGTCGCTGTCGTAGAGGTATTTGGCCATGCACCGCATGGCATTGCCCGCCATGGCGCCCTCGCTGCCGTCGGCGTTGAACATGCGCATCTTGGCGTCGGCCTTGGCGGAGTGCTCCATGAGGATGATGCCGTCGGCGCCGATGCCGTAGTGCCGGTCGCACAGCGTGACGCACAGGGACTCCGGGCAGGTGATCTCCCCGTGGAAGTTCTCCAGGAAGATATAGTCGTTGCCGCAGGTCTGCATCTTGGCAAAGGGCAGCTTCTGCCGCTCCGTGCGCAGGTGGCAGATGTCGATGAGCTCCGTGTTCTGCTGGTTGTAGCGGGAGGCCAGGATATCCGTCAGAGCATTGGCCGTATCCAGAGAGGTCAGGCACGGGATGCCCAGCTGGACGCAGCGGTGGTTGAGGTGGATGAAGTCCCGGATGTAGGCGGGCTCCGTGGAGCCGGTGAGGATCACGTAGTCGATCTTGCCCTGCTCCAGCATCTCAAAGACCCGGTTGTCCTGGCCCAGCTTGCCCACGACCTCCACGTCGGTGCCCAGCTGGGAGATCTCGTGGGCGGTGCCGTCGGTGGCGTAGAGCTTGTAGCCCATGTCGTCCAGCTTGCGGGCGATGCCTACGATCTCCGGCTGATCCCGGCGGTTGACGGAGATGAGCACGCCGCCCCGGTTCTCCTTTTCCACCTTGTAGCCGGCGGAGACCAGGCCCTTGAACATGGCCTCCTGGAGGTTCTTGCCCAGGCCCAGCACCTCGCCGGTGGACTTCATCTCCGGGGAGAGGGCGGCGTTGGCGTCGGTGATCTTCTCGAAGGAGAACACAGGCACCTTCACGGCAACATAGGGAGGCTGCTTGTAAAGGCCCGTGCCGTAGCCCAGGGACTTGAGGCTTTGGCCCACCATGACCCGGGTGGCCAGGTCCACCATGGGCACGCCGGTGACCTTGGAGATGTAGGGCACCGTGCGGCTGGCACGGGGGTTCACCTCGATGACGTACAGCTCGCCCTGGTAGATGAGATACTGGATGTTGATGAGGCCCCGGGTCTTCAGGGAGAGGGCCAGCTTCTCGGAGCAGTCGATGATGACGCCCAGCATCTTGTCGCCGATGGAAAACGGCGGGTAGACGGCGATGGAGTCGCCGGAGTGGACGCCGGTGCGCTCGATGTGCTGCATGACGCCGGGGATGAGCACGTCGGTGCCGTCGGAGATGACGTCCACCTCCAGCTCCTTGCCCATCAGGTACTGGTCCACCAACACGGGGTTTTCGATCTTGCCGGAGAGGATGACCTCCATGTAGGTGCGCACGTCCTCGTCGTTGTGGGCGATGACCATGTTCTGGCCGCCGATGACGTAGCTGGGACGCAGCAGCACGGGGTAGCCCAGCTCATTGGCCGCCTGGAGCGCCTCGTCCATGCCCAGCACGCCCCGGCCCTGGGGACGCTTGATGGAGTAGCGCTCCAGCAGCTCGTCGAACCGCTCCCGGTCCTCGGCCATGTCGATGGACTCGGCGCTGGTGCCCAGGATCTGCACGCCGTGGCTGTCCAGGTACTGGGTGAGCTTGATGGCCGTCTGGCCGCCGAAGGCCACCACCACGCCCACGGGCTTCTCCACGGCGATGATGTGCATCACGTCCTCGGGATAGAGAGGCTCGAAGTACAGCCGGTCGGCGGTATCGTAGTCGGTGGAGACGGTCTCGGGGTTGTTGTTGACGATGACCACATCGTAGCCCAGCTCCTTGAGGGTCCACACGCAGTGGACGGAGGAGTAGTCGAACTCGATGCCCTGGCCGATGCGGATGGGGCCGGAGCCCAGCACCATGATGACGGGCCGTCCGCTGCGGGGGAAGGTGCGGGACTCGCAGAAGCGGTCGAAGGAGGAGTAGAAATAGGGGGTCTCCGCGTCGAACTCCGCGCCGCAGGTATCCACCATCTTGTAGACAGCCTGGGCCGCGGGGGCGGGCAGCTCCGATGCGCCGGAGAGACGCAGCAGCGCCGCGTCGGGGTAGCCCAGCTTCTTGCCCAGGGCATAGCGCTCCGCCGTCAGGCCCTCCTTTTCCAGGGCCTTTTCAAAGTCCGCCATCTTCTTCAGCTTGGACAGGAACCAGCGGTCGATGCGGGTGATGGCAAAGATCTCGTCCACGCTGACGCCGGATTTGAGGGCCTCGAACACGGTGAACAGGCGGTGGTCGTCCACCCGGCGCAGCCGCTCCCAGATGGGGGCATCGTCGTCCGGGTCTTTCTTGCGGTTGAGGGTATCCTGGCCGATCTCCGCGCCCCGGACGGCCTTCATGAGGGCCATCTCGAAGCTGGGGCCGATAGCCATGACCTCGCCGGTGGCCTTCATCTGGGTGCCCAGCTTGCGGGAGGCGTCGGCGAACTTGTCGAAGGGCCACTTGGGCATCTTCACCACGATGTAGTCCAACGTAGGCTCAAAGCAGGCGCAGGTCTTGCCGGTGATGTCGTTTTTGATCTCGTCCAGGGTGTAGCCCAGGGCGATCTTGGTGGTGATCTTGGCGATGGGGTAGCCGGTGGCCTTGGAGGCCAGGGCGGAGGAACGGGACACGCGGGGGTTGACCTCGATGACCGCGTACTCGAAGGTGTCCGGGTTCAGTGCCAGCTGGCAGTTGCACCCGCCCACGATGCCAAGGTGGGTGATGATGTCCAAAGAGGCGGAGCGGAGCATCTGGAACTCCTTATCCGCCAGGGTCTGGGTGGGCGCCACCACGATGGAGTCGCCGGTGTGGACGCCCACGGGGTCCAGGTTCTCCATGGAGCACACGGCGATCACGTTGCCCACGCTGTCCCGCATGGTCTCAAACTCGATCTCTTTCCAGCCGAAGATGGCCTTTTCCACCAGCACCTGGGTGATGGGAGAGGCGTCCAGGCCCGTCTGGGCGATGATGCGCAGCTCGGCTTCGTTCTGGGCCGCGCCGCCGCCGGCGCCGCCCAGCGTGAAGGCGGGACGGACGATGACGGGATAGCCGATCCTCTCGGCCACCGCCAGGGCGCCCTCCACCGTCTCGGCAATGTCCGAGGCGATGACGGGCTGGCCGATCTCGGCCATGGCCTCCTTGAAAAGCTCCCGGTCCTCGGCCCGGGAGATGGCCTTGGCATCGGTGCCCAGCAGCCGCACGCCCTCGCGCTCCAAAAAGCCCTCCTTGTCCAGCTGCATGGCAAGGGTCAGACCCGTCTGGCCGCCCAGGCCCGCCAGGATGGAGTCGGGGCGTTCCTTTTTGATGATGCGCTTGATGGTCTCCACTGTCAGAGGCTCTAAGTAGATCTCGTCCGCCATGGCCTGGTCGGTCATGATGGTGGCGGGGTTGGAGTTGCACAGCACCACGTTGACGCCGGCTTCTTTCAGAACACGGCAGGCCTGGGCGCCGGCATAGTCGAACTCCGCCGCCTGGCCGATGACGATGGGGCCGGAGCCGATGACGAGAACTTTTTTGATACTGGTATCAAGAGGCATTACAGCGCACCGCCTTTCATCACATTCACAAACCGGTCAAAGAGGAACGAGGTGTCCTTGGGGCCGGTGCACGCCTCCGGGTGGAACTGCACCGTAAAGGCCCGCAGGTCCGGGTAATCCATGCCCTCGCAGGTAGAGTCGTTGGCGTTGACGAAGGACACCCGGCCGCCCTGGATGGTGGCGGCGTCCACAGCGTAGCCGTGGTTCTGGCTGGTGATGTACGTCCGCGCGCCGGCAGTCTCCCGCACCGGCTGGTTCACGCCCCGGTGGCCGTACTTGAGCTTGTAGGTGGCGCCGCCGGCGGCCAGGGCCGTCAGCTGGTGGCCAAGGCAGATGCCGAAGATGGGCACGCGGCCCAGGAGCTTTTGGATCTGGGCGATCTCAAAGGTGTTTTCCGCCGGGTCGCCGGGGCCGTTGGAGAGCATGACGCCGTCGGGATCAGCCGCCAGGATCTCCTCGGCGGTGGTGGAGGCGGGCAGCACCGTCACCGTGCAGCCCCGCTTCTGAAGCTCCCGGACGATGTTGCGCTTGGCGCCGTAGTCGATGAGGCTCACCCGGAAGCGCTCGGCCCCCTCCGCCGGATGGACGGTGGGCTCGGCGCAGGTGACGGCGCGCACCACGCCGGTGACGGCGTAGGTCTTCACCGGCTCCAGGTCCGCGGGTACCTCGTCGCAGAGGCATGCGTTCATGACGCCGTGCTGGCGGATGATGCGGGTCAGCTCCCGGGTGTCCACGCCCCAGAGGCCCGGCACCCCCTGCTCCTTGAGGAACGTATCCAGGTCGCAGTCCGTGCGGAAGTTGGACGGTGCCTCGCACCACTCCCGCACCACATAGCCCTTCACGCAGCACGCGCCCTCAAAGTCCTCCCGGATGATGCCGTAGTTTCCGATGAGGGGATAGGTCTGCATGACGATCTGCCCCGCATAGCTGGGGTCCGTCAGCGTTTCGATGTAGCCGCACATGCCCGTGGTGAACACCAGCTCGCCCACGGTGTCGCCCTCCGCGCCGAACCGGATGCCTTCAAACACCTGTCCGTCCTGTAACACCAAGTATCCTTTTTTCATAGCCGCCTCCCACTTCAGACCGCAGTTCGTCTATTTTACTCTATTTTATGACATTATGAAGCGTTTTCCCGCCGCCGTCAATGGGCGGCCGCCTCCCGAGGGATAGACTTTTTCGCAAAAGGTACTACTTTTTTTGTGCATTTCCTGTAAAGGTCGACCTATCGGCCCGCAGCGGCGGCGCCGCCCCCTCTCCCCCGCCGCTTCTTCCGTTGCAACTTGTCCGGCGGGAGGCTATAATGGAGAAAACGGCCGAAAGGAGGCGACCGCATGGCCAAGCATCTGGAAAAGTTCACCAAACCATTTCAGGAAAGCCGCATCCCCTTTGTGCTGACAGAGGTCATCACCGACGGCGAGGGCGCCATGGTGGATCTGGTGTGCCGCTTTGCCAACGCGCCCGCCGCCGCGCTGCTGGGCCAGCAGCCCCAGGAGCTCCGGGGCCGCCGCTTTACCCAGGTCTATCCGCCGGAGCGCCTGAAGGCGCTCTCCGCCCTGAGTACCGTGGCGTTTTCCGGGTCCTGCGCCAGCTTGTCCTATCTCTCCGCGTCAGGGACCACCTTGCAGGTGGTGTGCTATCAGGTCATGTACGGCGTGGCAGCCTGCTTGCTGGAGGCCCGGGAGGGCCCGGTGGCCGACACGCCCGTCCTGCCGCCGGATGCCTTTCCCTGCGCCGCCTGCGTGCTGGAGCTGAGCCGGGAGGGCCTTCGGTGCCTTTCGTTCAATCAGCATCTGGGGCAGCTGACCGGCTGGAGCCAGCGACAGCTCTATGACCGCTTTGCGGGAGATTTTTCCGCCCTCATCTGCCCGGAGGACTGGCCCGATCTTTTGCAGTCCCTTTTGGATGCGGACCGGGAAAAGCTGCCCCTTCGCCAGGAGGTGCGTCTTTCCTGCCATGACGGCAATGCGGTCTGGGTGGACTTCCGGGCCCGGCGCAGCGCCGAGCCGGGGGTTTTCTGCGTGCTGCTGCCGGAGATCCAGCCCACCCGGCAGCACCACGAGCAGCTGGAGCATCAGCAGCGTTTGCTGGAGGAGACCCACCGCGCTTTGGACGGATTGCTGCATACCCTGCCCGGCGCCTTTTTGACGGCCCGCCGGAGCCCCGACGGCCCCACGCAGGTCACTTCCGTCAGCGACCGCCTGGCTCAGCTGCTGGAGCTGGAGGTGCCGGAGCTGGCGGAGCGGCTTCGGACCGATCCTCTGGACCTTGTGCCCCCTGAACACCGGGAGGAGCTTCAGTCCGCCCTGATCCGCAGCCGGGTGACTATGCTGCCCCTGCGGCAGCTGTGCCCGGTGCGCACCGGCAGCGGACGGCTCCTCCAGCTGGCCCTGGAGGGCGTGTGGCAGCCGGTGGGCCGGGAGGAATGGGTCCTGTACCTTACCTGCAGCGACCGGACGGCGGAAAAGCGGCGGGAGGCGGAGCTGCGGCTGCGGACCCAGCTTTGCGACCTGCTGCTGGACCGGTCCCAGATCATCAGTCTGGACTATGTGCCCGGTGAAGATGTGGCCCACGTGGAGACCTATGACGGAGGGGGCCACCGCGCCACCCGCCGCATCGAGCGCTATCTCACCCATCTGGAGCAATCTCCCTCCATCCACCCGGAGGACCGCCAGAGGCTCATCAGCGCCCTGCGCCGGGCCTCGGCCCATCCGGGCACCGGCTCTCTGGAATACCGGGGCAACTACGATGGCCGGGGCTGGCGGTGGTACCGGGTGTCCCTGGTGAGCCTGTTCGATACCCGGGGCGACGTATACGGTCTTTTGGGCAAGGCAGAGGACATCTCCGAACGCAAGGCGGCCGCCGCCCGTTTTTCCGCCCTGTCCCGCCGGTGCGCCGCGCCGCCCAGCGGCACGCTGGTGCTGCTGCGGCTGGACCTGACCGCCGGGCGCATCCTGGATATTCAGGGCGAGAGCACCCAGCTCACGGGCGCCGTATTCGCCAACTCCGCCGAGGCCAGCCTGCGGCACCTGCGCCGGTGCATCCCCGACGGGCCCCGGCAGGCGGAATTTGCCCGGCGCTTCATTCCCTCCGCCCTGCTGGACACCTTTTCCCGGGGACAGTTTTACCAAAGTCTGGAGCATCCTCTGACTGTGGAGCAGGGCACCGTGTGGGCCCGTACGGTGATGGAGACAGCGGAAAACCCGGACAGCCGCCATGTGGAGCTTTTTTGTACCGTCTCCGACCGGGACAGCCGGCGGCAGGAGGCGGCACTGCTGGCCCTGGCCCAGCGGGATTACGCCTATTTGATGACCGTGGATCTGCCCGGCGGACACTGCCGCATCTGCGGCCAGAACGGCTTTTTTCCCGCCGGGGCCTTCGAGGCGGTGGCCGCCCGCTGCTTCCGGAGCCTGGCTCCTACGGCCCAGCGGGCCGCGGTCCGGCAGGCGCTGCGGCTGGAGACCATTTTGGATCACCTGCGCCGGGAGGCGGTCTATACGGTGGACTGTCCGCCCCGCAGGATCGGAGGCGGCCCGGGCCGGGTCCGCTGTTCCTATCTGGACGAGGGACACAGGGCTTTGCTCATCACACTGGAATACCGATAAAAAAAGAGCCGGAGGGCAATGCCCTCCGGCTCTTTTTGGATATTCGGTTCTGTGCCCTTTACTCGTCCAGCTTGAGGACAGCCAAAAACGCCTCCGTGGGGATCTGCACCGATCCAAGAGACCGCATCTTCTTTTTGCCCTCTTTCTGTTTTTCCAGCAGCTTTTTCTTTCGGGTGATATCGCCGCCGTAGCACTTGGCCAGCACGTCCTTGCGCATGGCCTTGACGGTCTCCCGGGCGATGACCCGGCCGCCGATGGCCGCCTGGACGGGCACCTCGAACAGCTGACGGGGAATGTTCTCCTTGAGCTTTTCGCAAAGCCGACGGGCCCGGGGATAGGCCTTGTCCTTGTGGGCGATGAAGCTCAGAGCGTCCACGCCCTCGCCGTTGAGCTTCATGTCCACCTTCACCAGCTCGCTGGGCCGGTAGCCGGAGAGCTCATAGTCCAAGGACGCATAGCCCTTGGTGTTGGCCTTCAGGGCGTCAAAAAAGTCGTAGATGATCTCGTTCAAGGGCATCTGATAGTGCAGCTCCACCAGGTTGGTATCCAGGTACTGCATGTCCTTGAACTCGCCCCGGCGCTCCTGGCACATGGGCATGATGTTGCCCACATACTCGTTGGGGGCGATGATGGAGACCTTCACATAGGGCTCCTCCGCGTGCTCGATGGTGGCGGGGTCCGGGTAGTTGTGGGGGTTGTCCACGGCCACCATCTGTCCGTCGGTCTTATAGACATGGTAAATAACGGAGGGCAGCGTGGTCACCAGATCCAGGTCGAACTCCCGCTCCAGCCGCTCCTGGATGACCTCCATGTGGAGCATGCCCAAAAAGCCGCAGCGGAAACCAAAGCCCAGCGCCACGGAGGACTCCGGCTCGAAGCTCAGCGATGCGTCGTTGAGCTGGAGCTTTTCCAGGGCGTCCCGCAAGTCCGGGTACTTGGAGCCGTCCTCCGTGTAGATGCCGCAGTACACCATGGGCTGCACGGGACGGTAGCCGGGCAGGGGCGCGGCGGCAGGAGTGGCCGCGTCGGTGACCGTGTCGCCCACCCGGGTATCCTGCACGTTTTTGATGCTGGCGGTGAAGTAGCCCACCTCGCCGGCCTCCAGCTTGTCGCACGGCTCCATGCCCAGCGGCAGCAGGTGGCCGCACTCGATGACCTGGTAGGTGGCGCCGGAGGCCATCATCTTCACCTGCTGGCCCGTGCGCAGCGTGCCCTCCATCACCCGGAAGTACACGATGACGCCCCGGTAGCTGTCATACTGGCTGTCGAAGATCAGCGCTTTCAATGGCGCGCTGGCGTCTCCCGTGGGAGGTGGCACGTTTTTCACGATGTCCTCCAGCACGGCGCCGATGTTGGTGCCCATTTTGGCGGAGATCTCCGGCGCGTCCATGGCAGGCAGGCCGATGATGTCCTCCACCTCGTGCTTGGCCTTCAGAGGGTCCGCCGCCGGCAGGTCGATCTTGTTGAACACCGGCAATATCTCCAGGTCGTGCTCCAGGGCAAGGTACGTGTTGGCCAGGGTCTGGGCCTCCACGCCCTGGGTGGAGTCCACCACCAGCACGGCGCCCTCGCAGGCGGCCAGGGACCGGGAGACCTCATAGTTGAAGTCCACGTGGCCCGGGGTGTCGATCAGGTTCAGCTCATAGTCCTCCCCGTCCTGGGCGTGATAGGTCAGCCGCACGGCCCGGGCCTTGATGGTGATACCGCGCTCCCGCTCCAGGTCCATGTTGTCCAGCAGCTGGGACTCCATCTCCCGGGCGGTCACGGCGCCGCACTGCTCCAGCAGCCGGTCCGCCAGCGTGGACTTGCCGTGGTCGATGTGGGCGATGATGGAAAAATTTCGGATGTTGCTTTGCTTCATAGGTCGATGATACCTCCGTAAGGCAAGTCCGCGCCGCCCGCCCCAGGCGGGGCGGCACGCTGCGCCGTAAAATCAAATCCCATCGGGGGTCCCCGCCGCACGCCGTGCGGTGGGGAGAGGAGGGGCAAGAACGCGGATGCGGCTCTCGCCGTCAGGCGGAAGCTGCGTCAAGCGGAAGCAGCCCCGACGAGGTCGCTGTGGGATGCGTTCCAGGCGATCCAGAACGACTCATCCCAGAATTTCTCATAATCGTAGTTTACCACAGTCTCCCGCCAGTTTTCCAGCGTGGGACCGATATTTTCCTCCGTCAGCCGCTCCTCATCCGCCGCCAGCTTCCGGAGCAGCAGCCGGCTCACCTGGCCGGAGTGGTGGACATAGTCGCAGTAGTAGTCCAGGTTCATGACGATGTCCTCATCCAGCAAGAAACCGTATATCCGGACGTTTTCATAGGATGCCAGCGTCTCCACCGCCAGCTCCAATGCCGAGAGCATGGCGTCCGTGGTGCCCTGGCGGGCGGCCTTGTCCCAAAAGAGGATGCTGTAAGGGGGGAAAAAGATATCGAACTGGGTGTCAGGATGGGCCGTTACCCACTTCTCCACCACCGCCAGGTTCCCCGCCGCCTCGTCCAGATACGTGTCCGGCGGCAGCGTTTCCCCTGCCGGCTCCGGGCGCTCGTAATTGTCCAGGGCCGTCAAGTGGTTCCACCAGATGCCCTCTCCCCAGGTGAACCCCTCATCCAGGGACTGCTCCGTGCCCCAAAGCTCCGTCATGATGGTATAGAGACTGTAATAAAGGGTGTCCTTGTTGAGAAGATAGCGCACATCGTCCACAGGGTTTTTGTTGTAGAGATAGTCCGGCATGGCACCGGTGAGGCCGCTCTCGTCCCGCACCAGAATGTTCAGATCCAGCCCGAAGATGACCCTCTGCGGATCCTGGGTGCGGAAGAGCAGCTCCACGGCCTGGTCAAATTCGCTGAGGTACCCGTCCGGAATGGTGATGCGCAGCCCCGTGCCGCCAAAGGTCTCGCCGATCCAGGAGGCGCGGTAGTTGGCGGCCATGGAGGTGCCCAGAAGCACCGTGTCCGCCCGGACATTGCGGATCATGCCCGCAGCCTGGTACCGCTCGTTGAAAAAGGCGCCGCCCTCCTGGGGCAGCCGGTAATAAAAGCAGGGGTCCACCCGGTACACCACGGCGGCGCACAGCCCCAAAAGCGCCAAAAGCCCAGCCAGGAGGCCGCAAAACCATCGTCTGCAAGTTGCTTTCATGGCTGCCTCCTTAAAAATTGGAATAGATGAAGGTCGTGATGCCCGTAAAGGACAGCACCGCCCAAAGCGCCGCCAGGGCCAGCAGCGCCGTGCGCCACGCAGAGGGAGGTACAAAATCCTCCATGCGCCGGGCGGCACTTCGGCGGGGCAGCAGCGCCGCGGCGCAGGCCGCGCCGTAGAGCACGATCGCCTTTCCCCAGGCGAGCCAGGCGCTCTCCAGAGCCGGTACCAGCAACTCAATGGCGGCAGTCTCCCGTTCAAAGGCCCCCTCCATGAGCCACGTGCCGGACAGGGACACCGTGCCCGTGCACGCCGTGGCCAAAAGCGTCAGGGCGTCGGACACCGACGGGGCCCGGAAAAACACCCAGGCAACATTCACGAACAAAAATGTCAGCGCCCACTGGAGCCACGCCGGCAGACGCGCCCGACCGCCGCCCCAGGCCCGCTCGGCGATCTGGGCCAGGCCGTGGAGGGCGCCCCACGCCAAAAACGTCCATCCGGCACCGTGCCAGAAGCCGCTGACGAGATACACGATCAAAATGTTGCGGTATGTCCGCCAGGCCCCCCGCCGGCTGCCGCCCAAAGGAAAGTAGACGTTCTCCCGCAAGAAGGTGGTGAGGGTCATGTGCCAGCGCTTCCAGAACTCCCCCACGGAAAGGCTCCGGTACGGAGAGTCGAAGTTCAGCGGCAGACGCACCCCCAGCAGCCGGGCGGCGCCGGCGGCAATGTCGCAGTAGCCGGAAAAGTCAAAGTAGAGCTGCATGGTGTAGCCCAGGATCACCAGCCACGCGTCCGTGGCGCTCAGGGCCGCAAGATCGCTCCAGCCGCTTTTCACCACGGCGCCCAGGGGATCCGCCAGCAGCACCTTCTTCGCCGTGCCGCAGCAGATGCCGTAAAGCCCCGCCGCCGCATCGGTCCAGTCAGGCCGCAGGAAAGCGTCCGACTCCAGCTGGGGGAAGATGGCCTCCGGACGCAGAATGGGCCCGGAGGTGACCGTGGGGAAAAAGAACGACGCCAGGGCCAGATCCCAGGGACCTTGCAGGGTGAACCGGCCCATGTACACCTCCCGCAGAAGCCACAGCTGCTGGAAGGTGAAAAAGCTCAGTCCCAGAGGCGCCCAGCCAATGGAAAGGGCGCCGCCGGTGAAAAAGCCCGTGTACTTGAACGCCAGCAGCACGGCCACGTGGTACAAAGAGCCGGCCGCAAAGATCCGCCGCCGGGCGGCACCGGCCCCATGGCCCATGGCACGGGCCGCCAGTGCCGTCACAGCGCACCCGGCGCACAGCACGGCAAAGGCCGCCCAGCCTCCTCCGCTGAGGTAGAATATAAGGCATGCCGCGCTCAGCGCCGCCCGCCCGGCCGGGAGGCTGCATCGGCGCAGGGCCGTGCACGCGCCGGCAGTCAGGGCCAGAAATGCCAGAAACGAAAGGGACTGAAAGCTCATGTTATTTCTCCTGCTTGTCCGCCAGGGCGCAAAGGCGCGCGTCGGCGGTGCTGAGTACCTGGGTCAGGCTCTGGCAGCGGCCGGGGTAGCCGTTGGTCAGTGCCTCGGGCGAGAGGTCCGGGAAGGCCTTTTTCTGGCTCTGGCAAAGGCGCATGGCCCGGGCATAGCGCACCTCGGACACCTTCATGTCCGCGTCGGCAGTGCCCATGGTGCAGGCGGCCGGGTCCAGGGCAAAGTAGGCCTCGTTGGCCCCGGCGGCACGGTAGAGGTGCCGGTAGATCTGATAGACGGCGCTGCCCAGATACGCCGCGGCGGCATTGATGGCGGCCTTGTCCCCCAGCTTGCCCAGAAGGCCGAACAGCACGCCCACCGCGCCGGAGAGGAGCTTGCTTTGCAGCGTGGCCAGCACGCTGCCCTGGAGCACATTGCCCTCGTCCGCGGCGGAGAGGATCTCCTGCTCGGAGAGCATGTTGCCCTCTCTGGAAAGGGTCCGGCCCAGGATGAAGTCCGCGGAGACGTGGTAATAGTCGCACGCCCGCACCACGAAGGCAAGGCCCGGCTCCCGGATGCCGTTTTCGTAGTGGCTCAGCAGGGCCTGGGAGATGCCAAGGTCTGCGGCGGCCGTCCGCTGGGACACGCCGCGCTCCTGCCGCAGCAAAGACAATGTACGGGAAAATTCAGTGGTGGAAGCCATGATCTCTCTCCTTATAAAGGGATTTTTCCAACATCACACACAGCGCCCGGGGCGCCGAAAATACGCAGGGTATAGTTTAGCAAAAAGGCTACGAAAAGTAAAGAAAAACCGGCACCTCTTTTTCAAGAAGCGCCGGTTTTTTCCACCGCATGGCAGGCCGCAGGGGCCGTTCTCTCAGAAAAGGCCCACCTGATCGGGCAGCACGTCCCCGCCGATGGAGCGCAGCTGGCTCATGTTGCGCTCCGTGAGCCGGTCGCACACGGCCATTTTGCGGATGATGTCCTGCACCGCAGCCTCCAGGGCGGTGCCCTGGGAGTAGTCCGCCGGGAAGATGAAATCCACCCGCCCCTTGGCCAGAAGGTCCTCCACGCCCGAGCGGTTGCTCTCCTGGTAGACGGCAATGGCCTGGCCGCCGTAGGAGCGCATCATCTTCATGCAGGGCACGTCGGAAAGGCCGTCGCCGATGTATACCATGTTGGTAAACGGCACCCGCTTGCTGTCGTCGGGCATGGAGTCGTTCAGGGTCTTGTCGTCGGACACGTCCAGCACGCCCTTGTTGATCCGGTAGACGAACTGGGTCTTGGCGGTGAAATTGACCGTCAGCTTGGGCCACACGGGCGCGCCCGTCTCGTCGTAATAGAACTCGCTGGCGTAGATCTCCTTGAAGGCGCCGGAGATGGCGGAGCCCTCGATGATCTCCCGCAGTCCGGAGGAGATGACATAGTGCTCCACGGTGACGCCCTGGCTGCGCCCGAAGGCATTGATGCGCTCAAACCAGTCCTCCACGCCGGGGAAGAGCACGATGCCCCGGCCCATCTCCACCAGGTCTGCGCGGGTGAAGGGAAGCTTCCGCGCCGCAGACTCGCGCAGCATGGTGTACATATAGGCCAGGATGCCGTCCACCCGGTTGCTGCGGCCGAAGTGGTTGGCCTTGGCCCAGAACTCCGCCGGCGTCATACCCAGAGACGGGATAAAGGCATAGTCCTCCATATCCGTGGTGCAAAGGGTCTTGTCAAAGTCGTACAAAAACGCCACGATGGGCGCATGTCTTGCCATGACGCTGCCTCCTTTATGAAAAAAACGGCTCATGGATCATGAGCCGTTTTTCAAAATCAACGGTCGCCCTTGTAATTGCGGCCGAACTTCAGATCGCTGAGGTTGATGCGGCGGGTGGGCTCGGAGACAGGCTCTTCTTCCTCCTCCGCCTGGGGGGCAAAGGGATCGCCCTCGGGATAGTCCACATGCTGGATCTCCGGCTCCGGCTGGGCGGGCGCGGCAGGCTCCGCCGCTGCCTGGGGCTCCGGCTGGGCGGGCGTCTCCACCTGCTGGGCGGCAAAGGCGGCCATCACCGTCTCGCCGATCTCCTGGGCCTCGTCCCGCACCTCTTCCGCGGACACGGCCTGCTCCGGCGGCAGCTGGGGGAGCTGTTCCAAAAAGGCCAGCTCCTTGGCGCACACGGCGCGGCTGTCGGCGATGAACTGACTCAGCTGCTGCTGTCCCTGGCGCAGGCGGTCCTCCGCCTCAGCCAGCTGACGGCGCAGGCTGGCGATCTTCTCCTGGGCCTGGGCCTCTGCCTGGGCCAGAAGCTCGTCCCGCTTGGCCTCCGCTTCCCGCACGATGGAATCGGCCATCTTCTGGGCGGTGAGCAGCGTGGCGCGCATGGAGTCCTCCGTGGCCCGGTAGTCCTCCACCTTCTCCACCAGCACCTTCATCTTCGCCTTGAGTGCGGCGTTTTCCTTGTACAATGCGGTGTAATCGTCGGTGAGCTCGTCCAAAAACTCGTCCACCATGGCCATATTATACCCGCCCATGACCGCCTTGGTGAAGGCATGGGTGGAAACTTCCTGCGGTGTCAGCATAGCCCAAAATCCCCCGTTCTCTTCATTTTAGAAATAAAGGCCGTTGTTTTCCAGCTCGTCGATCAGATCGCCCTCGATGTCCACATGGTAGGGCGTGATGATGTACGTGTTGGCGGCCACCTTCTTGATCTTGCCCTCGCCGGCATAGGCAACGCCGGAGAGGAAGTCGATCAGCCGCCGGGCAATATCCTTGTTGGTGGACTCCAGATTCAGTACCACCGTGCGCTTGTCCTTGAGATGGTCGGCGATCTCCGAGGCGTTTTCAAACCGCTCGGGCTTCACCAGCACCACCTTCAGCTGGGTGGTGGCGTGGATATTGACCACCTTGTTGCGCCGCTCCTCCGCCTTGGCCTTGCGGTCTTCAAAGGCCGTTTCCCGGCGGGGCATATCCTCGAACTCGTCGAACTCCTCGTCCTCATCCTCATAGGGATGGGTCCATTTTTTCAATTCATCAATGATGCTCATGGCAAAACCTCCTGTGGGAGTGTTCAGATATTATAATTGCGCTTGCCGAAGATGGCGGTGCCCACCCGCACCATGGTGGAGCCGCAGGCGATGGCGTCGGCATAGTCGGCGCTCATGCCCATGGAGAGGCACTTTAGCTCATTATGGAACAATTTTGCATTGATGTCAACATAAAGCGCCCGTACTTCCTGAAAATACCGCATATTCGTCTCCCGGTCGGCGTCGGCGGGAGGAATGGTCATGAGGCCCTGCACCCGCACGTGGGGGCAGTCCAAAGCGTGCTCCGCCGCGGCGAACACATCCCCGGGCGCAAAGCCGCTTTTGGCCTCCTCGCCGCCGATGTTCACCTCCAGCAAAATATCCTGCACCAGATCCCGGGCGGCGGCCACCTTTTCGATCTCGTCCAGCAGCTCGATGGAGCCAACGGACTGGATGAGGGCCACCTTGCCCACCACCTGCTTGACCTTATTGCGCTGGAGGTGGCCGATGAAGTGCAGCGGCGCGCCGTCGTAGGCGTTTTCCGAGAGCTTGGCGGTCATCTCCTGGACCCGGTTCTCTCCCAGGGCGTCGATGCCGGCGGCGATGGCGTCCCGGCAGGCCTGGGCGTCGTTCATCTTGCTGGCGCCCACCAGCGTCACTTCCTCCGGCGCGCGGCCCGCCTGGCGGCAGGCCTCGGCCATGTGTGCGCGCACCTGTGCGATATTTTCCGCAATGGACATACTTTCCAACTTCTTTCTAAAATTTTAGTTTTTTCCAACGACTTTCCCGTCGTAGAGATCGTTTGCACTGATGATGACCTCGTCTCCCGGACGCAGCCGGAGCTTTTCCTGGTTGGACTGGGCCGTGGAGCGCACCAGCACGAAGCTCTCGCCCCGGTACACCACCTCCACCGGCTTGAACCGGGCCTCCATGCCCACCACGCAGTAAACGCCCAGGGCCTCCTGCTGCGTGCGGCCGCCCTCCTCGTCCACTGTGATGTTGGCGGCCCGCAGAGCCTCCTGGGGGATGCGGATGCCGGAGGCGGTCTCCCGTATGATCTGAGCGCTCTGCTCACGCAGCAGCGTCAGCTGAGGAAGGTTCTTCGTGCCCCGGAACACCACCACGGCCTTGCCGTTCTCCTCCGGTCCCACGGCGTACACCGTTACCTCCAGGTCCCGCTCCACGCCCTTGGAAAAGCGCAGGGTCAGCGTGCCGGCCTCTTCCAGCTCTGCCGCCTGCTCTGTACTCACCGCGGCCGCATAGTACCACGCGTCCCCTTCGATGAGCTTGCCCACCTGGTTGGACGCGGCGGCCTCGTCGGCCTTGACGGCGCTGAGGGCCGAGGGCGTCAGCGCCGCCAGGCCCTCCGGCGTGAGCACGGTCTCATACCCGTCCACCACGGCGGAATAAATGCCGGAAAAGGGCGCCGTGATCCGCCGCACGGAGGAGGCCGCCTGGGCCCGCAGGGTCTTGATCTGGGACTGCAGGTCGCTGATCTGCCCGCTCAGGTCCTCCGTGCCCGTGTAGGTATAGTCCCGCTTGAGCACCAGGGACCGAAGATTCGTCTCATACTCTTCCGCCTTGTCCAGGCGGTTGGCGGTGACGCTGGCGCGGTAGTCCAGCAGGCTCTGGAGGATCTGGGCGTCCAGCTTCACCGTCACATCCGACGACAGCGCCGCCTCCTGGGCAAACTGCAGCTGCTCCAGCCGCCCGGTCAGCTCCTCGATCTCCTTCTGCCGGTCCAGCGACGCCTGGTCCGCATACACCAGTGCCACTGTGCCCCCGGCGCTGACCCGCTCGCCCTCGGCCCTTTGCAGCTGCAAAAGGCCGCTGGCCTCGTCCGGCAGCACCGTCTCCTGCCGCACTACATACCCCGTCAGATCCACGGTCTCCTCCACCTGGTACTCATAGGCCAGGGTGGTGGTGAGGGGATCGGATAAGTACTCCAGTCCCTGGACGGCGAAGTAGCTCAAGACGCAGACCGTCACCGCCAGCATCAATAGTTTTGTTCCAAGTGCGCTCTCTTTCATGGCTCTCCTTACGGCGCCATCCACCGGCGCCCGGTTATCCCGCCGTCTCCCCCAGATCCACCGGCCGGCCCGGTGCGATGGTGGAGATGGCGTGCTTGTAAATGATCTGCTGGCGGCCGTCGGAGTCCAGCACCACCACAAAGGCGTCGTAGCCCGTGATGACCCCCCGCATCTGGAAGCCGTTCATCAAAAACAGCGTCACCGGCAAGCGCTCCTGCCGGGCCCGCAGCAAAAACAGCTCCTGCAAATTGGCTTTTGTTCCCATGGTATGTCCGCTCCTTCGTTCTTTCTTGGCCGGACGATACCACAGCTCGTCCGCCTGAGGCTAGCATACCCCGGCGTCCGAGAGGATTTTGGTCGAAATCTGCAAAGCGCGGGCAAAATCCCGCTCTTTTTCCCACAGGATCCAGTGAATGTCCTTGTTGCGCCTGAGCCACGTCAGCTGCCGCTTGGCATACTGCCGGGACCGGAGCTTCACCTCCTCCACCGCCTGGGCGACGGTGGCCTGACCGGTGCGCACGGCGGCGAACTCCTTGTAGCCGATGGCCTGGAGGGCCGTGGCAGAGGGCGGCAGGTCCTGGGAGAGGAGCCAGTCCACCTCGTCCAGAAGTCCCGCTTCCACCATGGCGTCCACCCGCCGGTCGATGAGATCCCGCATGTCGGCGCGGTCGGCAAAGGCAAGGCCGATCCACACCGGGTCGTACCGGTTGGGCAGCGCCGCCTCAGCCGCGTTGTGGGCGGTGATGGTCATTCCGGTCTCCCGGTACACCTCCAGCGCCCGGAGGATGCGCTTTTCGTCCCGTGGGTGCAGCCGCGCCGCCGCGTCCGGGTCCACCGTCCGCAGCTCCTCCAAGAGGGGCTCGATGCCCTCCCGATCCAGGCGCTCCTGCAATTCCCGCCGCACGGCGCCGCCTGCGGCACCGGGGGCAAAGCTGCGGCCCCGCACCAGGGCGTCCACCCAGAGGCCTGTGCCGCCCACCACGATGGGCAGCTTCCCCCGGCGGAGGATGTCGTCCACCACGGGGATGGCCGATTGCACATAGCGGGCGGCGGACCAGGGCTCCGTCACGTCCGTCACGGCCACCATGTGGTGGGGCACGCCCTCCATCTCCTCAGGCGTGGGGGCGGCGGTGCCGATGGTGAGACCGCGGTAGATCTGCATGGAGTCGGCGGAGACCACCTCGCCATTGAAGGCCTTGGCCAGCAGCACCCCCATTTTCGTTTTTCCGCAGGCCGTGGGGCCTGCCACACAGACGATCCTCGGCGCCATGGCCGCCTCCTTTCCCTTTTACGCCTCGGCGCCCAGCGCCGCCGCCAGAGTGCACTGGGCAGAGAGCAGCGCCTCCGCCCGCTCCGGCACCAGGTCCAGCCCGCCGGCAAACACATAGTCAAACCGGCCGACGCCGAACATGGCGGCAAGCTGACGCCAGTGGGTCACGCCCACGCTGTCCTCCCGCTCCACATCGCCGCCGGTGGTCAGATACACCAGGCGCTCCGCCCGGCAGTCGCCGTGGCAGCCGTCGGCTTCGTAGTGATAGGTGAGGCCGTTGGCAGAGACATATTCGATATAGGTGCGCAGGGCCGCCGGGAAGCTCAGGTCCCAGTAGGGCGCCGCCACCACCACCGCGTCCGCCGCGCGCAGCTGGCGGGCCAGGGCGAAGACCGGCGCGTCCCAGCGTTTTTCGGCGGCCAGGGCGTCCCGCTCATCCAGCATGGCCGTGTCAAAAGGACGCAGGGCCAGCAGTGCCTCGGGCGTGACCGTCTCCACCTCCGTACCGGGATGGGCCTTCAAAAACGCGTCCAGATACGCCTTTGCCAGCCGCTTTGTCCGGGAGCCTTCTCCCCGCTGGCTGATGCAGCAATCCACAAACAACAGCTTCATGGTTTAATCCAGTTCCTCCTTCAAGTATGTGACCATCACCCGGCCCTCCCGATCCAGCAGCGGCGTGAGGCCCGCGGCGTTTCCGCTGGCATGGAACAGATACTGGACGCCGGTCTCCCGGTCCACCCAGATCTCTGAGATGTTGATGGCGCCCTGGCTGTAAACTTTCACAAAACGATCCTTTGCCATATGCTTTCTCCTTTTCCGGTCCCGCGGAGCATACGCTCACGCTCTTCCGAACATCTTCTCGATCTGATACTTCGTCAGCTTCACGGCGACGGGGCGGCCATGGGGGCAGTACTTCACCTCGCGGCGCTGCACCTTTTCCACCAGCACACGGAGCTCTGCCGGGTCGCTGGTCCAGCCGCCCTTGATGGACGCCTTGCAGGCCATGGTATGCAGCAGCGCCTCCCGCTTTTCCTCCGGGGAGCGGCCGCTGCGCAGCGTCTGGGCCAGCTCCTCCAGCGTGGCGGTCACGTCCGAGGCGTCCAGGTCCGCCGGGATCTGGCGCACCAGCACCGTATCGCCCCCGAAGTCCTCGCAGGAAAAGCCCAGGCTCTCCAGGGTGTCCAGATGCTCCAGCAGCAGCGCCGCGTCCTCCCTGCCCAGCTCCGCCGCCACGGGACGCAGCAGCATCTGCTGCATGGGCGGCTCGTGAGACGCCATCAGGCGGTCGAAATTCACCCGCTCATGGGCGGCGTGCTTGTCGATGAGCCACACCTCGCCCTCGGCGCTCTCACAGATGATGTAGGTGTGCAGCACCTCCCCCACCATACGCCAGGGGGCCTCGGCCTTGTCCAGCGTCTGCTGGCCGGGCAGGTCCTCCCCGGTACGGGGCTGGGGGATAGCGGGCACAAAGGGCCGGGCGGACCGCGCAGGCTCCGCCGCCGGAGCGGCCTTCTCTTCCGGATACAGCGCGGTCTGCGCCGGCGCGGGCTGGACCACCTGCGCCTGCACGGCGGGCCGTGCCTGTGCGGCAGGCGCACTGCGCTCCGAGGGGGCACGGGAGACGCCGAACACGGTGCCCTGGGGCTCGGGCTCCTCCGTCCGCCGCGTCACGGCAGAGGCAGGCGCGCTGCCCAGCGCGGCGCCGTAAGCCGGCTTTGCCGGCAGGATGTCCGCCATTCGCACAGAGGCGGCCGGGCGCTCCGTGTTCCAGCCGCGGACAGCGGACGGAGTCTGGGGCGCGGCGGGCTTTTTCTCCCCGCCGGTCTGCCGGGCACGGAACGTGGCGGCGTCCATGGTCTTGAAAAAGTCCTGGCGGGCGGGGGCCGTCAGCGTCTGGGGCGACTGCGGTGCCGCGCTCTGGGGCGCGCCGTCACGGTCCAGGCAGTCCAGCACCGTGTGGTACACGGCGTCGAACACCTCCCGCTCCCGGGCGAACTTCACCTGGGTCTTGGCCGGGTGGACGTTCACGTCCACCGCCGTCACCGGCAGCGTCACACAAAGCACGCAGCCGGGGAACTTGCCCTTCATGATCTGGTTGCGGTAGCCCTCCTCCACCGCCGCCGTCAAAAGCTGGGACTTGATGAACCGGCCGTTGACGAAAAACACCTGCATGGACCTGGAGCCCCGGCCCATGAGGGGCTTTGTCACAAAGCCCTCCACGGCCACCTCGCCGCCCCGTCCGGAGACGGGGATGAGGCTGCGGGCAAAGTCCCGGCCCAGGGCCGCGTACACGGCGGAGTCCAGCCGCCCGTCGCCGGGGGTATGGAGGGCCTCCGTGCCGTCCTTGATGAATTTGAAAGAGATGTCCGGGTGGGACAGTGCCAGGTGCTGCATGAGCCCCGCCACCGCCGCCGTCTCGGCGCTGTCCTTGCGCATGAACTTCAGCCGGGCGGGGGTGTTGAAAAACAGGTCCCGCACGGAGATGACGGTGCCCTCTGCCGCCGCGGCAGCCTCCACGGTGCCGGGCACGCCGCCCTCCAGGCGGAGCGCGGCTCCCTCGGCGCCGGCCTGGCAGGTGCGGATCTCCACCCGGCTCACGGCGGCGATGGCCGCCAGGGCCTCGCCCCGGAAGCCCAGGGTACCGATGCGCCCCAGGTCCTCCCCGGTGCGCAGCTTGGAGGTGGCGTGGCGCAAAAAGGCCGTGGGGAGCTCGGCCGGGGCGATGCCGCAGCCGTTGTCCGTCACCCGGATGAGGCCCATGCCGCCCCGCTGGATCTCCACCACCACGGCGGAGCTGCCCGCGTCGATGGCGTTTTCCACCAGCTCCTTGACCACGCTGGCCGGCCGCTCCACCACCTCGCCGGCGGCGATCAGCTCGGAGACATGGCGGTCCAGTTGTTGAATGTGCGGCATACGCTCCCTCCTATTCCTCCGGCCACTGACGGCCGTATCCCAGGGCCGACACCAGCGCCCGCAGCTGGGCGGCGGACTTCTCCGCGTCCTGCCCCTCCGCCGCCGAGCGCAGCAGGAAATTTTTCCCCGCGGTCTCGATGTTCACCGTATAGCCGCTCCGGCGGTTGCCCAGGGCATCCCGCCCCGGCCAGCAGTGTACCATTTTGATGGTGTCCCGGTCCACGGTCTGGCCGCCCAGGCGCAGCTCCGTGGCCGTCACGGACCAGGAGACGCTCTGCTGCCCGCCGGGGAGCAGAGCCGAGATGGCCGGATACAGCAGCCGGAACAGCAGATACGCCGTCAGGGCGCACACCACCGCCTGGGCCATGCCCGTCAGGTGCAGGTGGGGCAGGAGGAATACCATCAGCGCGGCGTCCAGCGCGCACACGGCGGCCACGGTGGCCGCCAGGCGGGGCCAGCCGCTTTTCTCCAGGGTCAATTCACCAGACATTTGCTTCTCCTTTCATAGCCCCGCCCAGAGGCTCAATGCGTTGGTCACGGCGTGGAGGGCGATGGACGTCCACAGCGTGCCCGAGCGCTCATAGCTCCAGGCCAGCACGGCGCCGGGCACCAGATACTGCACCATGAGCCAGAAGTAGGTCACGTCTCTCCCGCTGACGGCAAACTGCCACACGTGGGCCAGGGCGAACAGGGCGCACGAGATGAGGTACGCCACCGCCCGGCTCTTGGCGCGCAGGTTCCCGAACACCAGCCCCCGGTAGAGGACCTCCTCCACAAAGGGCGCCAGGAACACCACCACCAAAAACGTCATGTGGGGGGCGGCGTCCATCTGGGCAAAGATGGCGGTATCGTTGAGATTGGTGCGGTTGCCCGCCAGGCGGTACGTGAGCCGGTAGATGAGCTCGTTGAGGCCGTACAGCGCCACAAGGCCCACGCCCAGGCTCTGGAAGGCACCTCCCAGGTTGTCCGCCAGGGCCCGGCAGGTCCGGGCCAGGTAATGATGGAAGATGATGACCGACAGGGCAAACAGGATGTAGTAGGTGATGACGCTGCGTGCCGCCGGGGAAAAGCTGGTGCCCAGCCAAAACTCCGCCGCGGAAAACAGCGGCCCCGCCGCCAGCGGCAGCACCGCGAAATACACCACGAACAGCACCGTGCCGGCCACCTGCTCGCCGCCGGTCATGTAGGATGCGCTTTTTTTCTTTGCCATGTGTCCCTCCCGTCAGGAAAGCTTCTGCTTCCACTGGTACAAAAGGCTCATGGCCTCGATGGGGGTGAGGGTGTCCGGCTGGCAGCGGCGGATGGCCTCCAGCACCTCCGCCTCCCCCAGGCTCTCCAGGGACATCTGGGGCTGCTCCGGCGCCGGTGCCGATGCGCTCCGGGGCGCGCCGCCCTCCTGCTCCAGCGCCTTGAGGATCTCCCGTGCCCGGCGCAGCACCCGATCGGGCAGCCCTGCCAGGGCCGCCACCTCGATGCCGTAGCTGCGGTCGGCGCCGCCGGGGACGATCTTGCGCAGGAAAATGATCTCCTCCCCCCGGGTCTTGACGGCGATGTTGTAGTTCACGGTGCCGGGGAGGGTATTTTCCAGCTCCGTCAGCTCGTGATAATGGGTGGCAAAGAGGGTCTTGGCCCCCAGGCGCTTTTCGTCGGCGCAGTGCTCCAGCACCGCCCGGGCGATGGCCATGCCGTCGAACGTGGAGGTGCCCCGGCCGATCTCGTCCAAAATCAGCAGGGAGTGCTTCGTGGCGTGGCGCAGGATCTCGGCCACCTCCGTCATCTCCACCATGAACGTGGACTGGCCCGCCGTCAGATCGTCGCTGGCGCCGATGCGGGTGAAGATCCGGTCCACCACGCCGATGCGGGCGCTGGCGGCGGGGACGAAGGAGCCCATCTGGGCCATGAGCACGATGAGGGCCACCTGACGCATGTAGGTGGACTTGCCGGCCATGTTGGGGCCGGTGATGATGGCCACCCGGTCGCTCTTTTCCCCCATGAACGTGTCGTTGGGGACGAACATGCCGTCCCGCAGCACCTGCTCCACCACCGGATGGCGGCCCTGGCGGATGTCGATGACGCCGGACTCGTCCACGCTGGGGCGGCAGTAGTGATTGCGCACGGCCACCTCAGCCAAGGACGCCAGGGCGTCCGCCTCCGCCACGGCGGCGGCGCTGCGCTGGATGCGCTGGGCATTCTGGGCCACCTGGGTGCGAAGGGCTGTGAACAGCTCATATTCCAGGGCCACCACCCGCTCGGAGGCGGTGAGGATCTCATGCTCCAGGTCCTTGAGCTCCTGGGTGATGTAGCGCTCGGCGTTCACCAGGGTCTGCTTGCGGATGTACGTCTCGGGCACCTGGTCCACAAAGGACTTGGACACCTCGATATAGTAGCCGAAGACCTTGTTGTAGCCGATCTTCAGCGTGCGGATGCCGGTCTTTTCCTTCTCCCGGGCCTCCATCTCCGTGATGACGCCCTTGCCGCCGGAGAGGATGCCCCGCAGGCGGTCCACCTCCGCGTTGAAGCCCTGGCGGATGAAGCCGCCCTCCCGGACGGAAAAGGGCGGCTCGTCGCAGATGGCCGCGGCGATGGCGCTGCCCACGTCCTCCAGCTCGTCCAGCTGCTCCCAGAGGGCATGGAGATACCCGCCGGGCAGGGCGGCCAGCTGGGCCCGGACGGCGGGCAGACGCTCGATGGCGGCGCGCAATGCCGCCATGTCCCGTCCGCCGGCGGTGCCGTAGACGATGCGGCCGATGAGCCGCTCCATATCCCCCAGGCCCGTCATGGCGGCGATGAGCTCCGCACGGGCCATGGTGTCGTTCACCAGCGCCTCCACGGCGGCGCTGCGCCGGTCGATGGCGGTACAGCTGAGCAGCGGCCGCTCCAGCCAGCTGCGCAGGCACCGGCCGCCCATGGGGGTCTTGGTCTTGTCCAGCACCCAGAGGAGGCTGCCCTTTTTCTCCTTGGCCCGCAGGGTAGCCGTCAGCTCCAGGTTGCGCCGGGCGGTCAGGTCCAGCTCCATGAAGCGGCCCTGGGCGTAATACTCCAGGTCGTTGATGTAGGCAAGGTCGGTTTTCTGGGTCTCGTAGAGATAGTGGAGCAGTCCCCCCAGAGCCATGGCCGCGGCAGGGGTGCCCGCCGGCAGGGCGGCAAAGGCCTCATCCCCGAACTGACGGCGGATGTTCTTCTCCGCCTCCGTCAGGGAAAAGCGGTCCCGTCCCCCCTGCTCCACCCGGCAGGAAAACGTGTCCCGCAGGGCGTCGGTGAGGGAGCGCTCCGCGGCGGCGCCCTCGTTCAAAACCGCCTCCGCCGGGGAAAAGCGGCCCAGCTCGTTGATGAGCTGGCGCACCCGGTCCGCGCCGGTGAAGGCTGTGAGATGGGCCTTGCCGGTGGTCACGTCGCAAAAGGCCACGCCCGCGTCCTCCCCCTCCAGGCAGATGCCGCACAGGAAGTTGGAGGACTTGTCGTCCAGGCAGGCCGCGTCGATGACGGTGCCGGGGGTCACCACCCGGATGATGTCCCGCTTCACCAGCCCCCTGGCGGTGGCGGGGTCCTCCATCTGCTCGCAGATGGCCACCTTGTAGCCCTTGGCGATGAGCCGGGCGATGTAGGACTCGCTGGCGTGGTAGGGGATGCCGCACATGGGCACCTTCTCCTCCGCGGACTTGTTGGGGTCCTTGTCCCGGGAGGTGAGGGTCAGGTCCAGCTCCCGGGAGGCAAGGCGGGCGTCGTCGGCGAACATCTCGTAGAAGTCGCCCAGCCGGAAAAACAGGATGGAGTCCGGGTTGTTGCGCTTGATCTCCAGATATTGCTTCATCATGGGGGTCAGTTCCGCCATGAAGTTCACCTCGTTGTCTTAAGATGCGTATGGCGCCGCGGCGCCGTTATGCGGGGGTCTTGGGGGTGTGGCAGATGAGCTCGTCCACACTGATGCCGTAAAAGTCCGCCAGGGCCACCAGGGTGGACAGCGTCGGCTCCCGCAGGCCCTGCTCATAGTTGCGGTATCCCCGCTCCGTGATATGTACCGCAGCAGCCACCTCCGTCTGTTTCAGATGCCGCTGGGTTCTCAGATACAAAAGATGCTCAGAAAAGGTCATGGTGTTCCCTTTCTCTTGACAGGAACAATCGTTCCTGCTATAATCCATTCTAAACAGGAACAATCATTCCTGTCAACTGCTTTGCAGGAGGCTTCCCATGGATGATTACATCACGGTGCTGCTCCACGATCTGGAGGACCGGGCCCTGGACTTTCTCCCCGGGGACTACCATACGGCCATCCGCCGGGAAGCCGCGGCGGCGGAGGCCCTGACGGCCTCCCTCACCGGGGAGCAGCGGGTGCTGTTCCTGGCCTTTGAGGAATCCCGCAACGCCAGTGCCGCCGCCTATCAGGAGGCGCTGGCCCGCCAGGCCTTTTTGCTGGCCCGGGAGATCTTCCGTTAAAGGGCCTCGCCGTACAGGGCCCAGGTATTGCTGCCGGTGATCTTCACGTCCGTGAACCGGCCCATGAGGGAGGGGTCTCCCTTGAGGCGCACCAGACGGTTGCCGTCCGTGCGGGCGGTGAGGGGGTAATTGGCATCGTCGCTCTCGCCGTCCACCAGCACCCGCTCCGTCTTGCCCACATAGGCGGCGTGGAGCCGGGCGGAGGCGGCGTTCTGCACCTCCAGGAGCTTGTCGAACCACTTCTGCTTTTCCGCCTTGGTGGCCGGGTCGGGCATTTCGGCGGCCTTGGTGCCGGGCCGGGGAGAATAGAGGAACGTGAAGAGGGCGTCGTAGCCCACCTCCTCCACCAGGGAGACCGTGTCCATGGCCTCCGCCTCCGTCTCGCCGGGGAAGCCGATGATGATGTCGGAGGTCAGCACCAGCTCCGGCATGACGCTCTTGGCGTAGCGCACCAGCTCCAAATACTGCTCCCGGGTGTAGCGGCGGTTCATCTCATGGAGCACCCGGTCGTTGCCGGACTGGACCGGCAGGTGCAGCTGCTTTGCCACATGGGTGCAGCGGGCCATGGTGTCGAAGAGCTTACGCGTGGCGTCCTTGGGGTGGCTGGACATGAAGCGGATGCGGTACTCGCCGGGGATCTTGTCGATGTCGGCCAGAAGGTCCGCAAAGTCGTAGGAAATATCCAGGTCGTTTCCGTAGGAGTTGACGTTCTGGCCCAGGAGCGTGATGTCCTTGTAGCCATGCTCTACCAGGTCCCGCACCTCCTCCAGCACGCACTGGGGGTCACGGCTGCGCTCCCGGCCCCGGACATAGGGCACGATGCAGTAGGAGCAGAAGTTGTTGCAGCCGTACATGATGGAGACCCACGCCTTGACGCCCTTCTCCCGCACCACGGGGATGCCCTCGGCGATGGAGCCGTGCTCATCGTCCACGGCGAAGACACGCTTGCGGGTGTCATACACCTGCCACAGTAGCTCCGGGAAGCGCCACAGGGCGTGGGGGCCGAACACCAGATCCACATGGCGGTAGGATTCCTTGATGCGCTTGGCCACCCGCTCCTCCTGGGCCATGCAGCCGCACAGGGCGATGACCTGCTCGGGGTTCTCCTTTTTGGAGTGGGTCAGGATGCCCAGGTTGCCGAACACCCGCTGCTCGGCGTGCTCCCGGATGGCGCAGGTGTTCAGAATGACCAGATCGGCCTCACGGGGCTCGTCCGTCAGAGTAAAGCCGCACTGGAGCAGCATGCCCATGAGCTTTTGCCCGTCGGCCACGTTCTGCTGGCAGCCGAAGGTATCCACACAGGCGGTGGGATGGGCCTGGCGGCTCTCAAACAGTTCCCGGATCTTTGCTTCAAAGTCCTTCTGGCGGTCCAGCTCCGCCTGGGGGACCAGTACTTCCTTGCGTTTCAAATCAGTTCCTCCAAATTCAGATACTTTAACTAACATATCATAGCATAGACCCCCGAAAAGTACAAGAAAAAAAGCCGCGCCCCGGTATTCGGGGCGCGGCGCGGGGGGATTTTATTCCATTTCAGAAACCAGTCTGCTGAACTGTCTGGGATTGACGTCGTCCTCCGCAACCACGCGGGCGCGCTTGCCGATCAGGGAAAACAGTCCCAGCAGAGAACGGGCGTCCAGCATCACCGTGTCGGTGCTCAGCCAGACCTCGTAAGGGGCTTCGCAGGCCAGGCGGTTGATCTTTTCCACCTGACTTTCGTCCTTAATATCAATCACTTTCGTCATAAAAACCCTTCTTTCCGGAACATTTTTGACCCAATCTCTTGAGTCGGCCACATTGTATCAGCACCGGCGGCGGGTGTCAATCTTCCAAATGTTCAGAATTGTGATGGGTAATCGATTGCTTTTTGTGTAGATTCTACGATTCATGAATAAAAGATGTACAGTTTTTTGCTTTTCCGTGTCCAAAAAACAGTGCCCCGCCTCCGTCGGCCCTTGGGGGCCGGGAGGCGGGGCATGCTCTTATCTCAGTTTTTCCAGCTGGCGCAGGAACTCCTCCGGCAGGGGGCAGGAAAGCTCCACCGGCTGCTCCGTGCGGGGGTGGATGAACCTCAGGCCCACCGCGTGGAGGCACTGGCCCTGGAGCCCGGGCACCGGCCGCTTGGCGCCGTACACCGTGTCCCCCAGGATGGGGTGGCCCAGGTGGGCCATGTGGACCCGGATCTGGTGGGTGCGGCCCGTCTCCAGGCGGCACTCCACATAGCTGTGGCCGCGCAGGTGCTCCAGCACCTGATAGTGGGTCACGGCGCTGCGGCCGCCGGAGATGACCGCCATCTTCTTGCGGTCCGTGGGATGGCGGCCGATGGGGGCATCCACCGTGCCCGCCTCCGCCGGCAGCGACCCCACCACGATGCACCGGTACACCCGGGAGAGGGTATGGTCCTGCAGCTGGGCGGAGAGACGCTGGTGGGCGAAGTCGTTTTTCGCCGCGATGATGAGGCCGGAGGTGTCCCGGTCGATCCGGTGGACGATGCCCGGCCGCAGGGCCCCGCCGATGCCGGAGAGGCTCTCGCCGCAGTGGTAGAGCAGGGCGTTGACCAGCGTGCCGTCCGGGTGGCCGGGGGCGGGATGCACCACCAGCCCCTTGGGCTTGTTGATGACGATCACGTCCTCGTCCTCATAGACGATGTCCAGGGGGATGTCCTGGGGCACGGCGTCGATGGGCTCCGGCTCCGGCAATTCCACCGTCACCGTCTCGCCGCCGGTAAGGCGGTAGTTCTTGGCCAGGGGCTTTTCCCCCAGACGCACCCGCCCCTCCTCGCACAGCCGGGCGGCGGCGGAGCGGGTCAGCTCCTCGATCTGTCCGGCCAGGAACGCGTCCAGCCGCTTGCCGGCGTCCTCCGCCCCGGCGCAGATGGTCTCAGGCGTCATGGTGCTTCACCGCCTTGTCATACCGCTCATAGAACCAGAGGTAATAGATGCACCCCAGCACCGCGCCGCACACCACCAGGATGTCCGCCACATTGAATACCGGATAGTTCATGAACAGCAGGTTGAACATGTCCACCACATACCCCAGCCGCACCCGGTCGATGATGTTGCCAAGGCCCCCGGAGATGACCATGCAGCACGCCGCCACGCCCAGGGGATGACGCACCACCCGGCGCACCAGCAGCACCGTCACAAAGATCACAATGATGCACGTCACCGCCACCAGCAGCCACCGGCTGCCGGAAAAGCTGGACCAGGCGGCGCCGTAGTTGTGCACCGTCCTGAGCTCCACCACGCCGGGCAGCAGGCTCTGGGCCTGGCCCAGGGGGATGTTGGCGGTCACATAGGCCTTGAGCCACTGGTCCAGCGCAAGACCGGCGGCACCCAGAGCCAGGAAAAGGATATACAGCATGGGCCGTTCCTCCAAAATTCAAAAATCCCGTTCAGTTTACACGCTTTGCCCGGGAAAAGCAACTGTTCAGGCGCTTTTTTCCTCATTCCAGCCAGCAGAGGGTGCGCCCTTCGTCAAACACCAGCCCCAGCTTTTTCTGGAGGGACTCCGAGGCGGTGTTGCCCAGCCGCACATGGCAGTAGGGAAAGCCGCCCTCTTCCAGCACCCGGCCGATGACCGCCGCCTCCAGCGCCTCCGCAAGGCCGCGGCGGCGGAAGGCGGGCACCACCTCCAGCATGCCCAGGGCCCCCTCCTGGTGCACCCCGGCAAAGCCCGCCAGCTGCCCGTCCACCTGGCCGGCCACCATGCCCTCGGCGATGCGGCCCCGGATGTGGCTTTCATAGGCGCCGGGATTGTGGTAATTTTCCAGCACGAAGGGCAGATCCTCCATGGTCAGCGGGCGCAGCGTCACGCCGGGCCGGAGAGCCACCGCCGGCGGATCTTTCTTTAAATAGAACGCCTGGCGGCAGTCCATGCGCTCTTTGTACCGCCCCGCCGCCATGAGCGCCTCCGCCAGGGCCGGGCTGTCCGTCAGGGTCAGCATGGCCTCGCCCAGCACCGGAAGCTCCCGCCAGGGCACCGTGCCGCCCACGTAGGCGATGTCGATGGTCTTATCGTAGAGCACCAGGCCCGCCTCGTCGGCAAAGCACACCGCGCCGCCCCGCCGGTGAAAGTCCCTCAAATAGCCGTATCCGGCCTCGTCCCGTGCCACCCAATCCAAAACCGCCTGCTCCAATGCCGCCGCTCCTCTCTTTTTCCTGCGCCGTCCGCGCCGGTCGATGTCTGTACCAAGGTATCACACCGGCGCGGCATTTGTCCAGCGGCACCCCCGCGCCCCCCGCATTTTGTTCGCTTTTTTGTCCGTTTTTGTTGTTTTGTGTCACATTGACACCCAAGTGAACCTATGCTAGAATGAAAAAATCCTGCGGCGGGCCTGTTTTGCCCGCTTTGATGCCGCGCCGCAGACACTATCACAGGAGGACTGACCGCCATGCCCTATACCTATGAATATTTCCAGAAGAGCGCCGATTACGTCAAGAGCAAGATCGATTTCACCCCCGAGATCGCCATTATCCTGGGCTCCTGCCTGGGCCCCTTCGCCCAGCAGATCGAAGACCCCATCGTGGTGGACTATAAGGACATCCCCAACTTCCTGGTCTCCACTGTGGCGTCCCACGCCGGAAAGCTCATTTTCGGCACCGTCTGCGGCCGCAAGGTGGTGTGCATGTCCGGCCGGTTCCACTCCTATGAGGGCTACGACTTTGAGCAGCTGGTAATCCCCATCCGGCTTTTCAAGCTCCTGGGCGTCAAGGCCACCATCCTCACCAACGCCGCCGGCGCCGTCAACACCGGCTACCGCCCCGGCGATGTGATGATCATCTCCGACCACATCAAGCTCACCGGCAACAGCCCCCTGCGGGGCCCCAACGTGGAGGAGTTCGGCCCCCGCTTCTTCGACATCTCCCGTATGTACACCCCCGAGCTGCGCAAGATCGCTCTGGAGTGCGCCGCCGGCACCGGCATCCGGGTCCACGAGGGCGTGTACATGTTCTTCACCGGTCCCCAGTTCGAGACGCCCGCTGAGATCCGGGCCGCCCGCATCCTGGGCGCCGACGCCGTGGGCATGTCCACCGTCACCGAGGCTCTCACCGCCGCCCACTGCGGCATGCCCCTGCTGGCGTTGTCCGTCATGACCAACATGGCCGCCGGCGTGCTGGACCGCCCCCTCACCAACGAAGAGGTGGACGAGACCGCCCAGCTGGTGGCCGGCCGCTTCAGCGACTACATGAAGAAGATCGTGGCCGCCATCTAAGGAGGGAGTTTCTTTGAAGCTGCTTTTGAAAAACTGCGACATCCTGGCCTCCGACGGCGCCGACGGCTACCGCTGGATCAAAAACGGATACCTGGGCATCGACGGCGACACCATCGACTACCTGTCCGACCAGGCCCCCGAGGCGGCCTACGACCAGGAAAAGGACATGGGCGGAAAGCTCCTTTGCCCCGGCCTCATCAACTGCCACGGCCACACCCCCATGACGCTGCTGCGGGGCGTGGGCAGCGATCTGCCCCTCCAGGAGTGGCTCTTTGACAAGATGATGCCCATCGAGGACCAGTTCACCGCCGAGGACATCCGGGTGGGCAACGCCCTGGCCCTGCTGGAGATGATCTCCACCGGCACCACCAGCTACTCCGACATGTATTTCCACGCAGGCACCGCCGTGGAAAACGCCCGTCAGGCGGGCATCAAGGCAAACCTCTGCCGGCCCAACCAGTGCTTCAACGCGGCGGAGACCTATGCGGAAAACGCCCGGGCCAAGGAGTCCATCGAGCTCTACAAGGCCTATAACGGCGCCGAGAACGGCCGCATCCTCATCGACTTTGCCATCCACGCCGAGTACACCAACTTCCCCCACATCGTGGAGGCATACAGCGCCGACTGCACGGCCCTGGGCGGGCGGATGCACATCCACCTGTCCGAGACGAAGAAGGAGCACGACGAGTGCGTGGCCAAGTACGGCAAGACCCCAGCCCAGTGGTTCGACGACCTGGGCACCTTCGCCTCCCCCACCTTCGCCGCCCACTGCGTGTGGGTCACGGAGGAGGACATGGCCCTCATGAAGGCCCGGGGCGTCAGCGTGGTGCACAACCCCACCAGCAACATGAAGCTGGGCAGCGGCTTTGCCCCCATCCCCCGCATGCTGGACCTGGGGCTCAACGTGGCACTGGGCACCGACGGCGCCGCCAGCAACAACAACCTCAACATGATGGAGGAGATGCACCTGGCCGCCGTGCTCCACAACGGCTTTACCCACGATCCCACGCTCATGAAGCCCGCCCAGGTTTTGAACATGGCCACCCGCAGCGGTGCCCGGCTCCAGGGCCGCGGCGACACCGGCGAGCTGGCCGTGGGCAAGAAGGCGGATGTGATCGCCATCGATCTGGGCCGCCCCCACCTGTACCCCAATCTGGACCCTCTGGCCCTGATGGTGTACTCCGCCCAGGGCGCGGACGTGGCCATGACCATGGTGGACGGCCGCATCCTCTACGAAAACGGCGAGTTTTTGACCCTGGACGCCGACAAGATCCTCAGTGAGGCCCGCAAGTGCGTGGAGCGCCTGTATCGCTGAGCAAAGCAGACATAAAAAACGCGCGCCTTTCGGCGCGCGTTTTTCTTATTCCTCTTCCTCGTCTGCCGGGGGCTCCTCCCCGGTGCCGGCCTCCAGCAGCTCCACCTGCTTTTCCTCCAGCAGCCGCCGCCACCGCTCGTCCATGGGGTGGTCGGTGATGACGGCGGTGAGCCGCTCCAGGGGGCAGACGGTGATAAAGCCCGTCTTGCCGAACTTGGTGTGGTCTGCCAGCAGATACACGCTGTCGGCATTTTCGATGACCGTCTGGCGCACGTTGGCCGTCAGCTCGTCGGAGTCGCTGACGCCCCGCTGGAAATCCACGGACCGGCAGGACAAAAACGCCTTGTCCACACAGTGCTGCTCCAGATACCGCACGGTCTCCAGGCCGAAAAAGCCCTCCTGCCGGTCATGGAACACGCCGCCGGTGGAGATGACCTTGATATTGGGGCAGCCCGCCAGCTGGCCCACCACCCGGTAGGAGTTGGTGAGCACCGTCAGCGGCATGCGGCGGATCTCCTGGCAAAGGGCCAGGGCCGTGGTGGAGTGGTCGATGAAAATGCAGTCGTTGGGATAGATGCGGCTGGCCGCCAGGCGGCAGATGGCCCGCTTTTCATCCACGAACAGGGCGCTTTTCACCTGGTTGGTCTCTGTGACTGCCTTGCGGTCCTTCACCATGGCGCCGCCGTAGGAGCGCAGCAAAAAGCCCTCGTTTTCCAGCACCTCGAAGTCCCGGCGGATGGTCTGGCCGCTGACGGAGAACCGGCGGGCCATCTCCAGCACGGAGGCGCTCTTGTGCTCCAGCATATATTTCTTCAGTTCGCTGCGTCTCTGGGCTGTCATCATGACTGCCGCCCTCCCAAATTCCGGCAAACGCCGTTTTTTTCGTTGCACTTCCGGGACCACTCAATGATATTCCGCGTTTTTCAGCAGATCCGCGTATCGGAAGGGCCCTGCCGAGCAGGGGATATCCCGGTATTTTCTGCGCATTTTCGACCATTATGGCATATTTCCTCCGCCGCGTCAATGGATAGCCGTTGGTTTTTCCCAAAAGCACCTGTTGACTGTTGTTGACTCGTGTGATACCATTCTCACAAACCGCCTGTCCCGCCGGGCGCGGGACAGGGATACCTTATTATAAACTATACGGAAAGGTCTGGTGCCTCCATGAAGAATTTCACCTTCTCCATTCCCACCACGGTCCACTTCGGACAAGGACAGATCCAAAAGCTGGGCGCTGAGATGGCCCGCCGCGCCACCCGCGTGCTGATGGTCTACGGCGGAGGCAGCATCCGCCGCAACGGCGTGTACGACGGCGCCGTGGAACAGCTCAAGTCCCAGAACCTCTTCTGGACGGAGCTGGGCGGCGTGGAGCCCAACCCCCGCATCGCCACCGTCCGCCGGGGCGTGGAGCTGTGCCGGGAGCATAACCTGGACGGTGTGCTGGCCCTGGGCGGCGGCAGCGTCATCGACTGCGCCAAGGCCATTGCCGCCGGCGCCTGCTACGACGGCGATCCCTGGGACTTCCCCAGCGGCAAGGCCAAGCCCGAGCGCGCCCTGCCCATTTTCACCGTGCTGACCATGGCCGCCACCGGCTCCGAGATGGACTCCGTGGCCGTCATCTCCAACCCCGACACCCAGGAAAAGCTGGACTTCGCCGCCGCCTGCTGTCTGCCCGCCGTGTCCATCCTGGACCCCACGTACACCTGCTCCCTGCCCGCCTCCCAGACCGCCGCGGGCACCGCGGACATCATGTCCCACACCTTTGAAAACTACTTCAGCCCCATCGAGACCTCCTTCCTGGCGGACAGCATGGCCGAGGACATCCTCCGCGCCTGCATCCACTACGGCCCCCGGGCCATTGCCGATCCCAACGACTACGAGGCCCGGGCCAACCTCATGTGGTGCGCCCCCTGGGCCATCAACGGCTTTTTGGACATGGGCAAGCCCGTGGCCTGGAGCGTCCACAAGATCGAGCACGAGCTCTCCGCCTTCTACGACATCACCCACGGCGTGGGCCTGGCCATCCTGACGCCCAACTGGATGCGCTATGTACTCAACGAGCGCACCGTGGGCCGCTTCGCCCGGTACGGCACCAATGTGTGGGGCCTGGATGCGTCAGCGCCGGCCCAGCAGCGCGCCGAGGAAGCCATCGCCAAGACCCGGGAGTTCTTCACCTCCCTGGGCCTGCCCGCCACGCTCCATGAGGTGGGCATCGGCGAGGAGCATCTGGATCTCATGGCCAAAAAGGCCCGTACCCCCGCCTTTGACCGCACCTTCGTCCCCCTGAGCCAGGAGGATATCCTGAATATCCTGCGCATGAGCCTCTGAGCCTGAGCCGCCGCCGGAAATTCCGGCGGCGGCTTTTTCCGCCTGGCGGACCGGAAGCGGAATCTTTTGTTGAATTTCATCAAAGGTCGACTTTTCTTTTGCGTTATTCATGAAAAAATGGCGAAATTTCGTTGGTTTTCGTTGAAATGAAGCCTGTGAGGGCCAAAATTGTAAAATCTCGATTGACAAAAGATAACACCTTGCCCTATAATACCCATTGGGAACGGCGGCGAATTGTGTTGCTTTTGGGCGGCATGGTTTCAAAACCGTCACAGCTCCCGTTATTTTTTACAAGTACAGTGTACGATGGAGGATGAAACATGAAGAAGACTCTTGCTTTGATCCTGGCGCTGGCCATGTCTCTGTCCCTGCTGACCGCCTGCGGCAGCAAGGAAGAGGCCCCCGCCGAAGAGACCCCCGCTGAAGAGGGCGGCGAGACCGCCGGTCTGCCCGGTGAGGGCATGAAGATCGCCCTGGTGTGCGACAAGGTCGGCACCAATATGTTCCTGGTCCAGATGGTGAACGCCCTGAACGAGGCCGCTGAGACCTACGGCTACGAGCCCTACGTGGTCGAGTGCGCCGACACCGCCGCCTTCGAGGACAACATCCGCGCCCTGGCCGTGGAGGAGTACGACCTGATCATCGGCGGCGGCTGGGCTGCCGGCGATCCCATGAACAAGGTCGCCAACGAGTTCCCTGACGCTTCCACCTACTGCCTGATCGACACCGAGGTGGACAACGACAACATCAAGTGCATCGGCTACCGTGAGCAGGAGGGCGCTTACCTGATCGGCGCTCTGGCCGCTCTGACCGTGGACGGCGAGTCCCACATGTACGGCGGCGTGCACGTCACCGAGGGCCCCGGCTCCTGGAAGTATCGCTACGGCTACATGGAGGGCGTGAAGTCCATCGACCCCGAGGCTCAGTTCGTCTTCAACTACACCAACTCCTTCTCCGACCCCGCCAAGGCCAAGGAGCTGGCCATCCAGCAGTATGAGCAGGGCTGCCTGTTCATCAACGACGCCGCTGCCGCCGGCGGTGACGGCGTGTTCGAGGCCGCCAAGGAGAAGGGCTTCTACACCTCCGGCCAGGACGCTGACCAGACCGACGCCAACAACCCCTACATCGTCTCCACCCAGCTCAAGGACACCTATCAGACTCTGCTGAACGTGGTGGACGAGTTCTTCGGCGGCAACTGGACCAACGACACCGCCGTGTGGGGCGTTGCCGAGGGTGCCATCGGCGCCGTGTATGTGACCCACGAGTCTGAAAACCCCAGAAGCGAGCGTCTGAGCGACGAGGACATCGCCCAGCTGCAGCAGATCGCCGAGGATCTGCGCACCGGCGCTCTGGACCTGAAGGAGTACCCCACTGAAGAAGAGTATCTCGCCGGCTGATTCGCGACAAGGTCGTCTGCTCTGAGTAGTCCTCAGGGATTTTCAGAATGAACACGCAAAAGCAGACGGGAAGAGCGGTTTCTTCCCGTCTGCTTTTTCTCTTCCTGCGCTGCCTCCCGGACGGAAGCACCTTCCGCCGGGGAGACGGCGCAGCCACAACGCAACGAAAGGACTGGTGATCCCATTGCTGCTGGAAATGAAGCACATCACCAAGGTATACGGCTCCCTGTACGCCAACGACGACGTCCATCTCTCCTTGAACCAGGGCGAGATCCTGGCCGTGGTGGGCGAAAACGGCGCAGGCAAGTCCACCTTGATGAAGATCCTCTACGGACTGGAGCGTCCCACTGCCGGCGAGATCTATCTCAACGGCGAGCTCCAGCACTTCCGCTCTCCCCACGACGCCATCGCCAAGAAGATCGGCATGGTGCAGCAGCACTTCATGCTGCTGGGTCCCTGCTCCGTGGCGGAGAACATCGTCTACGGCCGGGAGCCTCGCAAACACGGCATCTTTTTTGACCGGGAGGCCGCCGTGCGCATCACGGAGTCCCTTTGCGAAAAGTACGGCCTGCACATCGATCCCCGCCTGCGGGTGGCCGACTGCCCGGTGGGTCTGCAGCAGCGGGTGGAGATATTGAAGGTCCTCTACCAGGACGCGGACATCATCATCTTTGACGAGCCCTCCGCCGTGCTGACGCCCCAGGAGGTCACGGAGCTGCTGGCCACCATGCGCAAGCTGGCCCAAATGGGCAAGAGCATCATCATCATCACCCACAAGCTCCACGAGGTCATGGCCGTGGCCGACCGGGTCATGGTCATGCGGCTGGGCAAGCACATCAAGGAGATGCGCAAGGACGAGACCAGCATCGAGGAGATGTCCTTCCTGATGGTGGGCCGCCACATCGTGGAGCGGGAAGTTCCCGCCCAGACGCCCGGCCAGACCGTGCTGGACGTGCAGGATCTGACGCTGGCGGGCTCCGAGAAAAAGAACATCCTGGACGGCTTTTCCATCCACGTGGACGCCGGCGAGATCGTGGGCATCGCGGGCGTGTCCGGCAACGGCCAGTCCGAGCTCATCGAGTGCCTGACGGGTCTGACCGAGCCCACCGGCGGCAAGATTTTGCTGAACGGCAAGGACGTCACCGGCCAGAGCGTGGGCCAGATCCGCGAGGCGGGCTGCGCCTGCATCCCCGAGGACCGCTATCTCCACGGCTGCGCCAAGCAGGCCACCCTGGCCGAGACGGCCATCATGGCCCACCAGCGCCAAAGCCAGATCTCCAGCCACGGCCTGCTCAACCCCAAGGGCATCCGCGCCTTCACCCAGCAGCTGCTGGATGACTACGACGTGCGCAACAGCGGCCAGGAGCAAAAAGCCGGAGAGCTCTCCGGCGGCAACATCCAAAAGCTCATCGTGGCCCGTGAGATCGAGCAGGGCTCTCCCCTGCTCATCGCCGCCGAGCCCACCCGCGGCGTGGACATCGGCGCCATGGAGTTCATCCACAACAAGCTGCTGGAAAAACGGGAGCGGGGCGACGCCGTGCTGCTGATCTCCTCCGAGCTGACGGAGATCATGTCCCTCTCCGACCGGATCTATGTTATTTATGAGGGCCGCGCCGCCGGCGAGTTCCGCAAGGCCGACGCCACGGAGGAAGCCCTCGGTATCCTGATGATGGGAGGATCGCTCCATGAAGCAGTCTAACGGTTCCGCCTTCTCCCGCAGCTTCCTGCGGTCCCTGGCGGCACTGCGCCAGCCCCTGATCGCCGTGGTATTCGGCCTGGCGGTGGGCGCGGTGGTCATTCTCTCCTGCGGCCAGAATCCCCTGGAAGTCTACGCGGAGATGTTCCAGAAGTCCTTTCTGAAGCCCTATTACCTCTTCTCCACCCTCACCCGCGCCACGCCCATCATCATCTCCGCCATGGCCACCGGCATCGCCTGGCGGGCCGGCTACATCAACATCGGCGTGGAGGGCCAGATGATCACCGGCGCCTTCGTCGGCACGGTGGTGGCCCTGTACGTGCCCGGCCCTCCGGTGCTCATCTGCCTGCTGGCCTGGCTGGCGGCTCTGGCGGCCGGCGCCCTGTACGCCCTGCTGCCCGCCGTGCTCACCTGGAAGTTCAACGTCAGCATGGTCATCACCACGCTGATGCTCAACTACGTGGCCAACTACATCACCAGCTACTTTGTCACCTATCCCCTCAAGGACACCGCCGGCGACGGCCTGGCCCTGCAGACCATTGAGCTTAACGAGGCCATGCACCTGCCCCGCCTGTCCTCCATCAGCACCTTCAACGCCGGCTTCATCATCGCCGTTTTGGTGATGATCGGCATGATGTTCCTCACCCGGCGCACCGTGTTCGGCTATGAGTCCAAAATGGGCGGCTTCAACGCGGCCTTCGCCCGCTACGGCGGCACCAAGCAGATCAAGGTCATGATGATCACCATGGCCCTCTCCGGTGCCATCGCCGCCATCGGCGGCGGCACGGAGGTCTTCGGCCTCAAGTACCGCTTCGTGGACGGTATGTTCACCTCCACCAGCTACGCCTGGACGGGCCTGATGGCCGCCCTGATGGCCAACCTCCATCCCGTGGGCATGTTCTTCTCCGCCATCTTCCTGGCGGGCCTCCAGATCGGCGGCAGCGCCATCCAGCGCTCCATGGGCATCCCCCTGGAGATCGCCACCATTATTCAGTGCTGCATCACGCTGTTTGTCTCCGTGAAAGTGGTGTTCCAGTTCACCAAGAAGAAAAAGGCCAAGACTGCGGAAGGAGGGGCTCAGGCATGAACAGCGCATACATCGCCTCCATCGTCAACTCCACCCTGCGCTCCACCACCCCCATTTTGCTGGCGGCACTGGGCTGCGCCATGTGCAGCCGGGTGGGCGTGTTCAACATCGCTCTGGAAGCCCAGATGCTCATCGCGTGCTTCTGCTCCATTGTGGTGAACTTCTTCACCGGGAGCATCCTGCTGTCCGTCCTGGCCGGCATCGCCTCCGGCGCCCTGGTAGGCGCAGTGGTGGCCGTGCTGCAGGTGAAGTACAAGGCCCCGGACATGGTCATCGGTACCTCCTTGAACCTGCTCATCAACGGCGCCACCACCTTCCTCCTGTACGTGATCTTCGGCCTGCGGGGCCGGTTGGTGGACGAGCGGCTGGTGCCCATGTACAAGATCAACCTGCCCGTCATCCAGGACATCCCGTTTTTGGGCCGGGTGCTGGAAAACCTGACCATTCTGGACTACCTGTGCTATGTGATCGCCATCGTGCTGTTCATCTTCCTCTTCAAGACCGTGGCCGGCTACCGGACGCTGTCTGTGGGCATCAACAAGGAAGCGGCAGAGAGCCTTGGCACCAAGGGCACCCGCATCCAGATGGCCGTGGTGGTGCTCTCCGGCGCCCTGTGCGGCCTGGGCGGCACGGCGCTGAGCATGGGCCAGGTGACCATGTTCACCGAGAACATGACCTCCGGCCGCGGCTTCATCGCCATGGCCGCCTCCTCCCTGGGCATGTCCCACCCCCTGCTGGTGATCTTCTCCAGCCTGTTCTTCGGTCTGTGCCAGGGCATCGGCCTTGCGCTGCAGAACGTCATCAAGAGCCAGCTGACCATGGCCCTGCCCTATATCGCCACCGTGGTGGCGCTGGTGCTGTTCAGCCGCCGCACCGCCACCGGAAAGCTGCGCAAGAGCTGACCTCCCTTTTCCACACGCGCTGGCCCGCCGCCAGGCGGGCCAGCTTTCTATCCACATTTCTTACGACTTCAGGAGGAGATCCCATGTCTGAAAAGAATCTGCTGCCCTGCATCCATGTGGCCCCCGGCGACATCCCCGCCCGCGTGCTGGTGTGCGGCGACCCCGCCCGGGCCGAGCGCATCTCCCACCGGCTGGAAAACGCCCGGTGCCTGGCCCAGAACCGGGAGTACTGGACCTATGCGGGCACCTACAAGGGCGTGGAGGTGGCTGTCACCTCCCACGGCGTGGGCTGCGGCGGCGCGGCCATCGCCTTTGAGAGCCTGTGGCGTGCCGGCGCCAAGGTCATCATCCGCACGGGCACCTGCGGCGGTATGCAGCCCGACGTGACCGCGGGCAGCCTCATCATCGCCACCGGCGCCTGCCGGGAAGAGGGCGTCACCGAGAAGATGATCCCCCTTTCTTACCCCGCCATCGCCGACGGCGAGGTGGTGGCGGCCCTGGCCGCCTCCGCCCGCGCCCTGGACATCCCCGTTCACAAGGGCATCGTGCTGACCCAGGCGCTGTTCTATCCCGGCTTCCTGGAATCCACCGTGAAGCTCTACGCCAAGGCCGGTGTGAAGGCCATGGAAAACGAGGTGGCCAGCCTCCTGGTGGTGGCCTCCCTCCACGGCGTCAAGGCCGGCGCCATCATCGCCGCCGACGCTCCCGCCTTTGAGCTGGTGGGCGTGGACGGCTACAACCAGACCGCCGACGCTGCCGACGTGGCCCAGGCTGTGGAAAACGAGATCTCCATTGCCCTGGACGCCATC
>DYBL01000067.1 GCA_019418625.1 Clostridiales bacterium | reverse complement strand
GCATCTATGGAAGCAGCTCGGAAGAGCGGCTCCACAGCAGCCTCATCACGCTGGGCGCCGCGGCGGACGGAAACGATTCCCACCGGATCCGCCGGGTGGTGCGGACGGTATTTCCGCCCGGACGGGCGCTGAAGGGCAAATACCCGTATCTGCGCGATAAGCCTTGGCTGCTGCCGGCGGCCTGGGCGCAGCGGATCGTGTCCTACCGGGCCCAAAAGGACAGCGCTTCTGCCAAAGAGAGCCTGGAGATCGGCGCGCAGCGGGTGCGGCTTTTGAAAAAATACGGCATCATCACATAAATGGGGGAGAGAACATGCGGATCTTGGTGTGCGGCGGCGCAGGCTACATCGGCAGCCACACCTGCGTGGCGCTGACAGAAGCGGGCTTTGAGATTGCTGTGGTGGATGATCTGTCCAACTCCAGCGCCGAGGCACTGCGGCGGGTGGAGCGCCTGACGGGACGGGAGGTGCCCTTTTTGCAGGCGGACCTTTGCGACAAGGCGGCGGTGGAGGCGGCGTTTTCCCGCTGGGAGGACATCGGCGCCGTCATCCATTTTGCCGGGTTCAAGGCGGTGGGAGAGAGCGTGCAAAGGCCGTTGGAGTACTATCAGAACAATCTGGTGAGCACCCTGAACCTGCTGGAGGTCATGCGTGCCCACGGCGTGCACGATCTGGTGTTTTCCTCTTCGGCAACCGTATACGGTGCGCCATCCTCCGTGCCCATCCGGGAGGATGCCCCCTTGTCGGCGACCAATCCCTATGGAGCCACGAAACTGATGATCGAGCGGATCCTCACGGATCTTTGCAGGGCGGACAGGGCCTGGAACGTGGCGCTGCTGCGCTATTTCAACCCCATCGGCGCCCATCCCTCCGGCCTTCTGGGGGAGGACCCGCGGGGCATCCCCAATAACCTGGTGCCCTATATCGCCAAGGTAGCCCTGGGGGAACTGCCGGTACTGCACGTATTCGGCGGTGACTATCCCACGCCGGACGGGACCGGCGTGCGGGATTACATCCATGTGATGGACCTGGCGGAAGGGCACGTGGCGGCTCTGCGGAAGCTGAAGAGCGGCTGCGGCCTGTTTGTGTGCAACCTGGGCACCGGCCGGGGATACAGTGTGCTGGAGGTGATCCGGGCCTATGAAGAGGCCAGCGGCCGTCCCGTTCCCTATGTGGTGGAGGGCCGCCGCAGCGGCGACGTGGCCGCCTGCTGGGCCGATCCCACCCGGGCGCGGCGGGAGCTGGGATGGACGGCCCGCCGGAGCCTGGAGGAGATGTGCGCCTCCTCCTGGAACTGGCAGCGGAACAATCCGGCTGGCTACCGGACATAAAAAACGGAGCGGATGGAAGTCCGCTCCGTTTTTGTGTTATTTATAAGGGGAAGACCGTAACGGCCAGGGTGATGAACAGCGGGATGGTGATGATCATGAGCAGCATCCCCTGCACCACCGCCCGGGAGGCGTATTCCGGTGCACAGCCGTACTCCTGGGCAAACACCACGCTCAGCGAGGCGCTGGGCAGACAGCACATGATGGAACACACCAGCGCCACCAGGGGCGGCACGCCGGGGATCAGATACAGGACAGCCAGCACCGCCAGGGGGAATACCGCCAGGCGCAGGGCGGAAACGAAGTAGGACCAGGGATCCTTCAAGATCTCCACCGGGCGGATGGGCACCAGAGAGCAGCCGATCAGCAGCATGGAGATGGGCACCACCATGGCGCCCAGCGTGGAGAGGGTGTCCTGGACGAACACGGGGAAGCGGAACGGGGAGACATAGAGCACCACGGCGGCCAGGGAAGCAAGGGACACCGGCATGGACAAAATGGACTTCAGCCGGATCTGCCGCTGTCCGCTGACCATGGAGATGCCGATGGTGAAAAAGAACACCAGCCAGACCATGTTGAATATTACCGCATACAAAAGCCCCTCCTGCCCCAAAAGCTCCGTAATGAGCGGGAAGCCCAGAAAGGCGGTGTTGGCAAATACGGCCATCAGGGTGAACATGGCCCGGCCCTTTTCGTCCAGGGGCAGAAAACGGCGCACGAAGAACGTGAACGCGAATGCCGCCGCGTAATAGACCACGGCAATGCCCACGGTGAGCAGCAGATTTTGGGACAGGTCGGGAGAAAAGGGATTGGAGGCGGTGGTCAGTACGTTGGCGGGCAGGGCCACCTGCATCATAAAGGAGGTCAGGTCCTTTTGAAACCGCTCCGTCAGGAATCCCCGCTTTGCAAGGATGTACCCCAGAGCCACCAGCAGGGCCACCTTCCCCATAAGGTTGAGCAAAATTTCCAGCATAGGCAAAACTCCTGTTTCCGATTGGCGCGCGGCGCACAGTACACCCAGTTTACAGGGTTTGCCCGGCTTCGTCAATGCGCGGAAGAAAAAGAAATGGGGATAATACCGTCCGAACGGGACAAATGTCCGCGAAATGGGCTGCTTTTCCGTGTGGAAGGCGTAAAAAAATTGGAAAAACAAAGAAAAGCAGAGGGCATATTTGACTTTCCAAATTTAAGGAGATATAATGGACCAAATCACGGATTTTTGCGATATCCGAAAAGGGAGAGGGGGAAATTGCTG
>DYBL01000066.1 GCA_019418625.1 Clostridiales bacterium | reverse complement strand
GGCAGCGTCCGGAGGAGGAAAAACGAGCCACGGCCTTGTGGCTGTCCGGCTCGGCGCTGCTGGTGATCTTGCTGATATGAGGGATGCGGCTTATGGATGTGGATTTGATTTTCAAGATCGCCGCCATCGGCATTCTGGTGGCGGTATTAAACCAGCTGCTGGTCCGCTCCGGACGGGAGGAGCAGGCCATGATGACGACGCTTGCGGGCCTTGTGGTGGTTTTGATGATGATGGTGCGGCAGATCAGCGAGCTGTTCGAGCTGATCCGCACCCTGTTCGGGTTTTGACCATGGAGCAGGCCATCCAGGTGACCGGGCTTTGCGTGGTGGGGGCGGTGCTGGCACTGACCATCCGCCGGGGAAGCCCGGAGACCGCGCTGCTTTTGAGCATCTGCGCGGCGGTAACGGTGCTGCTGGTGGTGGGACAGGCCCTGGGGGAGCTGCTGGATTTTCTGAAGGAGCTGGGAGCGCGCAGTGGGGTGCCCCCGGCGCTTTTGGAGCCGCTTTATAAGACGGTGGGCATCGCGCTGGTGGTGCGGGTGGGATCGTCGCTGTGTGTGGACGCGGGGGAGTCGGCTCTTGGGAAAGTGGTGGAGACGGCGGGAGCTGTGTGCGCACTGGCGGCGGCGCTGCCCCTTCTTCGGACGGTGCTGGAGCTTTTGATGGAGCTGATGGGATGAGACGATGGCTGATTTTGCTGGCGGCGGCGCTGGTGCTGCTGACGATGCATGCCAAGTGCGCCCAGCTTCCCAGTGAAGTGGAGCGGGCTTTGCCGGAGGAGAGCGAGGAGCTTTTGGAGGATGTGGAGCTCTCCGAGGGAGCCGGCGCCCTGGGAGAGGGCCTGGCCGGTATTTGGGAGATGATCACGGAGCAGGCGGGAGATGTCGTGCGCCAGAGGCTTCGGGGCGCGGCGGCGGTGGTGCTGACAGCGGTGCTCTGCGGCGCTGTGGATGGCTTTTACCGCGCCGGCGGCGGGAGCTCCCTGCCGTTTTTGCCCATGGTGGGCGCTGTGTCCGTGACTGCCGTGACCACCGGGAGCCTGGGGGATCTGATCGGCCTGGGGGCGGAGACCATCCGGAGCCTGGGCGATTTTTCCACCGTGCTGCTGCCGGCCATGGCGGCGGCCACCGCCGCCACCGGCGCCGTGTCCTCTGCCACGGCACAGCAGGTGAGCGCGGTGATTTTGGTGGATCTTCTCCTGCGGCTCATCAACCATGTGCTCATTCCGGCGGTCTATCTTTACACAGCGCTGCTGACTGCCGCGGCGTGCCTGCCGGGCAACCGGCTGGAGGTGCTGGCAGGCGGGCTGAAGAAGGTCATCGTCTGGCTGCTGACCACGCCTTTGCTGGCGTTCACCCTGTATCTTTCAGCGGTACGGGTGGTCTCCGGCGCGGCGGACAGCCTCAGCGTCAAGGTGGCCAAGACTGCCATCTCCGGCGTGGTGCCGGTAGTGGGCGGGATCATCGCCGAGGCCTCGGAGACGGTGCTGGCAGGGGCAGGCATGCTGCGGGGCGTCATCGGCGTAGGCGGCATGCTGGCTATTTTGGCCGCCTGCGCGTATCCATTTTTGCAGCTGGGCATCCAGTATTTGCTCTATAAGCTGGCGGGGTTCCTCTCCGCCATGGTGGGCCCGCCGGAGCTGTGCAGGCTCATCGACGGTCTTGGCGGTGCGTTCGGGCTGGTGCTGGGTATGACCGGCGCATGCGCACTGCTGCTGTTGGTGTCGCTTCTTTCGTTTGCGGGGGCGGTGGTGCCATGATGGAGGGACTGCGGCAATGGATCATTTCCCTGACGGCCCTTTGCATGCTGCTGGCGCTTTTGCGGGTGCTGGTGCCGGGCGGGACCATGGGCCGGGTGGCCGCCTTTATTGGAGGACTGGTGCTCCTGGCGGCGCTGGCCCGTCCGCTGTCAGAGCTGGGGGTCGTCCGCCTGGCGCTGCCGGATTACGCGGGAGAGATCGAGCGGCTGCAGCGGCAGCTGGAAGAGGAAAACGAAGCCGCCCTCTCCGATGGCATAGCGGAGCGGACAGAGGCATATATATCGGACAAAGCCGCTTCCATGGGTCTTGCGGGGGCGTGCAGGGTGGAGACCAGGACCGGGGAGGACGGCATCCCGCTGCCCTGGTCGGTGGAGCTGGAGATGCCCCGGTCGGCGGAACTGGCGGCGTGGATAGAGGAAGAGCTGGACATCCCATCGGAGAGGCAGGTTTGGCATGGAGCGGAAGGGTAAAGTTGAAGGAGTGCGAAGGCTATGGGACAGATACAAATACGTGGGACTGGTGACGCTGATCGGCGCCGCGCTGCTGTTATGGCCGAGTGGGAGCGGCTCCACCGCCAGTCCCAGCAAGAACAGCAGCAGCGCAGAGAGCGCCGGGGAGGCGCAGGAGCTGGCACAGGAGCTGGAGGAGATCCTGGGCAGGATGGAGGGCGTTGGGCAGGTGCAGGTGCTGCTGACGGTGCAGGACGACGGACAGCGCCAGCTTGCTGCGGATGGGGAGCTCTCTTACAGCGGCTCGCCCCAGGCACCGGAGGACTATCGGCGCACCAGCGAGACGGTGCTGGTGGACGGAGCGCAGGGCGACGAGCCGGTGGTGACCCAGCGGACCAGCCCCACGTACCGGGGAGCGCTGGTGGTGTGTCAGGGGGGCGGCCAGGCGTCGGTGCGTCTGGCGGTAACAGAGGCGGTAACGGTGCTGACCGGGCTTCCCGCAGACCGCGTCACCGTGGCAAAATGTCAGTGATCATCTGGAGGAGGAGAGGAGAAATGAAGAGCAGATTCAAGCGCAACGCAGTGGTGGTGACCATGGCGCTGCTGGTGTGCGCCGCGGCAGCACTCAACTGGAAGTACACGGGCCAGCAGGCGGCCGGCACGGCCCAGACGGGACAGACGACCCAGGCGGAGCAGCAGGGCGGCGGCACGAAGATCCTGGGGGAGGCGGAGCTGGTGTCCGGCGTAGAGGATGACGGCGTCCAGGAGGCCTCGGCGGGCACCGGGGACGAGGAGGCCGTGTATACCGGCTCGGACTACTTTGCCTCCGCCCGGCTGACCCGCCAGCAGGCCCGGGACAGCGCCGTGTCCCTTTTGCAGGAGGCGGCAGAGCAGGAGGGGGCCGGTGAGGCGGCGGCCACGGAGGCCTCCGAGGGCATCGCCGTGCTGGCGGGCTACACCATGAAAGAGGCGCAGATCGAAAATCTGGTGACGGCCAAGGGCTACGCGGACTGCGTGGCGTTCATGGGCGATGAGGGCGTGAGCGTGGTGGTGGCCACGGAGACGGGAGAGCTGACGGCGGAGGACGTGGCCAAGATCACGGACATCACCGTCAACGAGACCGGGTACGCGGCCAGCAGCGTGCGGATCATGGCGGCAAATTAAAGGTTGTAATTTTCCCTGCTCCATGGTAAAATAACTATCCAGTAATGTAGGGAGACAGGCGTGCCTGGTTCCCAAGGACGGATAAGGAGAAGATACCATGGGCGAGAGCAAGGAATATATGACCCTGCCGGAGGAGAACGGCAGCATCAACATCTCCGAGGAGGTCATTGCAGCCATCGCCGTCGGCGCCGTTCGTGAGGTGGAGGGCGTTTCCGGCATGATGACCAACCTTGGCGGCAGCGTCACCGATCTGGTGAACAACAAGAAAAACGCCCACAAAGGTGCCAAGGGCGTGAAGATCGATATGACGGGCACGGCACTGTCGCTGGATCTGTACCTGACGGTGCAGTTCGGCCATCCCATCCCCGAGGTGGCGGAAAACGTGCAGAAGGCTGTGGCGTCTGCCATCGAGGCCATGACCGGCTGCTCTGTGGGCACTGTGAATATTCATGTGGGCGGCGTGACGCTGGCCTGAAGTGCACGCATGCGTGCGTTTACGAGAGAGAAAAGGACGATTTGATTTATGGTACGGAATACCGCACGGGAAATAGCGATCCACCTTTCCTACGAGCTGAGCTTTACGGACCGGTCCACCGACGAGCTGCTGGATGAGCGGCTGACGCCGGAGACCTTTGCCACGCTGGCGTCGGAGGACGATCTGTACGCGGAGGCGCCCAACGCCAAGCAGGCGGAGTATATCCGCCGGCTGGTCCACGGTGTGGCCGAGCACGGCGCGGAGCTGGACGGCTATATCGCAAAATACGCCAAGGGCTGGAATTTTGCCCGTATTCCGCTGGTGGCGTCGGCCATCATGCGGGTGGCCATGTATGAGATCCTCTACATGCCGGATATCCCCAACGGCGTTTCCATCAACGAGGCGGTGGAGATCGCGAAGAAATACGAGACGCCGGAGACGGTGAAGTTTATCAACGGCATCCTTGGCAGCTTTGTGCGCCAGGAGACCGTCTGAATGAGCGCACGGGCAGAGCGGGACGCGGCATCAGCCGCCGTCCGGCTCTGCTTTTGTGTGACGGCAAGGAGGCCCCATGGAACAGCATATTTTCGGCGTGGCCGAGGTCAACCAGCTGGTCAAGCACCTGCTGGACGGGGAGCCCATGCTCTCGTCCATCTGCGTGCGGGGCGAGCTGTCCAACTACAAAATGTACCCCTCCGGGCACCACTACTTTACGCTCAAAGACGCAGAGGGGGCGCTCCGGTGCGTCATGTTCAAGGGGGCGGCGTCCAAGCTGCGCTTCCGGCCGGAAAACGGCATGGCGGTGG
>DYBL01000065.1 GCA_019418625.1 Clostridiales bacterium | reverse complement strand
GCCAGACACAGCCGGCACCCCAGCAGCCCCAGCCCCGCAAGGAAGTGCAGAAACCGGCGGAAAAGCCGATTCCCGAAGAGGAGGAGCGGCCGCCCCTGCCGGAGGAACCGCCTCTTCCCGAGGAGCCCGGCATCCGGGTGTTTGATATTCCGGAGGAGGCACCTGCGGTCCGCTCCGCTGCGGAGATGAAAACCCCAAAGCCGGCTGCCGGTACACCCCAGACTCCTGCCGGGAGCGGCGGGCAGCCCCGCGTTTCCGGTGCCGACGGCGCCTGGTGGCGAACCCTGGCAGAGGTGTGCAAGGGCAGACTCTCTCCCATGTATCGGGCATTTTTGGATATGTGCACCGGCGTGTTGGAAGGAGATACCGTGACCGTTTACGCGCCGGACGACATCACGCTGGGCCGTCTGGACAATGACCGGGTGCGGGGCGTGCTGGCCGAAGAGGCGTCCAATGCAGTGGGCGGGGCCGTACGGCTCATGTTCCGGGTGGGAGCGCCGCCGCAGGTGTCTCCCCAGGAAAATTTGCAGAACCTGCTGAAATTCAGCAGTCAGTTCGATAACATTCAGATCAAGTAAGCAACAATCATCAGTAAAAGGAGAAATCACTATGGGTTACAGTGCACGCCGTGGATTCAGCAACGGCAGTATGCGGCCTACCGGCGCCCAGCGCCAGGCGGAGATGCAGCAGAAGATCCAGCAGATGCAAGAGCAGATGACCGCTGCGCAGGAGGCTGTGGAGGCCCAGGTCTTTACCGCCAGCGTCGGCGGCGGCGTGGTGGAGGCCAAGGTCAACGGCAAGAAGGAAGTGCAGTCCATTTCCATCAAGCCCGAGGCCGTGGACCCCGAGGATGTGGAGATGCTGCAGGACCTGGTGGTCTCTGCCGTCAACGAGGCGCTGCGCCAGGCGGACGAGGCCATGGAAAAGAGCATTTCCGGTGTGACCGGCGGGCTCAATCTGGGCGCGTTCGGACTTTGAGAACGAGCCGGCATCAGCCGGTAAAAAAAGAGCGGGGCCGCAGGCTCCGCTCTTTTTGGAAGGAGAGGTCCTATGAAACAACGATTCCTGGCCGCTCTGCTGGCCTGTCTGCTGCTGAGCGGCTGTGCGGAAACACCGCTGTACACGGCGGAAGAAGAGGTGAACGGTCCGGTGGTGGCCTATGTGCCGCTGGATGACCGGCCGGACAATGTGGAGCGGGTGCAATATCTGGCGTGGTCCTTGGGATATGATTTGCAGATGCCCCAGGCGGACGACTACCGCACCCGTCTGCAGGGACAGCCCCTCAACGAAAACGGTACCCAGTACGGGGACCGGGCCGATCTCTACCAGTGGGTACTGGAACAGGAGGAGAACGGCTGTGACCGATATATCCTGTCCATGGATCAGCTGCTCTCCGGCGGACTGGTCAACTCCCGCTCCATGTGGGAGCACGAGGCGGTGACACTCTCCGACGGGACTACTCTTACCGAGCCGGAGCTGCTCTCTTTGCTGCTGGAGACCTTGGCCCGGGATGGGAACAACCAGGTATGGCTGCTGGACAGCGTCATGCGCCTGGCCCCCACCGTGGGCTATGACCACTGGGATCTGGACGGCTACAATGCCCTGCGCTCCTACGGTATGGCGGGAAGGCCCGTATTGGAGGGGCAGGCGCTGACGGTGGAGAACATTGAGGCGGATTACCGCCTTGGAAGTGACGGAAGTCAGCTGTCTCTGGGCGAGTTCGGCCTGGAGGAATGGGAAGTGGAGGAGTATCTCAGCGCCCGCAGCCGCAAGCTGGAGCTGGCCGGGCAGATGATGGAGACGGTGACAGGCGATGGCTATGGGAATTTCCATGTGCTCATCGGTATCGATGATTCCTCCGAAGAAGACAGCATCCAGAAAAACGAGATCGCCTACCTGCGCAGCCTCCTGCGCCAGGGAGATGCGCTGCTCTCCGGCGTGGACGATCTGGCATTCAAGGCCGTCACCCGGCTTTACCTGGACGAACAGGGCTGGGATGGGGCCACCGCCACGGTCCGCTACTACGGCGGCACGGAGGACCAGCCCGCCTGCGCCTATGATTACAAGCCCCTCCAGGAGATCATGGCGGAACACTTTGACTTTTTTGACTTGCAGGAATCGCCCGACGGGGAATTGCAGATCCTGGTGCTGACCCAGCCGCTGGACGAGGCGGCGGCCCAGAACTACTGCAATTCGCTGTCCATGGACCTGCGCCGGTGTCAGATCCAGGGGCAGCCGGTGATCGTGATCGACGCGGGCAACGGCCGCTACGGGACCATGTTCCACGAAATACTCACGGAGCATACGGAGCTGGGCGGCTTTTTGAGCTACGCAGGCTTTTTGGACATGGCCATCGTCACCGGTACCGCCCTGAGCCACGGCGTGGCCCGCTATGCCCGGCTGGAGGCGGGGAGACCCTCGGACGCGGAGAATCGGGCCTTTGCCAGGACGCTGGCGGACAGCATTCTCAAGGACTTTTGCTATAAGAACATCGTCCGGGACAAGCTGCTTACCTATATCCGCAGCGACCTGGGCGCCAATCCCGACAACTTCTGGCAGCCGGACACGGACCGCAATGCCATCCGCCAGATGCTGGAGCGGGAGATGGAGGAGTGCACCAAGCCGGTGATCCGAAATCTGGAGTCCAGCAACATGGCTGTGGTGCCGGATCCGGCGCCCAGCGGCGACCGGATCGGCTGGGGCAGCGTGCTGCTGGGCAATTATCGCTTCCCCTGGGACCGGGCCTTTGAGATCGGCATGGACATCGAGCTGGGGGCGTTCACCTCCCAGCACAAGGGCATTTATGAGATGTATACCCCCTGAAACATCAAAAAAGCAGAGGCCGCTTTTGCGGCCTCTGCTTTTTTGATGTTCTGACAGGATCAAAGCTGCTTGACCGTGTAGTACACTGCCAGGGCGAATACGATCAGCCCCAGGCCCCACATGGCATAGTAAGCAGCGGCGGCACTGATGAGGGCGATGACAAGCGCCACAGCGGACAGGGCGCAGGCCACATATACGGGCAGCACGTCCGCAGAGGCGGGCAGCACCCGCAAAGATCCAAGTATGCCGCCCTTTTGGTCGGCGCGGCGGGCCAGCAGGGCAAGAACGGCCAGCACCAGGATATACGCCACGGCGATCACCCGCACATATACGCCCAAGTACATGCTGGAGAGCTCCTTGCGGCACACCCACAGGACTACCAGGCTCAAACCCAGAATGGTGAGAGCATAGGCGCACTCCCGGTCATAGAGCTGCCAGAGGATGCCCAGCAGCATGACCAGAAAGACCACGACGGTCAAAAGAGAAACAGCCGGTGCGTTGAACAGGCGGATCAGACCGGAAGCTCCCCCCAAAAAGGCGCCTGCTCCGGTGATATACCAGGCGGCGGTACGCTTTTTCGGATCCTTCCGCCAAAGGACCGCCAGGACCAGGCCGGCCAGGAACACAATGCCGCCTGCGGCGGCAAGGTACAAAAGATAGTCGAACCAGGCGATCATCTGCACCGCAGTGCCGGTGACATAAAAGCGGCGGATGATCAGCAGATACAGCTCCGCTACCAGGCCCGCCAGAAACAACTTCATGGCGCCGTTCATGGCTTGCGTACCCTTGACCGGCTTGGACTGATTGTTTGGATTCTTTGGCATATCGATGACGACCTCCAACGGGTTCATTTCAAAGTTTTGTCAATCAAAATAAGACTGATAGTGACATTCTTAAATATTATAGCAGATAGTTTCGACTTTTGCAAGGGTAACCTGGGATGGGAGGTTCTCTCTGAATTTTTGTTGAGATGCTGCTGTGCCCGTGCTATACTATATCTATTATGTAAAAATCCTGAAGAAATACGAGGAAATTCTCTATGAAGCGGATTGCTGCACTGTTTTTGGCGCTGGGTATGGTTCTGACCGCCGGCTGCGCGGAAAAAGACCAGGACGAGCCGGAGCAGCGGGAAGTGTTTGCCATGGATACCGCCATGGTGCTGACCGTTTACGGTGAGGACGCGTTCCGGGCCGCCAACGCGGCAGAAGAGGAGATCTACCGGCTGGACAGCCTGCTCTCACGCACCAATGAAGCCAGCAAGGTGAGTCTGCTCAACAGCGCCGGGGGGAAGATGGTCCCTGTGGGAGTGGCGCTTTGCGACCTGATCCAGACCGCGGCCACCTATACGGAGCTGACGGAAGGGGCCTTTGACATTACCATCGCTCCGGTGGTATCTGCCTGGGGCTTCACCACCGACCACTATCAGGTGCCGGACCCGGAAGAGCTGGAGACGCTTTTGACGTATGTGGGCATGGAGCATGTGCATCTGTCCGGAAAATCCAGCGCCTCGTCCGGCTATGAAAACGCCAGCCTGGATCCCGGTACGCAGATCGACCTGGGGGGTATTGCCAAGGGCTACGCTTCCGACCGCTTGGCTGCCATTTTCCAGGAGCACGAGATCCCCAGGGCCCTGGCCTCTCTGGGCGGCAATGTGCTGGCCTGGGGCAGCAAGGCTGACGGCTCCGCCTGGCGGGTGGGCATTCAGGACCCCAATGCACCCTCGGACCCCAATGCCTATGTAGGGATCCTGCAGCTGACGGACGCCTTTGCGGTCACCTCCGGCAGCTATGAGCGGTTTTTTGAGCAGGACGGCAAGACCTATCACCACATCATTGACCCCGCCACAGGGTATCCTGCCGAAAGCGGCCTGGTATCTGTGACGGTGGTGGCTGACAGCGACGCGGGCAACGGTACTATGTGCGATGCGCTCTCCACGGCGCTGTTCGTCATGGGACGGGAGGAGGCGCTGGACTTCTGGCGCTCCGGCGCATGTGACTTTGAAATGATCCTGGTGGGACAGGATGGATTGGTGACGGTCACGGCCGGTCTGGAGGACTGCTTCCAGGCTGCCGAGGGAGGCGGTTATACGTATGAAGTCGTTTCCTGAGCTGTGTCCCCGCTGGCCGGACGCGGTGGTGGCCGTGGCGGTGGCGGTGCTGGCAGTGGCCTGCGCGTGGTTCCTCTGGCGGGGGACCGGGACCGGCGGAGAACTGGAGGCTGTGGTGTCTGTGGACGGCACGGCGGAGTTTACCACCTCTTTGACAGGACTCAGCCGCATTGAGCGTACCGTCAGCGCCAACGGCTACACGCTGAAGATCGTCCTGACGGATACGGAGGTATGGGTGGAGGAGTCTGACTGTCCCACCCAGGACTGCGTCCACACCGGGCACATCTCCCGCAGCGGACAGAGCATCGTGTGCCTTCCTGCCCGTGTCACGATCCGCCTGGTGGGCGGCAGCGGAGATGCGGACGTGGACGCGGTGATCGGATAGGGGGCGGCATCCATGAAATTGACCACAAAACAGCTGACCCTCTGCGGCGTGCTGACGACCCTGGCGCTGGCACTGTCCGTGGCGGAAAACCAGCTCCCCCTGACTATGGCCATTCCTATCCCCGGCATCAAGCTGGGCCTTGCCAACATCGTGACGGTATTTGCGCTTTACGCCCTGGGACCGGCCCAGGCAGTTTTGATCCTGCTGGCCCGGTGCACCTTGGGCGCGCTGTTTGCCGGCAACATGAACGCCCTGCTGTTTTCCCTCATGGGCGGTCTGGCAGCCATGGGGGTGATGATCTTGCTGAGCCGGGTGCGGGCACTGTCGGTTTACGGCGTATCCGTCGGCGGTGCTGCGGCCCACAACTGCGGACAGGTAGCGGCGGCAGTACTGACCCTGGGAAACACCGCACCGCTGTACTATCTGCCGGTTTTGCTGGGGGTATCCCTGTTTACCGGCGCATTTACAGGCCTGGTGGCGGCGTGCTTGTTCCGCGCCCTGGACCGCACCGGCTTTTGGAGGAGGGGATGAGATGGAGCGCAGCAACGACAAAAAAGACCAGATCATCCTGCAGCAGCTGGAGCTGATCCGCTCCATGACGGAGCGGGATCTCAGGCGGATGGGTACGGATTTCTGGCCCCAGCCGCAGGCGCCTGCATCGAAAGAAAAAAAGACCTCCGAGAAAGCGCCTTCGCAAGAGGGCGGAGCCCCGGACCAGGCGCAGGGAGCGGCAAAGGAGGAGGTGCCCCCACCGGAGCCGATGGAGGATCTGCTGGCGGAGCTGGACGGATATATCGGGCTGGAGGCCGTAAAAAAAGAAGTACGGAGCCTGATCAACCTGGTGCGGGTCCACCAGATGCGTCGGGAAAACCAGCTGCCGGTGACGGAGCTGAGCCTGCACATGGTGTTTTCAGGCAATCCCGGCACCGGCAAGACCACGGTGGCCCGGCTCATGGCCCGCATCTACCACAGCCTGGGCATTTTGTCCAAGGGACAGCTGGTGGAGGTGGACCGCAGCGGCCTGGTGGCGGGCTACGTGGGACAGACTGCGCTGAAGACCGCCAAGGCCGTTGAGCGGGCGCTGGGCGGCGTGCTGTTCATCGATGAGGCATACGCCCTGCGGGGAAGCGGAGACAACGACTTCGGTCAGGAGGCCATCGACACCATTCTCAAAGCCATGGAGGACCACCGGGAGGATCTGGTGGTGATCGCGGCGGGGTATGACGGTCTGATGGAGGAGTTCATCCGCTCGAATCCGGGATTGGAGTCCAGATTCAACCGCTTTTTGCACTTTGAGGACTACTCCGACCAGGAACTGCTGGAGATCTTCCGGGGCCTTTGCCGGAAGGGATGCTACACGCTGGATGACCGGGCAGAGGAACTGGTGCGTGATCTGATCCGGCGGGAGAACCGGAGCGGGACCGCATTCGGCAATGCGCGGGGCGTGCGGAATATTTTTGAAAAGATCCTGGTCTGCCAGGCCAATCGCCTGGCTGCCATGGAGCAGGCGGACCGGCAGGCGCTCATGGCGATTTTGCCGGAGGATGTGCGCGCGGCAGCCGGCGAGGAAAACACCGCACCGCAGAGAGAATAACGCCGGTCCACCAACTGTATAAAAAATGCGCCGCTGTTTTACAGCGGCGCGTTTTTCAGGGGGGCGGACAGCTGTGGGATCCGCGACCCTGTCAAATCGCGGAAGCTGCCCCTTGTCAAAAGGCGTCCGGCACATGGGGGCGGTATCCCAAAGATCCCGGTGGGAGAAGAAATCCCCCTTGCCTTTTCTTTACGGATACTGTACCATAAAATCAGATATTCGAGAATGTCTGGTTTTTCATAACGGACATGCAGTACCGACATGGGAAGACCCGGCGGTCTGCGGCGGCAGAGGAGGCTTGAACATGAATATTCGTAAGTACGAGGCGTTTGTGCGGGCCGTGGAACTGGGGAGCCTTTCCAAGGCCGCTGAGGAGCTGGGATACACCCAGTCGGGCATCAGCCACATGATGCAGTCTCTGGAGGATGAGGTGGGATTTCCCCTGATGGTGCGCACCTCCGCGGGCATCCTGCCCAACACGGAGGGAGAGATGCTGCTGCCCATTATCCGCCAGCTGCTGCGGACCAATGAGTCATTGGAGCAGAACATCGCCAAGATCAAGGGCGCGGACATCGGCTGCATCCGCATTGCAGCTTACCCCAGCGTGGCCACCTACTGGCTGCCGGGCATTATTGCCCTGTTCCAAAAGGACTATCCCAATGTGGAGATCCAGATCATCGAAGGCGGCACGGATATCATCGAAGGCGCCATGAACCGCCGGGAGGCGGATCTTTGCCTGTACGCCGGCGGAGAAGGGCGCAACTATGAATGGATCCCCCTGTGCCGGGACCGGATGCTGGCCCTGGTGCCGCCGGAGCATCCCCTGGCCCAGAGCGGCCGGCTGCCGTTGGAGGCGTTTTTGCACGAGCCGTTCATCATGCCTATGCCCGGCTATGACGGAGAGGTGCACGATATCTTGCAGCAGCTGCCCCGGCAGCCGGAGATCCGGTTTTCCGCATGCAGTGATTACGCCATCATCTCCATGGTAGCCAAGGGGCTGGGCGTATCCATCCTCTCGGATCTGCTGCTGCGCAACTACCCCAACGACGCCGTGGCGCTGCCTATGGATCCGCCTCAGGAGCGTATGCTGGGCATGGGCGTGCCGCAGATGAAGGCAGCTTCCCCCATGACCCGGAATTTCATGCGCTATGTGCAGGACTATGTCCATGGACAGGTGCAGCAGGAAGAACGGTGAACGAAGCCGCCCCGGACGCCATGCGTCCGGGGCGCATACACAGGAAAAAATCCCCCGCCGCATCAGCGGCGGGGGATTTTATTATTTGCGCAGGAGACTGGCAGAGCGCTTTTTGCCGTAGGCGCAGATGGCGACCACATAGGCAACGGCAGCCACAACACCGATGATGTAGGCATAGGTCCAGGGGATGTTGAAGCCGATCTTGGCGTTGGCGATGTAGGTCACAGTGATGAACGCATAGAAAGCGCCGGGGATCAGGGGGACCCACACGAACTTGCTCTTGCCGTTTTCAAACATCCAGATGGAAATGGCCAGGAACGCGAACAGAGACAGCGTCTGGTTGGACCAGGCGAAGTAACGCCACAGGATATTGAAGCCCTCGGCGTTCATCTTGGCGAACACCAGGATCACAGCCACCAGAGCGAAGATGATGGCGGAGAGGGTCAGACGCTTGCTGTTGGTGCTCTGGTCGATGCGCAAAGACTCGGAAATGGTCAGACGCAGGCCGCGCAGAGCCGTATCACCGGAGGTGATGGGCAGAACGATGATGCCCAACAGAGCGATGATGCCGCCCACATCTCCCAAAATGTCACGGCAGACAGCGCCCACGGTGCCGGTGGCACTGGCGTTGGCAGCCTGGATACCCAGGTTGTAGATACCCATGGCGGCAGCAGCCCAGACCATGGCGATGAAGCCTTCCAGGATCATCATGTTGTAGAAGGTCATGCGGCCCTGCTTCTCGCTCTTCATGGTACGGGAAATGATGGCGGTCTGGGTGGAGTGGAAGCCGGACAGGATGCCGCAGGCCACGGTCACGAAGAACACGGGCAGGAAGTGGCCGGAGGCGAAGTACTCACCATAGCTGAAGGGGACCTCAGCGCCGTCCACGGTCTGGAAGGCCTGGAGGGCAACGCCCTGCCAGTCGTCCCAGATGTTCAGCAGAGGATAGCCGTGGACAAACAGGCCGATGAACACGCCGATGGCGGAGAACATCAAAATGGCGCCGAAGATGGGGTAGATGCGGCCGATGATGGCATCGATGGGGAACACGGTGGCGATCAGGTAATAGACGAAGATGGCACCGTAGATGATCCAGGTGGTGGGATCGTTGGCCAGGCCGGAGAAGCCGAACACCTGGGTGGCGGCGATGTCGCCGGGGGTGTAGATGAACACGGCGCCCACCAGCAGCAGAAGCAGGCAGACGAACACGTTGTACACCTTGTAGATCACGCCGTTGGAATACTTGCGGATCATGGAGGACATCTGGGTGCCGCCGTCACGCAGGCAGATCATGCCGGAGAAATAGTCGTGCATGGCGCCGCCGATGACGTTGCCGATGGGGATGGTGATAAACGCGATGGGCCCGAACAGGATGCCCTGGATAGGCCCGAAGATGGGGCCGGTACCTGCGATATTCAGCAGGTTGATGAGGCTGTTTTTCCAGCCCCGCATGGGAACGAAGTCCACGCCGTCCTGCTTGGAGTAGGCAGGCGTTTCCCGGTCGTCGGGCCCGAAGACCTTTTCGCAGAACTTGCCGTAAACGGCGGCGCCCACGAACAAAATCACGAGACCCAAAATGAATGTTGCCATTGACACACACACTCCTTTTTTTGACCCGAGGGTCAATCTCTGTATCATAAGATAGCAGATTTTATGCAGAGCGGCTGTTAAAGAATCATTCATATAAGTTTGGATTTCGATAAAAAAGTTCGACGAAGCATAAAAAAATCGTTAATTTCAGTAAAAAAGCGTCCGCCTCCCTGCGGAAGCGGACGCTTTTGGGGTAAACGATTAGTCGCCTTCAGCCATACGATAGCCCACGCCTACTTCGGTAAAAAGATAGCGCGGCTCGGCGGGATTTTCCTCGATCTTGCGGCGGATGTTGGCCATGTTGACCCGAAGGATCTGGTTATCGCCGCTGGCGCGGGGGCCCCAGAGCTCCTTGATGATGAAATCATAGGTCAGGACTTTGCCCGCATACTTGGCCAGCAGGGCGACGATCCGGAATTCACTGAGGGTCAGCCGGACGTTCTGGCCCCGCACCAGGGCCTGGTGCTTATTGAAGTCCACCACCAGATCGCCTACCGTGTATGTCCCTCGCTGGGCGATCTCGTCGTTGCCGGAGGAGGTGCGGGTATGACGGATGGCGGTGCGCACCCGGGCCAGCAGCTCGTCCGTGCCGAAGGGCTTGGTGAGATAATCGTCAGCGCCCAGGTCCAGGGCGCTGACCTTGTCCCGCTCGTGAGAGCGGGCGGACACCACGACCACCGGAAGGCTGGACCAGCTGCGCAGACTGCGCAGGATCTCCATACCGTCCATATCCGGCAATCCAAGGTCCAGGATGATCAGGTCCGGGCAGTGGGAGGAGATCATGGACAGGGCCTCCTCGCCGGAGCGGGCCTGCATGGCTTCGTAGCCGTTGGTATTGAGTACGGCGGAGATGAAGTGAGAGATGTTTTTCTCGTCTTCCACCACCAGAATTTTTTCCCGAATATTCATAGGGGGATACCTCCTTTTTTACAGTGGCAGGCGGAAGGTGAATTCCGCGCCCTGGTCCAGATTCCGCGCCTCCATGGTGCCTCCATGGGCACGCACGATGGCAAGGCACACGGAAAGCCCCAGGCCCATGTTCCGTTTTCCGTCGCCGGATGGTGTCTCGCTGTGCTTGAGCGTTCCGTCGAACAGGCGGGGCAGTGCGTCAGGCGAAATGCCCTGGCCGTCATCTGCCACGGAAAAGCGGGCGAAGCCCTCTTCCCGCTGCACCGACACCACGATCCGGGAGACGGTCTTCCCGTGCAGCACGGCGTTTTCCAGCAGATTGGAGAGCACCTGCTCAATGAGGATCGGATCCATGGGGACCAGCAAGAGCTCCCGGGGGGCGCGGACTTCTACCAGGACCTGGGGATACCGCTTGCGGAATTTCCGCACGGCTTCTCCCAGGATCTCCTCGGCGGCTTCCGGCTCCTTTTTGATATTGGCCTGATCACTGCCGATGCGGGTGATGGAAAGCAGATTCTCCACCACCTGGATCAGCCACTGGGCGTCGCTGCGCACATCCTCCAAAAGCTCCTTCTGCTCCGAGGGGGGCAGGGTCGGATGGTCCAAAATGGTGGAGGTGGCGCCCACGATGGATGTCAGCGGTGTGCGGATATCGTGGGAGACGGAGCGCAGCAGGTTGGCCCGCATCTTCTCCTTTTCATTTTCCATGCGCAGCTTCTCCTGCTGCTTGGCCTGGGTGGTCAGAGTGCTGGTGATGATGGAGACCATGAAGAAAGCCAAAAAGCTGAGGGGGTATCCGGAAAGTGTGAAATTCAAGGAAAGATACGGGTAGGTGAAGATATAGTTCACACAGATGACGCCCAACAGGGAGGCAACCAGACCAAAGAGGTAGCCGGCGGTAAAGCGGGAGATCAAAAGCACCGCAAGGATAAAAACCGGTGTGGCAAATCCGTCACTGCTTTCAGCCAGGCGGAAAAAGGAACAGCACTCCACCGCACAAAAGAAAATGGCGATGGACAGCAGGAAATCCCGCAGGGAAAAAGGAAAGAGCTGGGAAAATTTTTTCTTTTGAGACAATGCAACTGCCCCTTCACAAAATAGTACAGAGTAATTATACCAGACGAAATGTTAAGATTCCGCTAAGAAAAAGAAACGATAAAAATTTTGCTCCCAACGTGCACGGCTCCGTGCACGTTTTTTCTTTGGGAAGGTGCGGGTGAAAGGAGGAGAGAGCATGCGGGAACATACATCCGCGGTCAGCAGGCAGGGAAAGTTTTGCAGAGCGTATCTGCGGACCATGAACCCTGAACTGGCCGCCCGGGAATCGGGCAGCGGAGACGGCTTTGCCCTGCTGGAGACGGACCGGGTGCAGCGCTGCCTGGAGCGGATGCGGGAGGCGGCCGCCGGGCAGCTGCGGCGGGAGGACGTGCTGCGGCATCTGGCGCAGCTGGCCTTCGGACGTTCCGCCGACGGTGTTCGGCTGGCTTTGCAGGGCCGGGAGGCCGACCTGGAGGAGCTGGATCTATCGGCGGTGGCGGAGATCCGGGTGACGGACAAGGGGGGCATCGAGCTGAAGTTCTTAGACCGGGTCCGGGCATTGGAGACGCTGTACACCCTGCTGGAGGGCGACGGCACCCAGGGCAGCGCCCGGGAGCTTTATCAGGCGCTGACGGAGACTTCCGGCGCGGAAGAAGGGGGCTGGGAGCACGGCTGAGGTACTGCATTTTTCTCCCAAGCAGCGCAGGGTGCTCACTTGGTGGTGCAGGCATGGCGAGCGGTGGGAGGCGGTCATCTGCGACGGGGCTGTCCGGAGCGGGAAGACCTTTTCCATGGGACTTTCCTTTTTCCTGTGGGCCCAGGCCTGCTTCGACGGGCGGCAGTTCGGCCTTTGCGGAAAGACCATCACCTCTTTGCGGCGAAATCTCCTGACGGAGCTTTTGCCCTGCCTGCGGCAGCTGGGATTTTCCTGTCGGGAGAAACGGTCGGAAAATTTACTGGTGGTCCGCTTTGCCGGGCATGAAAACCGCTTTTTGCTCTTCGGCGGCAAGGACGAGTCCAGCGCGGCGCTTATTCAGGGCAGCACCCTGGCGGGCGTGCTGCTGGACGAGGCGGCCCTCATGCCCCGGTCCTTTGTGGAACAGGCCTGCGCCCGGTGCAGCGTGCCCGGCAGCCGGCTGTGGTTCAACTGCAACCCGGAGGGGCCACAGCACTGGTTCTATCGGGAGTGGATTTTAAAAGCAGAGGAGCGCCGGGCGCTGTATCTCCATTTTACCATGGAGGACAATCCCGCCCTCACGCCCCGCATCCGCCAGCGCTACCGCCGGGCCTACTCCGGTATCTTTTACCGCAGGTTCGTGCTGGGGGAGTGGACGGCGGCACAGGGACTGGTCTATGACTTCTTCGACCGGCAAACCGACGCGCCGCCGTCCCCGCCGGGGCCCTTTGCCCGCTGGCGGGTGTCCGTGGACTACGGGACGGCCAATCCCGCGTCCTTTGGCCTGTGGGGCTTTCAGGACGGCGTTTGGTACCGGGTACGGGAGAAATACTTTGATTCCCGCAAGGCCGGATGGCAAAAGACCGACGCGGAATACGCCGCCGATCTCCAGGAGCTGACGGCGGGGCTTCAGGTGGAGCGGGTGATCGTGGACCCGTCTGCCGCCAGCTTTATCGAGACGCTGCGCCGGGAGGGGCTCCCGGTGGTCCGGGCAGTGAACGACGTGGTGGACGGCATCCGGGTGACGGCGGACTTTCTCAAGCAGGGCAGGATCGTACTGTGCCGGGAGTGCGAGGACTGCCTGAGGGAAATGGAGCTTTACTGCTGGGACGAAAAGCGGGGAAGGGACGCGCCGAAAAAGGAGAACGACCACGCCATGGACGATATGCGCTATTTTGCCATGGATCTTGCGGGCGAATCCGGCAGCGGCTTTGCGGCCACCTGCGTGGAGCGGGCCGTTTGAAAAGGAGGAAAGAATGGGTTTGAAATGGTTTAAAAAGCAGTCCGCGGCGGCGTCGGTCCAGCTGCGCAGCGGGCAGCAGCACCCCTTCGGCATGCTGGGAGATTATGTGCCGCTGCAGGGCGCCGAGGACCGCCTGTACCGGTCGGTCCGGGAAGCGGTGCCTCTGGTGGACGCGGCCATCTACAAGCTGGTGCGCATGTGCGGCGGTGTGGACGCCCGCTGCGCCGACGCGGCGGCGGATGAACAGCTGCGCCGATTTTTCCACACGGTGCCCGCCGGGCGGGGACAGTTCGGCGTGAACGCCTTTCTGGACTGCTATCTGGACTCCCTTTTGACCTACGGCAAGGCCATCGGGGAGATCGTGCCGGAGGCGGGAGGACGGGACATCTCCGCCCTGGTATGCGGCAGGACCGACCTTTTGGAGATCCGGGAGGGGGAGCACCCGCTGGACTTTGTCATCTGCGGGCCGGATGAGGCAGGACACATGCGTCCTCTGCCGGACCAGTCGTTGCTGCTGTTCACGCCGCTGCACCCGGAGGCCGCCAACCCCTACGGCGTGTCGCTGCTGCGGTCTATGCCGTTTCTGGCGGACATCCTCATGAAGATCTACCACACCATCGGCGTCAACTGGGAGCGCTGCGGCAACGTGCGCTTTGCCGTCACCTGCCGCAGCGGAGAGGGACAGGCTGCCGAGCGCAGCCGCCAGCTGGCCGAGGAGTGGTCCAGGGCCATGCAGGATACCCGCGGCGGCCGGGTACGGGACTTCGTGGCAGTGGGCGATGTGGACATCAAGGTCATCGGCGGCGACGCACCGATTCTGGACAGCGAGGTGCCCGTGCGGCAGATCCTGGAGCAGATCGTGGCCAAGACCGGCATCCCTCCGTTCATGCTGGGGCTGAGCTGGAGCTCCACCGAGCGCATGAGCAGCCAGCAGGCAGACCTCCTCACCACGGAGATCACTGCCATCCGCCGCTCGCTGACCCCTGCGCTGGAACGGATCTGCCGTATGTGGCTCAGGATGCACGGCTACACCTGCGGATTCGAGGTGGTATGGGACGACATCAACCTCCAGGACGAGGTGGAGGAGGCACGGGCTGCCCTCTATCGGGAGCAGGCCCGGAAATTGCAGCTGGAAAACGACACGGCGGAGCAAAGCGCCGCCGCTGCCGGAGAACGAGCAAAGGAGTGAATCATGGACATTCGCAAGGAACAGACCACCATGGAGCCGGGCACACCGGACGAACAGTCACTGGCGGAAATCAACCGTCTGGCGAAAACGCCGCTTGCGCCGGAGCAGGTATACACCTTTGCCGTGCGCCTTTGCGACAACGAGGTGGACCGGGATCTGGAGCGGTTCGACCCGGATGCTTTGGAAGAGCTGGGGCGGCTCTTTTTGGGTAAGAGCGGCGTCTTTGACCACCAGTGGTCCGCCCAGGGGCAGACGGCCCGCATTTACCGCACGGAGGTGATCCGGGAGGCCGCCAAGACCACGGAGGCGGGAGACGAATACCGCTGGCTCAAAGGCTGGGCGTATCTGCTGCGGACGGAGAAAAACGCAGAGCTCATCGCCGAGATCGAGGGCGGCATCAAAAAAGAGGTCAGTGTGGGGTGCAGCATGGGAAAAAGCGTTTGCTCCATCTGCGGCGCCGAGGACGGCTGCGGCCACGAAAAGGGGCAGCGCTACGGCGAGAAGCTGTGCTTCCGGGAGCTGCGGGAGCCGCTGGACGCCTATGAATGGTCCTTCGTGGCGGTGCCCGCCCAGCGAAGCGCGGGTATTTTGAAACGCTTTTGCCAGGAGAGCGAGGACACGGCGGTGCTGCGCAAGCAGGCGGCTCTGGGAGTGAAGTATCTTGCTTCCCTGCGCCGGGAGGTGGTACGCCTTGCCATGCTGGCGGACGACGCTCTGGACGGGGAGGCGTTTTCCGCCGTGGCGGCAAAGCTGGACGAGCCGGAGCTGCTGGCGCTGCACAAAAGCTACGCAAAGCAGGCGGCCCGCCGCTTTCCCACCGTGCCCCAGCTTGGCACGGCGCCCGCCAAGAAGCGGGAAGATGAAACCGTATTTCTCGTCTGAGGACGATGTAAGAAAGGAGAAGCAACATGAATCTTTCGTATGAGGGCATCGGCCAGTGGGCCGCCACCTTTGCCTGCGGCGACGTGCAGGAGGGGCAGGTGGTGAAGATCAGCGCGGGGGACACCGTGGCACCCTGCGGCGCGGGCGACGGCTTTTGCGGCGTGGTGCTGTCCAAGGCAAGAGACGGCGGCGCATGCTCCGTGGCCCTGGGCGGCATGGTGACGGTTCCCTGCACCAGCGCGCCCGCCGTGGGCTGGGCCAAGCTCAGCGCCGACGGCAGCGGCGGCGTCAAGGCCGACGAAGGCGGCCGGGAGTACCTGGTAGTCCGGGCTGAAAGCAACACTGTGACCTTTGTGCTGTAAGGAGGAAGAAGAGACTATGGCTTATCATTACGAAAACATTCGCCTGGAAAAGGGCATGTACGGCCGCAGCGGCACCAGCTTTGCCCAGACGTTGGAGGAGCTGGACCCCAGCGAGCACTACAAGGGCACCAGCCTGGAGGGCATGGACGCCTTCCAGCGCCAGCTCAAGCGCTTCGACATCCGCGTCAAGGGCGCCGGCAGCGACTGCGTGGAAAAGTTCTTCCACACCACGGAATCCGCCGTGCTGTTCCCGGAGTTCGTCTCCCGCGTGGTGCGCCAGGGCCTGGAGGAGGGCAGCATCCTGCCCGACATCACCGCCACCGTCACCCGCTTTGACGGCATGGACTACCGCTCCATCGCCTCGATCCCCAGCGAGGAGGAGAAGGCTCTGCGCCGGGTGGAGGAGGGTGCCCGCATCCCCGAGACCGCCATCCGCACCCAGGAGAACCTGGTGCGCCTGCACAAGCGGGGGAGAATGCTGGTGGCCTCCTATGAGGCCATCCGCTTCCAGCGGCTGGATCTCTTTTCCGTGACCCTGCGCCAGATCGGCGCCTACATCGGCAAGATGCATCTCAAGGACGCTATGGAGGTCATCGACAAGGGAGACGGCAACGACAACGCCGCCCAGCGCTTTTCCGTGGGCGACGGCACTATCTCCGGCTCCGGCGGCACGCTGAGCTATGAGGCGCTGGTGGACTTCTGGAGTCAGTTCGACCCCTACACCATGAATACCCTGCTGGTGAGCGGCGACATGATGCTCTCCATGCTCAAGCTCCCCGAGTTCCAGAATCCCCTGACGGGTCTGAACTTCCAGGGCACCGGCACCCTCACCACGCCTCTGGGAGCCAAGCTCCTGCGGTGCAGCGCCCTGCCGGAGGGGACTCTGGTGGGCCTGGACAAGCGCTACGCCCTGGAGCAGATCGTGGGCAGTGAGATCACCGTGGAGTACGACAAGCTCATCGACCGCCAGCTGGAGCGGGCTGCCATCACCTCCATCTCCGGCTTTGCCAAGCTCTTCCCTGAGGCATCCAAGATCCTGACGGCCTGAGAAACGGAAGGAAGAGGAGGTGACCGGCATGGATGAGACCATTGCGGCACTGGCTGCCCGGCTGGCCGGTCTTGAGGAGACGGACACGGCGCTGCTGGAGCCTCTGTGTGCCGCGGCCCGGCAGCGCTGGATCGACCGGCTGCGGCAGGGCGTGACAGAAGAGGCGTGCGGAGAGAGCCTTGCGTGCGCCGCGGCATTTTCCGCTGCGGCGGAGGCGGTGTCCGGTGCCGGCGGCGCCGGGGGGGTGACCTCCTTCAAGGCGGGAGAGGTGTCGGTACAGGGCAGGACGGCGGCAGAGTCCGCCGCCCTGGCCGCCGCCCTCCGTACCGCTGCCGAGGAACTGATGGCGCCCTATGCCTGCACAGGTTCCTTCGCCTTTTTGGGGGTGAAGGGATGAGGTCGGACTGGGTGAGGGGTGTGATGGAGCGCTATGGCCAGACCTTGCAGATCGAGACGTCGGACATGACCGGCGAGGTCCGGGCGTTTTTGCAGCCCCTCGCGGAAAACGGGGAGCGCTCGCCCTCGGCCGTTACAGGCCTTGGGTGGCTGGATAACCGGCTGTGGCTTTATCTTGGACGGGAAAAGATGGCGGACGGCGATGTGGTCGTCTGGGGCGAAAAACGCTTGCGGGTGCGCTCGGCCCGGCCCTATGCCATCGGAGATGCGGTCCTCTACTGGTGGGCGCTGCTGGAGACGGAAAAGGAGGCGGCGGAGTGAAAGAGATCCTCAAGATCCGCGAGGCGGTGCTCCAGGCGCTGCGGGGAGCGGGCATAACGGCCCTGGAAGCCTATCCCGCTCAATGGACCAGGAAATATGCCGGGGCTGCGGTTACCGTGGATGTGGGAACCGTGGACGGCGCGGTCATGGGATTTTGCAATTACCTGGGCGAGGTGTATGACCAGACTGCGGGCACGGTCCGGGAGCTTTACGGCAAGCAGCTGGAGGCGGAGATCTGGGTGGATGTGTACGGCGGCAAGGCAACGGAGTGCCAGGAGGGCTGCTGCCAGACTGCCGATGTGCTGCTGGGGGGCCTCCCCAGCGGCATCCGGCCCGGGGAGCTTTCCTGGGAGGGGCTCGTCTGGGAAAAGGAGACGGCGCTGTTCCGCCGGAGAGGGCGGCTGCGCTGCCGGGCGTTTTTTGTGGCGGAGGCCACTGAGGACGCGGATGTATTTTTGGATTTTCAACTGAAGGGAGTTGTTCACACTTGAGTGAGATCAGACATGAGCGTCCGGGAGTCTACTCGGCCTATGACACTTCCGCCGTCATTGTGGCCGGACAGGCGGTGCGGACCATCGGCGTGGCGGCCAAGGCTGCCCAGGGTACCGTGGGACAGCCGGTGACGGTGACCGGTTACGCGGACGGCGCGGCGGTGTTCGGTCAGGACGAGACGCCCGGCATGAGCACCATTTTGAAGCTGCTGTTCCAAAACGGCGCGTCCACCGTGGTGGCGGTGCGTGTGGCGGAGAGCGGCCAGCTGGCGGACTATGAGTCTGCTTTCGCGGCGCTGAGCGGCGCGGACGTGCAGATCGTGGTATGCGACAGCCCGGATCAGGAGATCCACCAGGCGCTGCGCACGGCGGTGGAGCAGGATTCCGCCTGCCGAAAGGAGCGCATCGCCGTGGTGGGCGGCAGCGATGAGTCCGCCGCGGAGCTGGTGAGCCACGCGGAGGCCATCAACTCTGAGCGCATGGTGCTGGTGGGGCCCGATCCCCTGGGGGCAGATGGGGAGACGCTGCCCGGCGTGTTTGCCGCGGCGGCTCTGGCCGGCGTCATCGCCGCAGTCAGGGACCCTGCTGTGCCCCTCAACGGCGCGCAGATGAATGGCCTTGGCGGGCTGAGTGAGGCGTATACCGACAACGACATCGATCTTCTGGTGCGGGGCGGCGTGACGCCCCTGGAGTACGAGGGCGGTATCCTCTCCCCGGTGCGGGGCATCACCACCCGCTCCAAATCCGGAGAGGCGGCCGACGCCACCTGGCGGGAGCTGACCACGATCCTTATTGTGGACGACATCATCCCTGCGGTGCGCAGTGCCCTGCGCAGCAAGTTTTCCCGCACGAAAAATACCGCCCGGAACCGCAGCGCCATCCGCTCCCAGGTCATTGTGGAGCTGGAGAAAAAGCTGGCGGCGGAGATCATTGACAGCTACGGTGACGTGACGGTCACTGCCTCCGCTGACGACCCCACCGTGTGTGTGGTGGAATTTGGCTTTTCCGTGGCCCATGGCCTCAACCAGATCTATCTGACCGTGCACATCACCGTTTAAGGGCATTTGAGAGGAGGAAGAGAAGATGGATACAAAGGGATTCCCCACCAGCGCGGACATCTACCTGGAGCTGGATGGAAAAAAAGTGGCGGTGGTGCAGAGCTACACCGCCAAGGCAACCAAGTCCTCCCAGAGCGTGGAGGCCTTCGGCGAGAGTGAGCCGGTGGCCACCATCGAGGGACAGAAAAAGTACACCCTGGAACTTACCCGCCTCTATGCCACGGATGACGCGGTGGCCGACGGCATCAACTTCCACGATCTGCGGGATTTCTCCCTGGTGATCTGCAAGCCTGACCGCAAGGTCATTTACAGCGGCTGTGAGTGGAGCACTATTCACGAGGAGGGCCAGCTCAACGCCATGGTGGCTGAGAAGATCACCGTGGTGGCCTCCAAGCGCATCGAGACCCAGGCATGAGAGAGATCGACCAGCTCAGGCCGCTGACGGCAGGCCGTCTCCTTGCCATCTGGCGGGAGGGACGGGAGCAGACGCAGGACGTGCTGGAGCGAAGCCTCCTGACCAATGCGCAGGTGCTGGCGGAGTGCTGCTTTTTCCAGGGGGAGGCGGTTTTTTCCGGCAGGGAGGACGTTTTGGAGGCGCTGACGGCGCCGGAGATGGAACGCCTGCTGGAGCGGCTCTGCGGCGATGAGCATGGCGGCGCGGAGAACCCGGGCTTCGATATGGGGAAGTTTTCGGCCATGCGGGAGGGATGAGCATGGACTATGTGCAAAGTGTACTGGCCCGGCAGCGGCGGCTTTTGTCGCTGCTGCTGTTGGGCCGTGAGCAGGAGACAAAGCAGGAATCGGAATGGCTGCGCCAAGCGTCGTATACAGGCGCGGAAGAACAGGCTGCATCTGTGCTCCAGCGGCTTCGGGAAGAGAATGTGAAGCAGCCGGAGGAGACAGCGGAGGAAAGCTTTTGGTCCGGGGTTTCCGCTGCTCACTTTCAGGAGAGCCGGGCACGCAGCACGGCGCTTAATCGGCAGGCAGCGACGCTGGCGCCGCAGCGGCAGTATAGGCGGATGCCGGAAAGCGGCATGGCGTACATATCCGGCAAAACCTCCGGAGACGGCGGTGTCCAACTTGCGGGAGCGTGGAGTGCCGCAGCAGCGGCGGACAGCACCCGGAGAGGTACACAGACTGCGCCATTTGCCGCTGGCGACCTGTGGCAGGAGCAGCTTTCGGCGCGGGCCGTCTCCCTGGCGTTCGAGCGGGACGCCCGGCGCTATGACGGCGGCTTTTCCCTGTATTGAAAGGAGGAGTGTACATGCGCCTGGCGCCCATGCGCTATAAGGAATTTACCTGGCCCCACAACCCGGAGACCTATCAGGTGGAGCGCCGCAGGCAGATGGCGGTCCACAAGGTACCCTTCGGCGGATATGTCCTGCAGGATCTGGGGGCCACGTGCAGAGTTCTGGAGGGAGAGGGCACTTTTGCCGGAAAGGACGCCTATGCGACCTTCCGCACGCTGGAGCGGGTATTTGACCAGCCGGGGCCGGGGCTGTTGGTCCATCCGGTCTGGCCTGCGTCCAGTGCCCATTTCGTGACGCTGGAACTGACGCAGGAGCCGCTGCCGGATTTCGTGCGCTACCGCTTTGCCTTTTGGGAGGACCAGGGCGGATACGGTGCGGGACTGACGGAGATCCCGGTGAGCGAAGCGGAAGGGGACGGTGGGCTTGCGCAGACAGCTCCCTCGTACGCCGGTACCTATGTGGTCTGCAAGGGAGATACCCTTTGGGGGATCGCGGGGCGGTACGGCGTGGCTCTGACGGATCTGATCGCGGCCAATCCGCAGATCAAGAACCCCAACCTTATTTATCCGGGAGAAACGGTGGTGATCCCATGAAGGCACGGATCATCACCTGCACCCACCAGGTACTGGAGCTGCCGGCACTTCTGGAGTGGAACGTGGTCCACACCGGCGGCGTGCCCTGCGACAGCTTCTCCGTGACGTTTTTCTACGACGCGTCCATGAAAGAGCCGCTGCATCTGGCGGCGGGCTTTGCGGCCCTGGAGAACGGAGCGGTGATGCTGCGTGGAATTGTGGACGAGTACACCGTGGAGCTTGATGCCGGCGGGCTGACGGCGACGGTGTGCGGCCGGGGGTATGCCGCCCGGCTTTTGGACAATGAATCCCGCCCGATGACCTATGAGACGGCCACGCTGGAGGAGATCCTGCGCAACCATGTGACGCCCTACGGCATCACCGCGGCCCGGACGGCTTCTGTTCGGGCGCTGACACCCTACACAGTGGCTTCCGGCACCAGCCAGTGGAAGGCGCTGGAGGGATTTTGCCGGGCCTACGGCGGCTTTTTGCCCACCTTCCAGCGGGATGGGCGCCTGGTGGCCGCGCCGGCGCAGGCGGAGCGCAGAATACGCATCGGGGAGGAAGACCCGGTTCTCTCGTGCCGGCTGCGGGAGGACCACTACGGCGTTTTGACGGAGGTGCTGGTGATCGACAAGACCCGCAACGCTTTTTACAATGTGAAAAACAGCGACATGATGGAGCGGGGAGGACAGTGCCGCCGGGTGGTCTACACGCCGGGACAGAGCACCTGGGACGCCATGCGCTATACCGGGGAATACCAGATCGCCCAGTCCGCCAAGGAGGAGCTGTCCATTGCGCTGACGCTTCCGGGAAGCTTTCTGGCTTTTCCGGGAGATGAGGTGGAGATGTCCCTGGAACGCATGGGGCTTGCTGGCATTTATCGGGTGGCACAGGCGGATAACCGGTTTTCCCTGAACAGCGGGGCCACAGTGGAGCTGACTTTGGAAAAGAGGGGAGCATAATGTGGATTTCCAAGAAAATGCGCCCGGCGCCGCCCACCGCGGACGCGGATCTGGGTGTGACTACCATCGCCGGCGGGCAGGCGGGCGTGCTGACCCGGGGAGAGGTCCGGTCCCTGCCGGTGTACGGACCGGGCGGATATCTTTGGATGCCGCAAAACGGTGCGGAGGTGCTGGTCATTAAGGGCGGCCCCGGCGGACAGGAGCAGTGCGTGGCCGGCATGCGGCAGGGAGCGCCGGAAGCATCCATGCAGCCGGGAGAGGTGCTCATCCGCAGCGGGGGAGCCAGTATTTATCTGAAGGCGGATGGCTCGCTGCTGCTGCGGGGACGTGTGTGCGTGGAAGGGGAGCTCTTGATCAACGGAGAGCCGTACAGGCCTTGTACCTGCGGCGAGGAGGAGACGAGCTGACATGAGAGAACCGATTTTAAAAGACGGAGATTACCGGCTCTCCGGCGGCAATCTCCAATATGCGGAGGGAGCGCAGGCCGTTTTGGAGCGGGTGCTGTTCCGCCTGCGTGCAAGACGGGGGCGGTTTCCCTTTTGCAGCGGGCTCGGCAGCAGGCTTTGGCAGCTGAGCAGCTTGCCTGCGGGGCAGCGCGCCTCTGCTGCCGAGCAGTACGTGGCGGAGGCTTTGGAGGATGAGCCTGTTCGGGTGGAGCAGGTGGAGCTCACGGAAGCGGCGGACGGCACGGCTGCGCTGACCGTCCGTCTTACCTGGGAGGAGGAGACCTTGGCGGTGACGCTGGAGATTCAATGAGAGGAGATGGATCGTGAGAAGCGTGGAGGAGATTTACGCGCAGATGCGCGCGGACATGGAGGCACGATGCGGCTTTCAGCCGGAGGATTCCTGTGATCTGGCGGTGCGGCTGTATGCGGCAGCGGCACAGGTCCAGGCGCTGGAGATGCAGGCGGACTGGGTGCTGGATCAAAGCTTTCCCCAAACGGCGCAGGGGGTCTATCTGGAGCGTCATGCGGCCATGCGGGGCCTCACGCGCATCGACGGTACCCGGGCGGAGGGCGTGCTGCGTTTTTCTGTGGACCTGGCGCCGGCGTCGGATCTGACGATTCCGCAGGGGACCGTGTGTATGACGGCGGAGGAGGTCCGGTTTGAGACAACGGCCGCCGGAACGCTGAAAGCCGGGACGCTGTGGGCGGATGTTCCGGCCCGGGCAGTAGACAGCGGAAAAGGCGGCAATGTACCTCCGGAAACCATTGCCATCCTGACGGCCTGTCCTGTCGGCGTGACCCGCTGCACCAATCCCAAGGCATTTTCCGGCGGAAGCGACCCGGAAGACGATGAGAGTCTGCGCAGCCGGGTGCTGGAGAGCTATCAGCGCTTGCCCAACGGAGCCAATGCGGCCTGGTATGAGAAGACGGCCATGTCCCACACCGGTGTGGTGGCTGCCCGGGCGGTGGGCAGGGCCAGAGGGATCGGAACGGTGGATGTTTATATCGCCGCGGCGGCAGGGACGCCTTCCGAGGAACTCCTGCAGCAGGTACAGGAGGACATTCAGGAAAAACGGGAGATCGCCGTGGATGTAAAGGTGCTTGCTCCTGCGGAAAAGCCGATGGACATTGCCATGCAGGTAGCTCCTGCGGCCGGATGGAGCGGGGAAGAGGCCGCAGCGGCGGCAGAGCAGGCAATCACGGCGTTTTTTGGCGGGCAGCTTCTGGGGCAGAGCGTGCGTCTTGCGGAACTGAGCAGTCTGGTATTTTCGCTGGAGAGCGTGTCCAACGTGCGCATCACGGCACCGGAGCAGGATGTTTCGGTGCAGCAGAGTGAGCTTGCGACACTGGGCGAGCTGTCAGTGACGGCCTGGGAGGAGAGCTGAATGGCGTATGCGGAATATTTGAAGAATCTGCTGGCTCCTCTGGGAATCTACGATCTGTCAAAGGGCTCTTTCAGCGAGGCGATGGTGTATGCGGCCGGGCAGGCACTGGACCGGACGGAACGTTCCCTGGAGCGGACGGAACGGGAGAGCCTGGTGGCCACGGCGCTGGAAGAGGGACTGGAGCGGCGCGAGACGCTGTTTGCCAGGCGCCCTGTGGCCGAGACGGTGGAGGATCGCCGGGCAGCCATCACTGCCCTGATGCAGATCGACGCGGACAGCCTGACCCCGGAGGCCATCAACCGGACCATCAGCGGCTGCGGTATTCCTGCCAAGGCACTGGAGGTGGACACCGGACACCTGCGGGTGATTTTTCCGGGCATTGGCGGTGTGCCGCCCGGATTTGACGAGATCCAGCAGATTATACTGGACATCCTGCCCTGTCATTTGGAGGTGGAATTCTACTTCCGCTATATGACATGGACAGAATGTGAGGAGGCCGGGTATACCTGGGCGTCGGTGGAGCAGCAGGAATTCACCTGGGAGCGCTTTGAGCTGATGGGCGGCAAGACAAAATAAAAGGAGCGGAGGAATTCCTCCGCTCCTTTCATGTTATGCGATTTTGTGCGGCGGATACATTTAAACTCCCATGGCTGTGTTGAAAAAGTAATGGAACGCATCCCGCTCCCAGCAAAAGCGCCGGGTGGAAAGGCAGCAGCGGATGGCCGCGTTGCCGCCGGGGGGAAGGCGCACCGCCAAAGTAAAGCAGTGCCTGCCCCGGCGGAGCGTGAGCGTATAACTGCCTGGCCGCAGGAAGCCAAAAAGGACGGTTCCCTGACAAAGCAGGGTCCGCGCCTGACAGCGGCAGCTGTCCCACGCCTGCAAAAGCACTTCATCCATGGGACAAAAATCTTCGATGGACAGGCGGATGCCGCATAGGACGGAGCGGGGGCGGATGCATAAGGAAGCATCCGCCTCCGCCTCGTTCCCGCACAGGAAGACGCGGCGCGCGGCCAGCAGGCCGCTGTCAGGGATTACTGTTCCAGCTTTGCCTTGACCAGATATTCTCCGCTGCCGACACCGCCGAACAGATACTTTCCCGCAGTGTTGGTTTTGGTGACAGACACCAGCCGCTCCTGAGAAACACCAGCCACGTCCGTCACCTGGTAAAGGCCCACGAAGCAGCCGGCCACCGCGTGGCCGCCGTTGTCGCGGATGATGCCGCTGACGGTGCCGTTGTAGGTGCGGCTGTCTACCGTCATGGTCATGATCACATTGGCAATGGAGCCGCCGGCGATGACGGCCGTCACGGAGGAGACGGCCATATAACCATCCGCAGAGGCCATCAGGGTATAGGCGCCGTCTGCCAGATCATAGAAGGCGAACTCGCCGTCCGCAGCGGTGTAGGTGGCAGCCGCTGCGGCGCCCAGGGCATCCTGCAGGGTGATCTTCGCCCCGCCCAGCGGTACGGCGGTTCCGCCCAGGGGATCGGTGACGGTCAGGGTGCCGGCAATGGCGCCCAGAGACAAGGTGACATCTCGGGTGCAGGTCAGGTCCACCTGAACAGTGGAGCCGGCGGAGAGAGTGACGCCGGCTGCGTCGCTGAGCCGGTAGCCGTCCTTGACTGCGCCCAGCGTATAAGTGCCGGCGGGGATGCCGGTCAGGGAGAAGGCGCCGTCGGCATCGGTCATGGTGTGCTTGTAGGGCAGGCCTGCGCTGTCGAAAAGTTTGACGGTGGCGTCGGCAATGGGGGCGGTGCCGTCTGTGACGGTGCCGTACACAGTGGCCGCAGAGGTGGAGGCAGGGGGCAGCTCCAGATCCACATTGGCCTCCTGCATTCCCTGGATCTCAAAATTCTGGCTGTACTGCAGACTGAGCAGGTCCTGCTTGATATCGGGCATGGGAAACCTCCTAGTATTCCGTGCCGGATGCACGGGCTTGATGCGTGGGGCAGCCGATCAGAAATCCGACGCAGCCGGAGATAAAGTCCCGAAACTGGACGATGGTCCCGGTGACCGAGTCCGATGCGGGCGACACGACCCCAAGCTGAGTCAGATTGCGCAGGATCAGCAGCGCGAGCAGGCAGAAAAGACCGATGAAAGTGGCTGCACGTACCTGCAGGCAGCGGATGGACTGTTCCGGTGCCTGGACTGGGGGCACTGCAGTTGCCGAGACCGCCTCACCGGCGGAAAAGCCGATCTGTGCCCGGGGCGCGCTGTCCTGTACCGGACCGGCTCCCGTTTTCAGTATATGCGTTTGGACGGCCGCTGTCGCCTGTCCGGCCTCTTCATCATGGCCGATAAAATTGGCGCTGAGGAAGTAGCCGAAAATAGCGGCGGCGGATGTGCGCACCACAATATCGATATCTCCCGTTATGCCACTGTCACTTGCGGGCAAAAAGAGATTGACGGCGGACTGGACCAGCAGGATCAGCATAAAGAGCAGCAGGCTCTTGTCTACCGGGTGGACGAGGCACAGGGCTTTTTGCCATACGGCAAGCCACAGTTTCATAAGCCATCCCTCCTTTGCGTTTGACTCAGGATATGCGTCCGGGGGCAATGTGGTTCCCGGAGGGGGGATATCCGGGGAGCGGGGATTTTCCGCAGCCGCTCAATGGCGGACCAAGCGCCCGGCGGGCCGGTGTGGAAGAGCGGCGGCAGAGCACCTGTCCATGAGATGGCTGCAGGAAATGAAGAAACCTCACCGCAGGCGATGCGCTTGCGGTGAGGCAAAGGGGACGGGATCCATGCAGGATCTTCCATCTGCATGGCATGGTGCGGCGAAACGATCCGGAGTACAGTTCACCGTGTCATTGGGCAAATGCCCGGTACAGAAACGTCACGATCTGGGCACGGGTGCAGGTGGTGTCGGGGGAGAACATGTCGGCGGTGGTGCCGCTGGTCACTCCGGCCTCTACTGCCCAGTTGACGGCGTCAGAGGAAACATCGGTAAAATTCGCATCAGCCGCACTGGGGCTCCCGGCCTGTTTCCACATGAATTCCACAGCCATCAGCCGGGTGCAGGGAGCATCCGGGGAAAAAGTGCTGCCAGTTACCATGCCGCTCTCTGCGGCCCAAGCCACCGCCTGGGCATAATAGGCATCGGCCTTTACATCCGTAAATGCGGAGGGAGCTTCAGGCTCCGGAGACCCTGCGGCCCGCCACAGGAACGTGATGATCTGGGCGCGGGTGCAGGCATTGTTCGGGGAGAACGTGGTGGAAGTAGTGCCGCTGGTGATGCCCTGCTCCACGGCCCATGCTACCGGCTCGGTATAGTAGGCATCCGCGGCTACATCGGTAAAGGAAGGAGCCGCAGGTTCGTCTGGCTCAGATGGCTCGGCGGTGGTGCCGGAGCCTTCCGCGGTGACCCACACGTCACCTTCATATCCGTAATACATGCTGTACAGCTTGATCTGATAAATGCCCTGTGCAGGCAGACCTGCCGTCGGATCGAACGGTGAGGAGGAGAGCACTCCATCCACATAGGACTCTGTCTCTCCGATATACAGCCCGTTAAAGGAGCTGAATTGCGTCCCGGACGGAAAGACGGATACGGTGACGGTTTGCCCGTCAACGGTCATTTCTTTTGTCCCGGTGGACGGCTCATTGCTGCCGAAGTACTCAACGTAAAAGGGTTTTACCTCATACCAGTCGGCGGCCTGGGCGGCGACCGGCATCAGACAGAGGCACAGCACACATGTCAAAACCAGGGATACTACTCGTTTTTTCATAGAAAGCCCTCCTCTTGAAAATGGCGCCGGAGAAAGACAGACTGCTGTCCTGATCCTCCAGCGGCCGATGGCACCGAAAAAGAAGCTGCTTCCGGTACCATGCTTTAATCAGGTTTGCCATATTTCAAGAGAACTTGCAATTGCCTGTCAGCTTATCCCGGGATATTTTGAAAGGGAGGGGCAAGGGAGCAGGCGGATGACGTCTTTTTTGCCGCGGGCATAAAAAGGCGTGGTCGCAAAGCAAACTTTGCGACCACAGGGAACATCACAACAGTATAGATACCACAGCTTTCAGGCTTTCATCCAAAACCAAATCGAAGCCCAGCGAAGCGGGTTCGATTTGGAGAGGAGCCGCGACAAAATGAGTGAGAGGTGACTTAAAAAAAGTCGCCGCGAACGATATGTCGTCCGCGGCGAGGTGGAGCATCGCAACACTATAGATGCCAAGTATAATTTTTATTTGGCAGATGGCGCATACCGCATATAGAGAAGAGGATAGGGATTGCCCTGCTCATCCAACTCAGTCCGTTTGTAGACTTGAAATCCCATGTGCTCATAGAATCCTTTGGCTTGGGGATTTTGCTCATTTACTGTTAATGTCTCGATGGCGTGGTTTTCAAATCCTGATTAAAAACTCAGTTTTCCAAAAACCATTGAGAATACAAGGCGTTTCGCCTGCTCCATGCTCGGTTTTCATGTATTTCCCCTTGTTTTTGCCCTTACGAGCCGAAACAAGGGAAAGTTCTTTATGCCCCGCCGACTACCTTGTCCAGCAGCCTTGCGGAAGTACGCTTCGCTTCCCTTGTAGCGTGTGCGTAGATGGACATCGTGGTATTGACATCGGAGTGCCCCAGCAGCTCCTGCACATCGGTGGGCTTTGCCCCGCCCGACAGCAGGTTGCTCGTGTAGGTGTGCCGCAGCATATGGAAGTGGAAATCTTCAAGCCCTTCGACCTGTTTCCTTGCCTTCCGGCATACCTGCCCGACCGCCCCGGCGCTTTCAAACATCCCGTCCGGCCTGACGCAGACAAGGGATAATTCCTTGTACCCTTCGGGGGCTTGCTCCGTCCCCGGCAGGCTGTAAACCTCGTAGTAGCTGCGGTCTTTTTCCTTTACTACAGTATAGTAGTTCAGGTGGTAAAGCTCCCCGTACTGGAAACGGTTTTTGTGCTGCTCCGCCTTCGCCGCCCGCAGGATTTCCGCCAGCGTGTCGCAAAAGTCCACGGTACGGACTTTGCTCCGCTTGGTCGTCCCTATCTCGGTCTTGTGCCTTGTGCCGTTGTACCGCATACTGCGGCATACCGTCAGGTACTGCTCGTCCAGATTGACGTCCTGCCAGGTTAAGCCGCAGACCTCGCCAATGCGAAGCCCCGTGTAGTAGGCGATCTGTACGGGCAGCAGCGCAGGGTTTTCCCTTTCTTTCAGATAGCCGGTCAGCTTCAGGTATTGCCCGTGGGTGATGGTCGGACGGGAAACCGCCCCGGCTTCCTCCCCGCAGAAGATGTCCGCTTCCTCTTTCCGCCCCCGCAGCCGTACATACTGCATCGGGTTGAAGGTAATCAGCCGCTTCGGGAACACCGCAAAGCGGAACGCCCCTTGCAGCACCGCAGAGAACTGGAGCATATATCCCTTGCTCATAGGGGGAGAGACCGTCCCGTCCGGGTTTGTGCCGCCGTAGCTCATAAAGTCAAGGAACGCCTGCAAATGGTCGGCTGTGACGGTTTTCAGCCTGCGGCTTCCTATCGGGTATTTCCTGATCTTTTTGACCGCCGCCGTGTACGCCATGACCGTCCCGTTGCTCAAGCTGCTGGGCTTTAAATCTTCCTCAATCCACAGATCCAGCATTTCGCCTACGGTGATGTTCTCCGCCTTGCCGACAAACCTTTTGGCTTCGTAATCTTCCATTGCCTTGCGGAGCATCGCTTCCGTTTCGCTTTTGCTCTCCGTGCCCGCAAACTCCTTCTGTACCTGCCTGCCGCTTTCATCTTCGATATAAAAGCGGTAATACCACTTCTTGCCTTTTTTCCTTACAGAACCTTTTGCCATAGATAAAAATTCTCCTTCCTATCCGTGGCAATCGGGACTGTGACATATGGTGTGCGTAAAATAAGTTGTGTCACTTCCGCCGGTTGGTTTCAACCGGCCTGTTTTTTTGTCAAGGTGCCACGGAATTTTCTTTTTCGGACAGCCGTGCTTCGGCTTCCGCCACTATCCCGAAGAGGTCGCCCATGGATACCTTTGTGCGTCCCTCATCGTAGATATGTAAAATCCCGTCAAGAAATCGCTTCATATCTTCGATAGGCTGTTCCATTTCCCTGCGATATACCCGTTCGGTAATCGCCCCGGATTCAACCGCATACCGCCTGAGCGATTGTTTCAAGCCTTCGTCCTCCGCTACACGGTCAACCTCGGCCATGGCGTCTGCAAAATGGCAGGTCAGGATTGTGTAAAGGTCGATCAGCTTTCCGAGAAAGGTTGTCATAAGCTGCCGGTGCCCGTCCCCTTTGACGGTGGAAGCAACCGTATCCAGATACTTCCTGATGTGCTCCGTCAGCTCGTTTTCACAGAGCGTCGGGACGGAATACTCTTTTTCTTCCGAAAGGCCGGTCAGCCATTCGGGCGTGGTCAGCAGCGCTTCCGCAAGCCCGTTGATGACCATGCTTCTTGTGGGGTTTACCCCGTCCGTTTCATACCGCTGAATGGTGGACTTGTTTACGCCCACACGCCTGCCGAGTTCGGGCATGGAGATTTTCAGTTCGTTTCTCCGTTCCTTGATTCGCAGCCCTACCTCTTTTGCGGTAAGCATTTTCCTGTCATTCAAGGCTTTCACCTCCTAACGAGTACTATCATAGCATAAGCGAGTTGAATTTGCAACCCTGTTTTGCATATTTCTTTGTAAAAATTTATTGAATGGGCTTAATACGAGTTGACAAGCGATAGCAAAGTAAGTATAATAACAATGTAGAAGTTGCAGAATGAGTATTTTGGAAGGAGGTCGAGAGAATGGACACAGTCAAAATGGGATTTACCATAGAGGAAGCGGCGGAATGTACGGGGATCGGCAGGAACACCATGCGGAAGCTGGGGGACTGGGGGAAGCTGCCCGTGCTGAAGGTCGGGCGCAAGACCATTATCCGCAGGGACACGCTGGAGCGGTTTATGACCGTCAATCAGGGGAGGAATCTTCTGAAGCCCGACGATGTCCGAAAGGTGGAGTAACCACTTTCTCAAAGCCCTCGGCGTTTGAGAGCGAAATACACCCCTCGCACAAACCTGCGGTTTGTACTCCGGGTATTTCGCCCCTGCGGGGAGCCTGTATCACCGCTTGCAGGGCTGCCGCCGCTGTGATACAGAGAAAATTGCGGCGCAATTTTCTTTGGCTGCTCCTTATCGGAACAGCCGCAGCCGGCAAGCCGGTTGCAAAATGAGACAGGCATTTTACCAAACAGAAACGGAGATGATGTATGACACGCCACAGCTTTATTCAGATGTCAAAGCTGTCCAATGTCAGGGGAAGAATATCGTATATCACAAGCCACGCCAAGCAAGAAAACCTCTATGCGGTTTACCGCACCGCAGACCATTCCTTTTGGAGCAGCCTCGCAAGGGAAAGCCAGCAGGAGTTTCAGAGAAGCGGCGCAGAGGGGAAGTGTATCGAAGCAAGGGAGCTGATTATCGCCCTCCCCGAAGCCTACACGCAATACGAGCCGTCGCAGGTACTGGAAGATTTCACGGAGGAATTCCGCAGGCGGTATGATGTGGAATGCGTGTCGGCGCTCCATCACAACAAGCGAAAGACCAATTACCACATCCACCTTATCTTCAGCGAACGGCGGCTGCTTGCCGAGCCGGAGGTTAAGATTGCAACCCGCAGCGTATTCTTTGACGAAACGGGCAAACGGGTACGCACCAAAAAAGAAATCACAGGGGAGGACGGGCAGATACGGAAGGGCTGCACCGTTATCCCGAAAGGCGGCGTTTACGAACAGCACCTTTTTACGGTAAAGGACGGGCGTTTCAAAAGCGAGCCGTTTTTAGAGGAAGTCAAGAGAAATTACACCGACCTTATCAACCGGCATATCGCCGATCCTGAGCAGCATTTACGGGTGTTCAATCCCGACAGTATCTACTTGCCGACCAAAAAGATCGGCAAGAACAATCCCAAAGCCGCCGAGATAGAAGCGGACAACGCCGCAAGGCAGGAGTGGAACAGGACGGCGGATATGGCGCTTTTATCGGGGATAGAGGAGGCAAAGATTTTAGAAATCAAACGGACGGAGATACACGAAAAAACGAGCCAGTCTATCAAAAGCAAGGGCTGGCTGCCTAACCTGTTCCGCAGTATCGTTAGCAAAGCGAAAGAGTTTTTGCAGAACCTGATACGCCAGACGGAGCTGCCGCCCAAGCCGGTGCTCAATCTGGATATGGCGGAGTTTGGCGCCATGCAGAAGCTGATGATACGGGTGCAGGACAGGGCAAGGGAAATCCGCAGCTTGCAGGAGGAAGTCCCCAGGCTGAAATCGCAGCTTGCTGAAACAAAGGGTATCTTCAAAGGCAGGGAGCGGAAAGAGCTGGAAGCAAAAATCCGGCGGACGGAAGAAAACATTTCCGCCATGCTGGAAGCACTGCCTGAAATCTTAAAAGAGGACGGCTATCCCGATGTACGGGCGTTCATGGCGACCTACCGCAAGGCGGAGGCTGTGGTAGAGAACTACAACCGGGAGCTTGCCGAATGGGAGCGCAAGGTCAGGGAGAACCGCAGACCAGCCGAAAAAGAACAGACAGCGCTGCCCCAACGGGAGAGCGTGTTAAAACATCTGCGTGAGATACAGGAACGCAACAAGCAGCAACCACCGCAAAAACAGCGTAAAAAATCCATTGACAGAGATAGCCGATAGGCATTGAAAAACCGCCGTTATGGTGTTACCCATAGCGGCGGCATACATAATCATTTTCAGCTACAAAATTAACAGTTATATTTTTTTGATTTGTTTAACAAAATATAAATTCCAATCAACACCAAAATAGTGATTCCAAGTATCATATACATCGTTCCCATATTTACTTGACTTCCGAAAAAATAAAGATTGCAATCAAGGGAATCTTTTAGTTTTTCAATAACCTCTGTTGGAATACCTTGATTTTGCATTTCGACAAGTGCCCCTTGCATTGTATGATTTCGGATAAGTGATGTACCATAAGTTCCCGGCAAAAATGAGATTATTTTTTGCAGCCCTTCTCCAAATGAAGAAATAGGCATATATGCACCACAAATGAAACCATATCCCGCACTGATGATTGTGCCTACCGCTGAAATTTGTCCTTGTGTTGACAAGAAAAAATTAATAATCGAAGATAATGCTGTTCCAAACAAAACAAGGAGTAAAATATCAAGAAACAAAAAGAATATATCTGCGAGTGACATATACCAACCGACAATAGCCACATAAGTAAGACAGATACCCGTTGCAGCAAAGCAAATAATAAGTGTCGAAAGCAAGGTTGCAACATAATAACTCAGCGAAAGTGTAGCTGACTTCACAGGAGATATTCTTAAATCTCTTATCGTACCATTTGCTTTATCTTGCACCATTAAAAAATTAGAACAAAAAGCAACCGTTACACACGAAACAGCAAGAATAGATGAGATAAGTTGACCGCCTACCAGTCCCTCTATTATGCTTTCTGATAGTTTTAATGAATTAGGTAAATTAGATGTAAAACTATCCCGATACACATTCCCAAGAAAAGTCACATAAAGTACAAGCAATATAGCAGGCGTTATCAAAGAGGTAAAGAACATTCCCTTATCTTTGAAAAACAATTTGATATTTCTTTTGATAAGAATGAAAGCCATACTCATTTTTCTGCACCTCCCACCAATGTTTTGCCCGTAACAGCAAGAAAAACATCGTCCATTTTTCCTTTTGTTATTTCGTAATCATTAAACAACTGCGGATTACGAATAATCAATTCAGTTGCAGCCTTTGTATTCGGTACAGAAAGGCGATAACCGTTTCGGATTTGCTCATATTCCACATCAAGTGCTTTAATATCCTTTTCATCTACATCATAAATTGTGATGTAATCCCCAGTATAAATATTTTTTAATTCAAGCGGAGTACCCTCTGCGGATATTTTCCCATCATCAATGATTACAACATAATCAGCTTCCGCAGCTTCTTCCATATAGTGCGTAGTTAAAAATACAGTCATATTTTCATCTTTGCGAAAACTTGATATAACATCCCAAATAAGTCGGCGTGTCTGCGGATCAAGCCCTGTTGTCGGCTCATCAAGAATAAGGATTTTAGGCTTATGAAACAAAGCCCTTGCAATATCAATTCTTCGGCGTTGTCCTCCTGATAATTTACCAACGATGCGTTTCAATAAGTTTTCAAAATCTAATATTTTCGCCAGTTCCTCAAGTCGTTTCTTAAACTCCATTCCAGTAATGCCATATAAAGCGGCACGGCTTTCCAAATTATCATAAACAGAAAGGGCAGAATCCAAGACAGATGATTGAAAAACTACACCCAGTTCACGCTTAATATAGTCCATATCCTTATCTAAATCGTGTTTATCAATAAAAACGCTTCCACTGTCTTTCGACAGTTGTCCGCACATAATATTGATTGTAGTTGATTTTCCTGCCCCATTGATACCAAGAAAGGCAAACAACTCTCCTTTTTTCACACGAAAACTTAAATTCTGAACAGCGTTTACACTTCCAAAACTCTTGTTAAGATTATTGATTTGAATAATATTGCTCATTCAATTTCCTCCTATTTATTTTCTTCTTCCTTTATCTTTTTCAAAATGCTCATACATACCTCAGTAATCATTGTACTGATTTCTTCATCTGTAAAGCGGCACATTTTTGTGGCACAAAGCGATGCAATTCCGTGTGTATATATCCAAAGATGATGATATAGCTTTTTCGCAGATGAATTGCAAATTTTGTAATCTTCTTGAATTGATAATAGAATTTGCTCATAACTTTCATCTATCAGCGGAAGTACGCCTGATAAGTCGGGAATTTGTTTTTGCTCCGTCATAAAGAGGAGCTGAAAAAGTTTTGACTCATTAACAGAGAAGAGAATATATTGTGTACCCACCCCCTTAAAAGGGTGTTCCGCTGTTAATCCTTTATTGACATATTCTTTATACAGAGTTTTAGCAGCTTCAATCATAGCCTGCTGAACTTCCTCCATATTTTTGAATACAGTAAAAATCGGCCTTGCCGAACTGCTGAGGTATGTTCCCAATGCTCTGGAAGTTAAAGCTTCATATCCGTCTGTTCTGACAATATTTAATGCGGCTTCAATAATTTCTCCTTTTGTAAATTTTGCTTTTGGTGGCATATTCTATTTCTCCTTTTATTAAATCAATGGTTTTACATCAGTTGATTTATTATAATCAAAACCGCCCTTAAAGTCAATAAGGCAACAGGGATTACGCCCTGCTGCCTTATTGTCTGCTTATGCAAAGATGATTTCTTCGTTCACAATCTCCCACGCACATGCCAGTATGTTATTTATTCTTCTTATCCATTCAAAACCGTTTTCAGCCTTTAACTGTTCAGTAATACCCTGTGTCCGTTTCATGCCCTCAATGAGCCTTTCAAAGCGTTCCTGTGCCTGTTTATCAATCTTCACAAGGTAGGCGTTGAGCCTGCCGCTTGTAAGAAGATTGATATATGTACCTCTGCGGTACTCTTTGAGATAGTGTAAGTGTCGCTGTCCCCACAAACCGACTGGCTGTTCTTCTTCGGCTGGTAAAACAAGGCAAGGGATATAATAATCTCCTTGCAGTTCATACCAAAGACCATTGCTTTCATCATAAATGTACTTGTCCATAAAAAATCCTCCAGTATAATATATTCGCACATATGCCACAGTTCTCCGATTGCCACATTCTGTTATATCTTGTCATGAGATTTTCTTGCCCTTGATTTTGCCCTTATAAGCAGTCAGGGAAAGAGTAAACTTGTGTGAAATCATATAAAGGGATAAGGCGAGCAGAGTGCGAAAAATCCTTTATATTCAAGGCTTTTGGAAGATTTTATTGATAACCTATGGAGAGCAATAATCACTCATAATTTTATGGTTTTCAAATCCGTATTGTAACAGCTGTTTCCCGATTCCTCGGCCCCGCATTTCGGGTGCGACAAACAACATTTCCAAAGATCTGTCCGCCGATCCCATAAAAGCAACTGGATGCCCCACTTCGTCTTCTGCAACAACGAGATGGGGAACCTCGCGCAAGAGCTGCGGTACATAGATTTTGATATGTTCAATTTCGCCATCGGATAAAAATAGATGTGTGGCCCGCACAGAAGATTCCCATACCTTCAGTAGCTGTGCGATCAGCTCCGGCGCTCTGTTTTTTGCTTCAAATAATTTCATTTAATTCCCCTCTCCACTTATTATAGTGAAGCTCTGATAATAAAACAAGGCCGACTCATTGAATTCGACACAGTTGTTGCAAGATAATATGCTTGCCACGGCCTTAGTCCACTCGCAAGTGTCCGGTTATTTTTACTTCAAGGGAGATAATTCTCCACTATGAGTCTCCAGCGCTTCGATTTGGTGATCCTGCGTCAAGATCTCCATCTGGCTGATAGCGATGGCATTGAGCTTTGCCAGCCGCTCAGCCTGAGACATCCCCTCGTTGATGAACACCGCATTCAGATTTTCCAGATTGGACAAGCAGACCAGCTGCGAGACATTGGCGTAGTCTCGGATATTTCCTTTCAGATCCGGATGGCTGTCCCGCCACTGTTTTGCAGTCATACCGAACAGGGCCATGTTCAAAACATCGGCTTCACTGGCATACACCATGGAGACCTGCTTTGCGGAAAGCTCCGGCGGAATCAGATTCTCCTTGATGGCGTCCGTATGGATGCGGTAGTTGATCTTGACCAGATTTCGCTTGATGTCCCAGCCAAGTTGTTTCATCTCCTCGGTCTTGAGCCGCTCAAATTCCTTGACCAGATACAGCTTGAATTCAACAGAAATCCAGGAGGCAAACTCAAAGGCAATCTCTTTGTGTGCATAAGTGCCGCCGTATCGACCAGCTTTTGAGATGATGCCGATAGCGCCGGTTGCCTCTATCCACTTTTGGGGAGTCATCACAAAACTGTTCAGACCGGCCTGACTCCTAAACGCATCGAATTCGACACGGTTAAATTCCGGGTTGTAAAGGGACTCCCAGACACCAAGAAACTCAATCGTATTCCGGTTGCGGAGCCAGTTTTGAATAATGTATCGGGGATTGTCGCTATCCTTGAGCTTGGCAATGTCCGTCAAGCTGATAAAGTCATCCCGGCTGGAATCCCATTGTACACTGATCTCGGTTCCCCTGACAACCAGTTTTTCCACGCACTTACACCTCCTTGTTGATTATTTTTTGAAGAAGTCCCTGGCAACCTTCCTCTACATCCCGCCAGGTCGTATCGAAATCCCCGGTGTACCATGGATCGGCTACCTCGCCGGGACGGTTGGTAAAGTCCATCAGCAGATGCATCTTGTCGGCAAAATCGCCGCCGCAGATGCGATACATACTCCGCAGGTTGGCATGATCCATGCCAATCAGAAGGTCGTATTTCTCGTAGTCGCTGTTCAGCAGCTGACGGGCTCTCTTGCCGGAGCAATCGATTCCATGCTCGGACAGTTTGCGGCGAGCCGGCGGATATACCGGATTGCCGATCTCCTCGGTGCTGGTGGCTGCTGACTCGATCCGAATGCTCTGCTCCAGATTGGCCTTCTTCACCAGATCTTTCATAATGAACTCGGCCATCGGGCTTCTGCAAATGTTCCCATGGCAGAGGAAAAGTATCTTGATCATGCTTTGAACACTCCAATTTGCTATCTTCGCATTCAGTATAGCACGGAACCTCTGATTCGTCGAGGAGGACTTCCAGATGGGCCTCTGCCGCAATCTTTTTCTGGAGATCTGCCTTTGACCACCCGAATTGCCGGGCAGCACACAAGTACCAGCGCCGTTCTTCCAGACTCAGTTCTGCTTCCAGAATGACCACATTGTGTGTCCAGCTGACCTCCATGGCCAGCTTCAGCAGTTCCGGTTTCCCACCATACATCCGGTAGAAATCCCGCATCCGGCGCAGGTTGCGGGGAGAGAAGCCGGAAGCATCCTGGTAACGGTTTTTCAGGTACTCGGCAGCTGCGACGGCAGCACCCTTTTCTGGTCTGTCACAGACCAAAGTGCCCAGCTGGCAGTACAGTTCCATCTGAGACATTCCGGTGGCCATTGCCGTATCCATAGCGGCAAACATGGCAGAGTAATCGATGTTTTTGCGGATGTTCATGGCTTACTCCTTTCCGGCAGAATCTGCCTTATTCAGAAACAGGCCAAAGAGAAACGCAGGAGTATTTCCTGTGCTTCTCTTTGGCCTGTTTATACCACTTGCACCATCTGCTCCCAGAGCAGAACGAAGCGGTTGTCGATGATCCTGTTGTCGTGGTAATGTCCGAACAGCCAGTAGTGGAACTTGGCTTGTTCTCTGACTTCCTCCAAGAAGTCGGTCAGGTGGTCGTGGACATATCCGCCGTTTCCCAGTATGTCAACAATATTGCTTGGGGCGCAGTGGGTGATCACATAGTCCACCTCATAGTGAATGCGTTCCAGATTGCGCCGAGCTTCTTCATACTCGGACTTACTGGGAAGCTCCTGTTTCCACCAGGAGTGATGGTTGACCCGGAAGCGGGCGCCCATTCTTCGGAGAGCCCAATACTGTTCTTCAAAATCCGGCGCATTGGGATTCAGAATACCATCATCAATATCGTGACTCCTGGCACCGCCCATGGTGAAGAAGGAATATCCCTGCAGGTCGAAGACCTGCCCGCGCATCAGATGGATTACATGGGGCCGAATGCGCTGGATTTTCCCGCCGTTCCATTCCTCTACGGGGTATTTTCCCAGCAGATCGAAGTTTTCGTGGTTGCCGCTGACAAACAGCGTGGTAAACGGTAGGTTTTCCAGCCGGTCCAGGCTGCGGGCATCCTTTTTGCCGCCTTCCCATACACCGCCGAAGTCGCCGCAGATGATCATAAAATCATCCCTGGTCATTTGAGCCTGCTCTGGGAAGTGTTCTGGAGCAAACCGTTGGAAGTTGCCATGGGTATCGCCTGTGGCATAGATCATGATTGCTTCACCTTCTTTCACTCATTATATCATATCCTGGTCGACTTGAACGCCGCCCCGGAGGTATACCGTGATTTTCTCGGCAGAGTGGACTTTGACCGTATCCACCAGCTGCCGGATGAGGGCTTCATCCCATTCACAGATATGGCAGGATGCCTGTTCCATAGCGGCTGCCGCATCCTCTATGCGCTGGACTGCCTGTGTGTTATTTTGCCGCTGTTCTTCTATGTAGGCTCGCTTTTCTTTTAATTCGGCAGCCTCATTCATAATTTCTCGCAGCTGGGCGGTGTATGCCTCGGCATCCTTAGTTCGTGCGGCTTCTGCCACCAGCTCTCGAGTCAGGTTGTTCAGCTCGTCCAGCCGCTGTTCGATTGCCGCAAGACTTATGCTCTCACCGGGTACCGGGGCCAGCTCCACCTCCATGGCGGATGTGATCTGCCGGATAAGAGTGCTCTTTTGACTCATGACGGAATTGATAGCGGCGAGGATCGACTGCTGGAGAGGTTCCTCATCCAGCGTGGGCGAGTTGTGACAGTATTTTGTTCCATAGTCCAGGCGGCTGACGCAGCGCCATACCACACGCTTTTTGCCGCCCTTGGACCAGGTGCATCTGCGGTACAGCGTTCCGCATTCACCGCAGACCAGCCGCTCCGAGAGGGCATATTTGCTGGCGTAGGATGCCATGCCGGTGGGCGCATTCTTTTTGGAGGGGCTCTTTCCGGCACTGCGCCGCGCTATCTCTGCCTGTACGGCATCGAAGGTTTTGCGATCTACAATCCCATCATGGTGATTCTGTACCAGATACATGGGGAGCTGTCCGGTATTGCGAATGACCTTTCGGCTGATACAATCGCTGATATAGGTTTTTTGCAGAAGGACATCTCCGCAATATTTCTCGTTTCGCAAGATACTGCGGATAGTTGTGATGGTCCACTGAGCTTTTCCAGACACATTGGGGATCTGCTCAGCCTCCAGCCGCTCCTTGATCATCCGAAGGCTGGCGCCGGTCAGGTATTGATGGTAGATTGACCGCACCACCTCGGCCTGCTCCGGGATGATTTTAGGATTTCCGTCCTCGCCCTTTTCGTAGGCATAGAGGCGGTCGTACTGAATGATGGCTTTTCCTTCCCGCATGGCCTGGCGCTTGCCCCAGCGGACATTGGCGCTGATGCTCTCACTTTCAGCCTGGGCGAAAGCTCCCAGCATGGTGATGAGGATCTCGCTGTCTGCTTCCAGGGTATTGATGTTTTCTTTTTCGAAGATCACCGCGATGCCCAGCTCCCGCAGGGCGCGAATGTAGTTCAGGCAGTCCACCGTATTTCTGGCGAAGCGGGAGATGGATTTGGTCAGGACGATGTCGATTTTCTTTTGCTTGCACATCCGGATCATTTTCAGAAATTCAGGGCGTTTGCGGGCAGAGGTACCTGTGATGCCCTCGTCAGCAAAGATTCCTGCCATAGTCCAGTCACAGTTGGTCATGATCTTGTCGGTGTAGTAGTTCTGCTGGGCTTCATAGCTGGTGAGCTGCTCCTCATCGTCGGTGGAGACACGGCAGTATGCAGCCACTCGGAGCTGCCGCTTGATGGTCTGCTGGGCTGCGGCCTCCGGCTTTGCAGGAATGGTAATAACTTTAGGCGGGCTTTCTCTCATACGGTTTCACTTCTTCCTATCATTTGATGGTTTTTTAATTGGATATCCATGGTTCCATCTCTATAGCACAGGATGGCTGAGACGGAACTTTGAAGCAGTTCAGCGTCCAGCTCGGTCATAAGCTCACGCTTAGAGAGCAGCCTGCGGAGCCGGATGGTTTCGTACTGGTTCGGATTGATGGCACTGTATTGTGCTGCGGCGATGGCCAGGATGAGTGTCTGAGCGGCATCCTCATCGATTGGCTGTTGCTCCATCACGGTATCCAATTTCCTTTGCAGCGCCTGCACTGGGGTCTGGGGCGGATGTTCCAGTTCTGGAAGCGTGATGCGTTCCGGTGATATAATCAGGCCATTGAGCAGGTTCAGCACCTGCAGTTCCATCTGCTTTGTGGCGGTATGGCCGCTGAGCCGACGCAGGAGCTTTTGCACTTCTGTTTTTTGTGTGGGAGCCTGTTTTGAGCTTCGCTTTTCGAGAACTCGGCTCAGTGTTTCCTGGTCAATGATGGCCGGATAAGCACCTTTTCCGGTGTAGCGTTGGTCCTCTAAAATACGGGCAACCATGTTTTTGTTCCATAGCTTCCCCTCGTCATAGGGAATTGGCTGCTCCCGCAGCTGGGACACTAATATGTTGAAGGAGGCACCGTAAAGGTACTGTTGGAAGATATACTCCACCAGTTTCGCTTCTTGGGCGTGGAGAACAACCTCCCCCATTTCCACCCGGTATCCAAAGGGCTGCTTTCGGATGCTCATTACCGCACCGTCCTCTCTATGATCTCGACCAGTTCTAATCCGTTTTTCAGGCGGAAGCGGAGCTGTTCGCTGCTGGCTACAATGATTTTCTCAACGAGTTCACCGAACAGCTCCGCATCGAAGTCATCAAGGAAGTCCGGCCCTGCATCCAGTATTTCCATCAGTTCCCGCGTTTGGGCGATGGCGCTGTCGCCATCGGCGACCAGCAGGCGTTCCTTTTTCAGCTTTGCGGTACGGAGCTGTTCGGTCAGCTCATTGTTCTGAGATATAAAAATGTCAGGATCAATGAGGCCCTGCTGTTTCAGCGTGGCCAGCATTTGATTCTGACTGGTCAATTCCGATATTTGTTTGTTGAGTTCAATGACGTCCAGGCTCCATAGCATCCGACGGTTGCGAATTGCCTGGAGTGAGTTGAGCATTTCGGTGAGGATAGCCTCACCGTATATCTTGAGATTGTAATGCAATCGAAGGAATGCCCTGCGAATTTCGGCATCAAGCACTTGCGTAACAGGGCAGCTCAGGATGTCCTCATTGTGCTTCCTACAGCTCCAGAAAACTTTCCCATGGCTGACTTTTTTTCGAAAGGATGTTCCGCACTGACCACAGAATACTTTTTGATCGAATGGGGATTTGTTTTCGGGGCATGCTTCTCGTTTCGCGCGTTGCCCAAGGAGCATCTGAACTGCGTCAAATTCTTCTTTTGTAATAATTGCTGGGTGCGTTGCCTCGGCATAATACATTTCTTTTTCACCACGGTTTCGTACCATTGCAGGAGGAAACGCATCTGTCATATATGTTTTTTGCCATAGCGAATCACCGACATATCGCTCGTTGGAGAGCATATATCGTATGGAGGTTTTATGCCAGATAATTTCGGCGTTGTCCTTCCGCTTTGGTATTCCCATGCGATTTAGTGATGCCGCAATCTCTGCCATGTTGATACCAGCAAGGTAGTCCTTGAAAATTCTGCGGACGATTTTGGCTTCTTCCTCATCAATTACGATCTGACGATTGCAAATTCTGTATCCGTATGGAACAGAGGATGGGAGAAATGTCCCGCTTTGCATCCTTTTCTGGTAACTCCAGCGCATATTGCCGGAGATGGATTCGCTTTCGGCCTGAGCGAAGGATGCGAACAGTGCAGTCATCATTTCGCCGGACATGGTTGCGGTGTCGATGTTCTCTTTTTCGAAACACACTCCAACCCCCAGCGATTTCAGCTCCCGAATCGCTTCCAGACATTCCTTCGTGTTGCGGGCAAAGCGGGACATGGACTTTACTAACACTCGGTCGATCAGGCCTCTGCGGCAGTCTGCAAGGAGCCGTTGGAAGTCCTCGCGCTTCTCGGCTGATGTGCCGGTGATGCCCTCGTCGGCATATATGTCCACCATAGTCCAATTTTCCTTGCTGGAAATCAGGCTGGTGTAGTACGCATTCTGTGCGGCGAAGGAGTTGAGCTGGTCATCCGAGGCCGAACTGACACGGGCGTAGGCAGCCACCCGCAGTTTTACATTCTTAGGCTTTTCCGTGGCCTCGATGGTTATGACTCGATACTGCTTTTCCTGCAGCGCCATGCTGCCGTCCGTCATTCGCTTCTCTGCCATGTCAGTTCACCTCCTTTGGCAACACAAACAATACCACAACACCCCTGAAATAGCTATTGAAAAGAGCAACAATTCAAAAGGAAATTACAATGCTGGCACCAGTCTGCGCGGCAATTCGGGACAATATCTTCCGGGCCTCTTTTTCCGTTGTTTTCTTCTGCGCTACCAACGAACGGAGCAGCTGGATGACGCCGCACAAATCAATATTTTCCATTATGATCCCTCGCTTTCCTATACTGCTTTTGATAGCAGAAATATGGGAACCAATCAGGGAGTCTTGGAGTCGGGGGTGTATGGGGACAATGAAAGGATGGCGGATGTTTCAGATATCTTGAAAAGGAGGTAGATAAAAGACTATGACCGATTCCCATATCTCTACTATCAAAGGAAACAGAAGGCCGCTCCCAAAGGTCAGAAGAGCACACATAGGCTCCAAGTCTGGAGCGGCCTTCCGTTCTTTGACAATAGTTTTGTTTGCCTGTATTCGACACTACTTCCCCAGGCAGGGCGGCAACTTGAACTGTGCTGGCGCACATCATGGGACTCTCACCCCTCCGAGGATCTCTCCGAGCCGCGTAAGCAGAAGTATCATTGTAGGCTGACGGGGTCATGGCGGGGACAGCTTGCCAAGGCTGTCTTGGCCTGAGTGGGTGTCGCTCTGCACCTTATTTGGCCGTCCTTTGATGCGGATCTGCTCCGCACAGGTGGTCTTCGCGCACTCGGCCTGACGCTCTCCCGATCAGCTAAGGTATTCAAGTTGCCGGATATGACCGCCTGGGGCGGTGTTTTTCAAGGTTCGCTGAGATGTTTTGATCTCACGAAGATTGTAACTCCGAGCGTATTCTTCCAACAGAAACAGAATGGAAAGTTTACCAACCCAAAATGGAAAGTTTTTAGAGGGATGCCTCCAATTCGGACAGCAGAGAGATGGCCATCCGCAGTCCGCGCTTCTGTTCCTCTGCAAAATCTCCTTTTCCCACCAGGAGATAATCCAGAGAAACATCAAAGAATGCTGCAAACTCTACGGCCAGCTCGACTGGGCCAGTCTGCTTTCCAGTTTCGATTTTTGCGATGTATGGGGTGCTGACATTCATCTTCTCTGCCAACTGCTCCTGTGTGAGCCCACGCTTTTTTCGCAAGCTCCTGATCCTTGAACCATAGTCCTCTCTATTAAAGTACATGGTGATTTACTCCGTCTTCTGAAATTTGGATGCGAACCAAATTTCGGAGCGGTGGGTCGCGGCAATGGAGCGACCGGACATACCGGACGCTGAGCAGAGGCCGCCATTTTTCGACAAACAAAAAATGCACCCACCGTGCGGTGAGTGCATACGAAGAGAAATATTTGCCGAGCTTTAGCGGTATATAGTGAGTAAGGACAAATGGTGTCGAATAAAAAAGAACCGCAACCCCTTGGAGGATTGCGGTATGTAATGTTGTTCTTTTTTCCCTGACCCCCGGCGGGTGTTCATTGCTCCCTATACGATTTCCTGCCATATTCTCCCCTTGCGGGGATAACAGACAAAAAGTGCGTTTCCCCTCACCGTTTCGATGGGGGTATTATAATAGGGAATTTTTAGGGGTTTCTTAGAAATCGCTTAGGTTTTAGGCAGTTTTGCTGAAATTTGAAGATTATCCGCTTTTTGTATTATTATATATTCATACTGGCTAAAAAGCACAAGCCAAAACTATGCATTATATATGTGCAATTAGTCTGACAAGACTTTCTATATCTTATTTTTCTATTCTACCAAGGGTACACTAAACTTGTCAACATATTTCTTGTGGTCGGAGGGTTGGCAAGTGGAATATGGAACGATTCGGATTAAGCTGGACGAGCTGTTGAAGGCATCTGGTCTTAGCAAGAACATGCTGAGCCATCGAGCTGAGATGCAGCGGACGCAGATCAATAATTATTGTAAAAACCAAATTACTCGTTTAGATATAGATGTCCTCGCAAGGCTTTGTACGGTGTTGAATTGTGAGATCGGCGATCTATTAGAATTTATACCACCAGAAAAGATAGAAAAATGAGGCTCGCAGGAGGAATTTCCTTTCCCCCTACGAGTCTCATTATGTATTTATTCCTTCAAAAGAGTTCTGCACTCTACATTTTCGGAAGTGCCAGCCGGCCCATGCTCCGCAGGCTGACGCCCAGGGTGGAGAGATTGTGCAGCGTGGCAGAGGTGGCGGGCGGCAGAACACCGGCCACACCAAGGGCAATCAGGGTGCCGTTGAAGCCGATAACGAAGCGGTAGTTGGAGTGGATGCGCGCCATCAGCGCCATGGCGATCCGGCGCAGCTCTACAAGCTCCCAGAGGCTGTCGGCGGCAATGGTGATGTCCGCAATCTCCCGGGCGATGGCGGCGCCGTCGCTGATGGCAATGCCCGCATCCGCCTCGGACAAGGCCGGTGAGTCGTTGATGCCGTCGCCCACCATCAGGACGGTATGCCCCTCCCGGCGGAGCCGTGCCACATACTCCGCCTTGTCCGCCGGAAGGACTCCAGCGCGGAAGTCATCCACTCCCACCTGGGCGGCAATGGCTGCGGCGGTGCGGTAACTGTCGCCGGTGAGCATGACGGTATTGGTGACCCCCAGAGCACGGAGGGTGGACAGAACTTCCTTCGCCTCCTCCCGCAGCGGGTCGGAGATGCAGATCACAGCGGCCAGCTGCCCCCCTACTGCCAGATACAGGTGGGAATACTCCGGCGGCAGGGCATCAAAGCGTTCCTGCTCGCCCTCTGGAATGACGCAACGCTCATCCTCAAAGACGAAGTGGGCACTGCCGATGAGGACTCGCTCCTCATCGACGGTGCTTGCGATGCCGTGAGCCACCAGATACTCCACCTTGGAGTGGTACTCCTCGTGGCGCAGGCCCCGGCGCTTCGCCTCCTCCACCACGGCGTTGGCCATGGAATGGGGGAAGTGCTCCTCCAGACAGGCGGCCAGCCGCAGCATTTCGGCTTCCTCTTTGCCGCCGAAGGGCACCACCTGAGCCACCCGGGGGCAGGCGTGGGTCAGGGTGCCGGTCTTGCCAAAGACGATGGTATCGGCGGCGGCCACGGCCTCCAGAAATTTGCCGCCCTTGACGGTGATATGGGCCCGTCCCGCCTCCCGCATGGCAGAGAGGACGGCCAGAGGCATGGCCAGTTTCAGGGCGCAGGAGAAG
>DYBL01000064.1 GCA_019418625.1 Clostridiales bacterium | reverse complement strand
TTCACCTTATTCGACTAAGATGCCGTTTCCTGCTATGCTAAGAGCAAAAACAGGAGGTGCTTGGTATGGATACAAAAAAGGAGCTGGTGGAGCGGCTATCCGTGTTGATGCCTGGTATGGCTGAGGAAATTGCTTCTATTGTTGGCGAATACCGGATCAGCCGGGAGCCGTCACGGGAGCGGGGCGGGCTGGATCGGAAAGTCTCTGCATTTCTTGCGGCGAAAAAAATTGACGGACTATCACCTAAGACCTTGAAGAACTACCGGGAGATGCTGGGTGCTTTTGCTGCAAAGGTGGAGAAGCCAGTCACCCGGATTGATTCAGACGATATTCGGGGATATATCGCCTATTTGACCCAAGAGCGGGAACTGAAGGATAGCAGTATTCAAACCCACGTCAATACCCTACGCAGCTTCTTCTCTTGGCTGGATCAGGAGGATGCCATCAAGCGCAATCCCATGAGGAAGATCAAATCTATAAAACTGGACAAGCTTCAGGCCAGGAGACCCCTTACTCCGGAGGAGCTGGAGCGGCTTCGGGACGGGTGCCGTACCTACCGGGAAAAGGCACTGGTGGAGTTCTTGGTATCCTCTGGATGCCGCCTTTCAGAAACGGTGGGAATACGTGTCGATCAAATCGACTGGCGGGAACGCAGTGTGGAGGTATTAGGAAAGGGTGGAAAGCGAAGGGTGGTTTATTTCTCCGTCCGTGCAGCGTTAATGATCCAGGCTTACATGGAGCAGCGTCGGGGCGGCGAGGCGCTATTTGCCAGCAGCAAGGCTCCCTATGAGCCTATGTCTCCTCGGGCTATCGAACGAGCTGTTGAGACGGTCGGTGTTCGGGCTGGAGAGCGGAGACGGATACATCCCCACCTACTACGCCATACCTTTGCCACCAATGCTCTCCATGCGGGAATGGATCTCACGGTGATCCAGCATCTTTTGGGGCACAGCGACCCGAAGACAACCATGATCTATGCAGAATTGAGACCAGATGCAATTCGGTATGCTTATGAAAAAGTAATTGCTTAACTTGGGATTCATATTTACACCTGGAGTCTTTTGCTTCAGGTGCTTTTTGCTTGCCCAAATTTTAATTAGTGTGAAAGGAGGTGGGGCTTATGCCCTGGTAAGCATCCTTCCAAGCGAGCTTTTACAGCTTGCTTGGGAGGACTTTTTTATCCCTTCAAACCACGTTTAAGAATCGATTTTTAAGCAAGGAGGACTGAACTTATGTTTGACATTACCACGATCATCGAAGCTGTTTTCATGCTTCTGGCGGCTATTATTACCGCCATTGTTATCCCCTATATCAAGAGTAAGACCACGGCCTCCCAGCAGGCTGAGATCAATGCCTGGGTGAAGATCGCCGTCACCGCTGCCGAGCAGATCTACACCGGTTCCGGCAGGGGTGAGGAGAAGAAAACCTATGTGCTGAACTGGCTCCGGGAGCATGACATTACCGTTGACGCTGAAAAGCTGGATGCGTTGATTGAGGCCGCCGTATATGATTTGACAAACAATGGCCTGATCGCCATCGAACAGGGGGGCGTTGCAGTGGAGGATGCTAATCATGAAGCCGGTTGAGAGACTGCTGGCCACTGCCAGGGCTGAAATCGGCTACATCGAGAAGGATACCAACGCCCAGCTCGATGATAAGACGGCCAACGCCGGGGACGGGAACTGGAACAAATATGCCCGCGATCTGGACGCCCTGGGTGTGGTCTACAACGGAAAGAAGAACGGGTATTCTTGGTGCGACATTTTCACGGACTGGTGCTTCATCCAGACCTTTGGTTTGGAGCTGGGCCTGCAGCTGCTCTGTCAGGCCAAGAAAGGCGTGGGAGCCGGGTGTTCAGGCTCCGCCAACTACTACAAGCAGAAGGGCCAGTTTCACACCAGCGGCCCACAGCCCGGCGACCAGATCTTCTTCACAAATGACGGCGGCAAGACCATGTATCATACCGGCATCGTAGAGAAGGTGGCTGGAAGCCGGGTTTACACCATTGAGGGCAATACCAGTTCCGCAGCAGGTGTCGTGGAGAACGGCGGCTGTGTCCGAGACAAGAGCTATGCCCTGACCTACAGCAAGATTGGCGGTTATGGCCGCCCCGACTTTTCCATCGTACCAGAGGAGAATGATGATATGGATCAGAACAAGTTCAATGAGATGTTCAAGGTCGCTATGACCGCGCACCAGAAGGAGCTGCAGGATAATGACTGCGGCGAGTGGAGCCGGGAGGCCAGGGAGTGGGCTATCCGTGTGGGCCTGTTCGCCGGTAACGGAACCACTGCAGATGGCCAGCCTAACTATATGTGGGCCAGCCCTCTGACCCGTGAGCAGGCCGCTCAGCTCTTCTACCGCTTCGCCCAGGATCATGGGCTGGCGTGATGAGCGGCGGGAAACGCCTCGCCGGGAGTAAAACGGCGAAAAAGCCAGACCTCTCCCAATTCTCCAAGTGGATGATTGCCGACATTCGCCCACTATTGTGGGTAGTAACAGTAGGTGGCCTTTTACTGGCCGCCTACTGTATCCGCGTCGGCTACACCGGCTCTTTGCCATGGATCTCCGCCATGGTGGGGCTTCCCTGGACAGCCCACGGTGTGGTATGCAGTTTCTATCTCAATATGGCGAAATCAGATCACACCGAAGGTGGAATCACATTTGAAAAAGCCAAAGCAAACGGCTTCCAGGAAACCGAACCCATAGGCAGCACAGACAGCCCTGCAATCTAAAGCCCTGCAGCCCCAAGCTGCAGGGCTGTTCCATAGCTCATCCGAGGATTGTGCCCCTTTAATACTTGAAAAGGATGAATGCTATGGAAAGTTTCATCGGCTGGATCGGCGGCAAGCGTATGCTCTGCAAGGCCATTTTAGAGCGGTTCCCCACCGATGAGGTAGGGCGCTATATAGAGGTATTCGGCGGCGCGGCTTGGGTACTTTTCGCCAAGGAGAAGAAAGCAAACCAGCTGGAGGTCTACAACGACATCAACAGCAACTTGGTGAACCTCTTCCGCTGTGTGAAGTACCATTGCGGGGAACTGCAGCGCGAGATGGAGTGGATGCTTACCTCACGGGAGCAGTTCTTTGATTGCCTCGCGCAGGGACAGGGACGCGGCCTGACGGACATTCAGCGGGCAGCCCGCTTCTTCTATACGGTCAAGATCAGCTTCGGCTGTGACAACCGCACCTACGCCACCAGCTCCAAGCAGGTCGACAACGCCGTGGAGTATCTGGAGAAGGTGCGGGAACGGCTCCGGGGAGTGAACATCGAGAACAAGGACTTCGCTGACCTTATCAAGGTCTACGACAGGCCAACGGCTCTGTTCTACCTCGACCCGCCCTATGTGAATACCGAGAAGTATTATGACAGCCCTTTCAGCGCCCAGGATCACCACCGTTTAAGAGAGGTTTTAAGCCAAGTAAAAGGCCGTTTTATTCTCTCCTACAATGACCATCCTTTGATTCGAGAGCTGTATGCAGATTACCGTATTGAGGGCATCACACGCACCACGACTCTATCTGGGAAAGGAAACAACCAGACTCCGTATGCAGAGCTGATTATCCGCAATTTCTAACAGACTTCGTTATTCCGTCACGCTCCGAGTTATTCTGTCACAAACAGAACACAAATGCCCACTGCTTTTGCTAATATATCCCTAAAGGGGCATTATGATGATAAAGAATCACTTATCACGAATCCTCGGAGAACGCAGATGGACACGTGCAAAACTTGCCAGGCTGACCGGCATTCGCCCTTCCACCATTGGTGACCTATATAACGAGATGGCAGAACGGGTGTCTTTTGATCAGTTGGATAGGATTTGTGAAGTCTTAGATTGCAGTATTTCTGAATTGCTGGAATACATACCAAATCAGCAGCGCAGGACTGGTAAAGAGTTGATTCTGGAGGAGCACGGAAACCGCAAGAAAAACAACCTTAAATCCGAGTAAAAGAAACGGCGCTTAAAAGGTTACTTAAAACTCTTTTAAGCGCCGTTTCTTTTTCGCAGATTATATGAAAAATTTTTGCAACTTGTTTGCAAAGCAACAAAAGCTCCATTGATTTTTTTGAATCAAAAGGTATAAAAAGGAAAACGGGTGTCCATGCTTTCGGTAAGAGAGGCAAAGAAAGCGAAAGTGAGGGACACAAATGAAAACCATGGCTTCTGCGGCAAAATCCAAACTGCCGCTGGTATTTTTGGCGCTGCTGTCGGCGCTGCTGCTGACAGGCGTCGTCAGCATGGGAGCCCAGGCGGGGCTGGCGGACCGGGTGGTGCGGCTGCATGTGCTGGCCAATTCTGATTCCGAGGAGGACCAGGCGCTCAAGCTTCAAGTGCGGGACCAGGTGCTCTCCCAGGCGGAACAGCTGCTCACCGGCACGGCGGACCGGGCGGAGGCAGAGGCCGTGCTGGCCCGGGCGCTGCCGGAGCTGAAAGAGACGGCTGCTGCGGTCATTGCTGCTGAGGGATATCACTATGATGTGGAGGTTCGGCTGGAAGAGACGACCTTTCCCACCAAAGAGTACGACGGTTTTTCGCTTCCGGCGGGAGAGTACCTTGCCCTGCGGGTACTGATCGGCGAGGCCAAAGGCCAGAACTGGTGGTGCGTGGTGTTCCCGCCTTTGTGCACCGCCGCCGCGGAGGATGTGCCGGAGGCTGCCCAGGCTGCCGGACTCAGCGCAGAGCAGGTGCAGCTGATCACAGAGGAGAGCGGCGCCTATAAGCTGAAATTCAAAGCCGTGGAACTGTGGGAACAGCTGGGGAGTCTCTGGGATAAATAAAAGAGCCCGTCCCAATATGGGACGGGCTCTTTTGCTGCGGGGGCTCAGCCCTCCAGCTTGGCGTTGCACTTGGCCAGGAATTTTTCATTCTTGATGATGGCGCGGGTGTGGACGCCGGAGCCGATGGGGCCACGCTCGTCCCAGGCGCGGACTGCGAAGTCCACCATTTTGCCGTTTTCGGACACAGCTGTGATCTCGGCCTCGGCCCAGACCTCCATGCCGATGGGAGTGGGGGCGTCGTGGCTCACTTCCAGACGGGTGCCCACGCTGCCCAGGCCCTCTTCCAGGAAGGACTGCAGGCAAGTCATTGCGGCGTTTTCCATGAGGGCGCACATAAACGGGGTGCCGAACACCGGCAGGGCGCCGGAGCCCACGGCGGCGGCGGTCAGTTCCTGGGTGACAGGCTGGTGCAGCTGGCATTTTGTTCCGATGACGATCATAGGGATTCCTCCAAATTCAGCAGTATAAAAGGAAACGGCGCTTCGCGGAAGCGCCGTTTTCCAAAACAAAATCAGATACCCAGCTCCGTCCAGAGATCGTTGTACAGCGTCAGCGTCTCAGAGGGCAGGTTCTCATACAGAGTGCAGCGGTCCAGCACCTCGCTGGGGGCGGCCATGATCTCGTAGAGGCCCATGTCCAGAGGCTCGCCGTAGGTCTCCTCGTAGTAGGCGGGATAGGACTCCAGTGCCTCGGCGTTGGGAGAGGCGTACCAGATGTAGTCCATATTGGCCAGGTTGGACTCGGTAGAGGCAATGAAGTTGATCCAGGCCTCGGCCTCCTCCTTGTGCTGGGCGTTCTTCAAAACACACATGGCGTCCACGAACCAGTTGGAGCCCTCCTCAGGCACCACATAGGCAAGGTCGGGGTTGTTCTCCAGCATGGTCAGGTAGTCGCCGGCGTAGTACATGGCGATGGCAGCGTTGCCGCCCTCCATCTTCTGGAACACCTCGTCCATGACGAAGGCCTGATACACGCCCTTGCTCTTGGCATCGGCCAGCAGCTCATAGGCCTCACGGATCTGGGCTTCGTCGGTGGTGTTCAGGTCGTAGCCCAGGTCCAGCAGCGCGGCGGCCAGAGCGTCGCGGGAGTTGCGGATCATGAGCACATTGCCCGCGTACTTCTCATCGAACATGGCGTCCCAGCTGGTGATGGGCTCATCCACCATGGTGGTGTTGTAGATGATGCCCAGGGTGCCCCAGGTATAAGGAACGGTGTACTTGTTCTCCGGGTCAAAGCTCAGGCCCTTGTAGCGGTCGTCGATCTTCTCATAGTTGGGGATATTGTCATAGTTGAGCTCCGCCAGCATGTCCTCGGCAATGAGCCGGGCGATCATATAGTCGGAGGGGACGATGACGTCATAGTCGCCGGCGCCGGTCTTGAGCAGGGAATAGAGGGCCTCGTTGCTCTCAGCCGTCTGGTAGTTGACCTTGATGCCGGTTTCCTCCTCGAATTGATAAATCAAATTCTCATCGATGTATTCACCCCAGCTGCACACGTTGACGACCCGCTCCTCTTCGCTGCTGCCGCAGCCGGTCAGGGTCATGGCGGCCACCATCATCATGGCAAGGGCCAAGGCAAGTGTCTTTTTCAATTGATCATTCCTCCAGTGTTTCTCCTAAAATTTATCTCAAGGCCGAATGGCCATGGGACCTCAGATCCGCCGGAGCTCCCGGCGGCGTTCCTGCCGGGCCTCCCGGATGTTCACGATAGCCAGCAGCACCAGCACGGTCACGAACAGCAGCGTGGAGATGGCGTTGATCTCCGGGCTGACCCGCTTTTTGGTCATGCCGTAGATGGTCATGGCCAGGGTGGAAGCGGAGGAGCCGGCGGTGAAGTAGCTGATGACGAAGTCGTCGATGCTCATGGTAAAGGCCGTCAGGGCGCCGGAAACGATGCCGGGCTTGATCTCCGGCAAGATGACTTTGAAGAAGGCCTGCATCCAGGTGCAGCCCAGGTCCTGAGCGGCGTCCACCAGGTTTTTGTCCATTTGGCGCAGCTTGGGCCCCACAGACAAAATGACATAGGGAATATTGAAGCTGACATGGGCGATGAGCAGCGTGCCAAAGCCCATGGTCAGCCGGGTAGGCAGACGGATCAGGGACTGGACGCTGTTGAACCAGGAAGCAAAGTCGCCCCAAAAGCCGAAAAAGGCCACGAAAAACAGGCACAGGGAAACGCCCGTGACGATATCCGCATTCATCATGGGGATGTTGTTGACGGTCATCAGCGGCTCCCGCACCCGGCGGCGCATGGAGTAAAAGCCGATGGCGGCAAAGGTGCCGGCCACTGTGGCGATGGCCGTGGCCAACAGGGACACCAGCAGCGTGGTGTAAACGCTTTGCATGATGAGCCGGTCGTGCAGCAGCTTTTCATACCACTCCAGAGAAAAGCCCTTCCAGACCGTGTTGCTGTTGCCGGCGTTGAAGGAGAAGATGATGAGCAGGACGATGGGTGCGTACAAAAAGACGAACACCAGTACCATGAACAGGCGGTTGAGTACGGAATTGTTCTTTTTCACAGCATCACCGCCTGTTCCTCGCCCTCACCGAAGCGATTCATCACCCACATGCACACGACCACGATCACCATCATCACCAGGGAGATGGCCGCGCCCAGCTGGGGGTTGTAGGCATTGCCCATGAACTGCTGCTCAATGAGGTCGCCCAGCAGCAGCTCCGTGCCGCCGCCCAGCATTTTGCTGATGGCGAACGTGGACACGGAGGGAACGAACACCATGGTGATGCCGGAGAGCACACCGGGCAGGCTCAGCGGCAGGATCACCCGCCGGAACACCTGGAAGGTGTTGGCGCCCAAGTCCCGTGCCGCCTCGATCAGGGAGTGGTCCAGCTTGATGATGACCGAGTAGATGGGCAGGATCATGAAGGGCAGATAGTTATAGACCATACCCAGCACCACAGCGCCCTGGGTATTGAGCATCTGAAAGTGGGTGATGGGCGTGTAGGCGGCCGGATCGGCCGCAAAGTGCACGGCGATCGTATTGTAAAGATCGATCAGGCCGATGTTCTGGAAGAACTGGTTCAAAAGGCCGTTGTTTTCCAGAATGGACATCCAGGAGTAGGTGCGCAGCAGGAAGTTCATCCACATGGGCAGCATGATGAGCACCATGCCCACCCGCTGGAACTGCCGGCCCTCCTTGCTCATGATATAGGAAATGGGATAGCCGATGAGCAGGCAAACCAGTGTTGCGATGAGCGCCAGCTTGAACGAGCGGGTAAACACCACCGCATAAGTGCCCATCCGGGTGAAGTTTGCCAGGGTGAAGCCGCCGTCGGCGGTGGAAAAGGCGTAAATGACCACCATGATGATGGGGGCCACCACGAACAGCGCCATCCAGACAACATAGGGGACGGCGAACCAAGAGAGCTTATTCCGCATCCTCGCTCTCCTCCTCGTCCTCCACTTCCAGCGTGGCGTCATCCAGCTCGTCATATTCCTCGGAGAAAGAGGAGTAGTCGCCGAACATGCCGGAATACTGGCTCTTCTTCATAACGTGGATGCCGTCGGGGTCAATCTTGATGCCGATGCGCTCACCCTCGGGACAATGGTCCGTGGTCTGGATCAGCCACTTGAAGCCCCGGAAATCCACGATGATATCGTACTGCATGCCCTTGAAGGTGACGGAGGTGACGGTGCCGGTCAGCTGGCCCTGCTCCACGGGGACGATGTCGATGTCCTCGGGGCGGATGACCACGTCCACCGGCTCATTTTCGGCAAAACCGCCGTCCAGGCAGGCAAACTCCCGGCCGTACATCTTCACGCACTTATCCCGCACCATGATGCCGTCGATGATGTTGGACTCGCCGATGAAGTCCGCCACGAAGGCGTTTTTGGGCTCGTTGTAGATGTCCTCAGGGGTGCCGATCTGCTGGATGGAGCCCTTGTCCATGACCACGATGGTGTCGGACATGGTGAGGGCTTCTTCCTGGTCGTGGGTGACATAGATAAAGGTGATGCCCACCTGCTGCTGGATGCGCTTGAGCTCGATCTGCATATCCTTGCGCAGCTTCAGGTCCAAAGCGCCCAGAGGCTCGTCCAAAAGCAGCACCTTGGGGCGGTTCACCAGGGCGCGGGCGATGGCCACCCGCTGCTGCTGACCGCCGGAGAGGGCGTCGGGCTTGCGGTTTTCAAAACCCTTGAGGCTGATGATCTCCAGCATTTCCATGACCCGCTCGTGGATCTCCTTTTCCGGGATCTTCACCTTTTTCTTCCCGGAGGGATCGGCAGGGTCGCTCCGGCGCTGCATCCGCAGGCCGAAGGCAATATTTTCAAAGACGTTCAGATGGGGAAACAGGGCATACTTCTGGAATACCGTGTTGATCTGGCGCCGATAGGGCGGAACGTCATTAATCCTCACACCGTCGAACAGCACGTCTCCCGACGTAGGTGTCGCGAAACCGCCGATGATCCGCAGCGTGGTGGTCTTACCGCACCCGCTGGGTCCGAGCAATGTGAGGAATTCTTTGTCGTTGATATAAAGATTGATGTTGTTGAGAACCGGCTCATCGTCGTACGCCATGCAAAGATCACGCAGGCGAATCAACTCTTTGGACATATATCCTCCCCCATTTCATCATAAAAAATTGATTTAAAATGAAACGCCTCTTTTCTCTGTTGAGGGGGAACCTTTCTCGTCGAAATTCAGCAATTATGAATGATATCGGAAGCGTCCCGAAATGTCAAGAGATTGGGGGAAAATCCCCTGTTAAATATGGGGGAAATATTTCTCCCGGAAGGGGATCTCCTCCACGGTGAACGTCTGGCCCCGCAGATAGTTCAAAATGCCTGCATCCGTGGGCAGAGAGAAGGAGAGCTTGTAGGAATAAAGTGCCTGACGTGTCTCGCCGTAGCGGCGGTTCACCTCGCCCCGGCCGTACTTGCCGTCTCCCAGCAGAGGACAGCCCAGATGGGCCATGGATACGCGGATCTGATGGGTGCGGCCGGTGAGCAGGCGGCACTCCACCAAAGAGAGAGGGCCGCGGGTCTCCAGGGTCTTGTAGAGGGTGACGGCCGTCTTGCCGCCGGGGACGGGCCGGGAGTGGAAGTAGACCTGCTTTTTGACCTCATCTTTAAATAAGAAACCCTCCACTTTGCCGGCGGCAGGATTGGGGCGGCCCACGGTGATGCACAGGTAGGACTTTTCCAGCTCATGGTCCCGGATCTTCTCGTTGATAATGCGCAGCGTCTCGGCGTTTTTCGCGGCGATGACGATGCCGCCGGTGTTGCGGTCGATCCGGTTGCAAAGGGCGGGGGCAAAGGCATTTTCCCACTTGGGATTCCACTCCCGCTTCTGATAAAGATAGGCCTGGATGTGGTTGATGAGGGTGTTGACCTTTTCCGTTTCGTCTGCGTGGACCACCAGGCCGGGCCGCTTGTTCACCAGCAGCAGATTCTCATCTTCATAGACGATATCCAACTGGGGGGAAAAGAGGGTGAGGAACATGTTTTCCTCAGAGGGCTTGTCAAAAAACTCGTCGTTGATATATAATTGAAGGACATCGCCGGCTGCAAGCCGCGTGTCCCGCTTGGAGCCCTTGCCGTTGACCTTGATCCGCTTGAGCCGGATGTATTTTTGCAGCAGGGCGGGGGGCAGCAGCGGCAGGTTCTTGGCCACAAAGCGGTCCAGCCGCTGTCCGGCATCATTTTTTCCGATGGTGAATTCCCGCATGATATCCTCCCGTTGGAAAGTTTCACCTTATCATACCCGTTTGCGCCCGGGTTGTAAAGCGATGGGCGAAAGAATTTTCTGGAAAGAGAGCGAATGAGACCATGAGCCAGCAAAAGCGAGACAAAAAGCAGACCGGCCGCGTGAACTATGTGTGGGTGCTGGGCGGCGGATACCTTATTTATACTGCCATCCAGCTGTTTAGAAATCTCCCTGAGGCGCCGCAGCCGACGGTAAACGTCATCGGCGGCACCGTATTCACCGTGGCGGGCGCATGGATGCTGTGGCGGGAGTGGAAGGCCTACCGTTATGGGGTGGAGCATATGGACGATCCGGACAGCTGGTCAGACGAGCCGGAGCAGCCGGAGCAGACCGGTCAGCCGGCAGAGAAGGAAGAGGAGGGACGGCCGTGAACGTGGAGGCACTGTGCGCTGCTGTACGGGAGGCGGACCAGTGGATCCCCCGCTTTACCCGCCGGGACTATCCCGACGCGTTCCGGGCGTATATGGAGCGATTCGGGCCTTTGTATGCCCAGGCCGTTCGGGATACGGACGGGGACGAGGAAGCGCTCCGGGCCCTTTCCAGCGCCCTGGTGGATGCTCTGGCGGATGGATGGAAGCGGCAGCGCTTCTGGAACCGCGGCGCGGTGCGTGTGAGCGAGAAGCAGATGATGGTCAATTATCTCTCTCCCATGCTGCTGGAGCTGCCGGACCCCCTGTGCGGCCGCCTTGCGGGCATGCTGCGGCAGGAGTGGGAGGACCGCTGGCCGTCCGATGCCTATCACATCACCACCTATGAGGTGATCCGCAGCGGATTCCGCTTCGCCATCATGGGCATCGATCTGGAGCGGAAGCATCTGGACCCGAAAAAGGACAAGCGGTAAAAGAAATCCGGAAGAAATTGAAAAAACTGTTTGACAACGGGTAGTCCATCTATTATAATACTACTCGTGTCATTGCGAGGTAGCTTATGCTTTTAGATGTAAAACCGATTTTGCGCGACCCCGGTACGCGCCTGCCGTTCCGGTTTACCATGGATCTTTCTGATCTGGAATTTTCCGGCCGGCATCCCGTCAGCCACGAGGTGACGGTAGAAGGCGAAGCGTACAGCAGCGCCGATGTGCTGCATCTGGACCTGACGGCCCGCACCACGCTGGACGCGGTGTGTGACCGCTGCGGAAAGGCATTTGCCCAGGATAAGGAAGTGCCGTACAGCTGTATGCTGGCGCAGGAGCTTCAGGACGAGGAGAACGACGAGATCGTGCTGCTGGAGCAGGACAAGGTGGATGTGGGCGAGCTGGCCCGCACTGCGTTCATCCTCGGAATGGACACCAAAACTCTGTGTTCGGAAGATTGCAAAGGACTGTGCCCCAGGTGCGGCGCTGATCTGAACCTCGGCCCGTGCTCTTGTAAAAAGGAGCAGGACCCGCGGCTGGCAGTCCTGGCCAAGCTTTTGGAGAACAAATAAAGGATAAAATAAGGACGGGCTTGACCTCCCGCGCCTTTGAAAGATCAAGGAGGTGTCATAATGGCAGTACCTAAGGGAAAAGTATCCAAAGCAAGACGCGACAAGCGGCGCAGCTCTCACTGGAAGCTGGATATGCCCGGTCTCGTTGCATGCCCCAAATGCGGTGCGCTGCACCTGCCTCACAGAATGTGCCAGGAGTGCGGTACTTACAATGGCCGTGAGGTCAAGGTTGTGAAGTCCGTCGTCGCGAAGTAAGGCACAATTGCATGCTTGCTTTAGGAGGGAAGAGAAAGCTCTTCCCTCCTTGCTTTTTGTCTTGCTATCCCGCCTGTGGGCGGGTATAATAAACTTGGTTTTTTATGAGAACAGAGGAAAGGAAGTGAGAGCCGATGAAACCTGTGGTTGCCATCGTGGGGCGGCCCAATGTGGGCAAATCCATGCTGTTCAACAAGCTGATCGGCAAGCGGCTTTCCATCGTGGAGGATACACCCGGCGTCACCCGGGACCGCATTTACGGAGAGACGGATTGGAACGGCCGGAAGTTTACCCTCATCGACACCGGCGGCATCGAGCCCCGCACCGACAACATGATCCTGGAGTTCATGCGCCAGCAGGCCCAGATTGCCATTGACAACGCAACGGTCATCGTGTTTTTGACGGATATCAAGACGGGACTCACCGCCTCCGACCAGGAGGTCGCCTCCATGCTGCTGCGCAGCGGCAAGCCCATCGTGCTGGCGGTGAACAAGATGGATTCCACCGGCACCACCGACCCGGATTTTTACGAGTTCTATAATCTGGGCCTGGGAGACCCCATTGCCGTCTCCGCCGTCCACGGCCACGGCACCGGCGACCTGCTGGACGCCTGCGTGCAGTATTTCCCGCCGGAGGAGGAAGAGGAGGAAGAGGACGACGCCATCAAGGTCGCCGTCATCGGCAAGCCCAACGCGGGCAAGTCCTCTTTGGTGAACAAGATCCTGGGGGAGGAGCGGGTCATCGTCTCTGATGTGGCCGGCACCACCCGGGATGCCATCGACTCCCGGTTTGAAAACGACAAGGGCGCTTTCGTGTTCATCGACACCGCCGGCATCCGCCGCAAGTCCAAGGTGGAGGAGGAGATCGAAAAGTACTCCGTTCTCCGGGCCACCATGGCCATCGAGCGCAGCGATGTGTGCCTTATCATGATCGACGCCACCGAGGGCGTCACGGAGCAGGACACCAAGGTGGCGGGCCTGGCCCACGAGGCCGGCAAGGCCAGCATCATCGTCATCAACAAGTGGGACCTGGTGGAAAAAGACGGCAAGACCATGGACAAGATGCGGGAAAAGGTGCGCCAGGACCTGGCGTTCATGCCCTACGCGCCCATTTTGTTCATCTCCGCCAAGACCGGCCAGCGGGTGGACCGGCTGTTCGAGCTGATCGACTATGTCTCCAACCAGGCCAGCACCCGGATCACCACCGGTATGCTGAACAGCGTCCTGGCGGATGCCCAGACACGGGTTCAGCCCCCCTCCGACAAGGGCCGCCGGTTGAAGATCTACTACATGACCCAGGTGGGCATCCGGCCGCCCCACTTTGTGGTGTTCTGCAACGACAGCCGCCTGTTCCACTTCTCCTACCAGCGGTATCTGGAGAACTGCCTGCGGAACACCTTTGGCCTGGAGGGCACGCCTATCACCCTCTCCATCCGCCAGCGGGGCGAGAAGGAGGGGTAAGACGATGCTGGATTCCTTCTATC
>DYBL01000063.1 GCA_019418625.1 Clostridiales bacterium | reverse complement strand
ATGATGTGAAGTTATTGTGTGAGACACTTCATATCGAAATTCCAAATGAGTATAGATAACTGCAAATAACAGTTTGTAGGGGAGTTCTGATACTCCCCTATAAAAATGGCTATTTATCAACTGTTTGTTGTGACATAGCCTTACGATAAAAACGGCGTAGTGGTCCCCTATTGCACGGACCCGAAGACCGGCTATCGCTATTACAGCTACGACCAGATCTGCTACATCAGCCGGGTGAAGTACCTCCAGCAGTTCGGCTTCAGCCTGGAGGAGATCCGGGACGCCCTCGCTGCCAACAATACCCGCCGGTTCCGCACGTTTTTGCAGCAGCGGCGGGAGAACCTGCGGGAGGAAGCCCGGCGCATCAATGACCTGCTGGAGGATCTGGACTGGTACATCGACTACTACGGGTATCTTGAGTCCCATGACTACAACGGCCTGCCCTATCGCCAGGAGGAGCCGGAGCGGTATCTGCTGGCCGAGCCCATCCGTCCCGGTGAGGATATCTACGGCACGGCAGGCAAGCGTCTGACGCAGATGCAGCACAGCCCCCAGTTTGCCGATGCCCATTTTCTCCGCTGCCACGGATATCTGCTGGATTTCCGCGCCCTGCTGGAGGGAAGAGTTCTTCCGACGCATTACTTTGTCTATCTGCGCCGGCAGCCGCTCCTGCACCACCCCAATCTGATGACAGTTCCGGCGGGCCCCTATCTTTGCATGCAGGCCCGGATCCTGGCCCAGCCGTTTGACGGGCAGGCCCTGCGGCCGTATTTTCGGAATGCACGATCCGTGCCGTTGGTGCTTGCCAATGAGTACGAAGATAATTTTACCAGTTTCACGGACTGTGTCTATGAGATCCAGATCCAGACAGGCCACGGTTCCTGATAAGCTCGGCGAGAAAGACACGCTTGCCTGGAGGGGACTGATACCGGCCTGTATCGTCCATCAAAAAGGTCCTGATTTCGCAAGAAATCAGGACCTTTTTTGCGCTGCGGCCATAAATGTTTTTGAAAATTTTGTGTTTGTGGAAGTGAGCGCGGGGGTCAATATGGGGGGCAGAGCCAAATGGGAGATATGTGCATGGCTTCCTATGAGGGCCGGACCACCGGGAATCGGCACCATGCCGGCATGCTCAAATGAATATCTCGAATGCGTTTGCTCCGATCATAAAGCACTTTGCGGAGGTCCAGCTCTCCAAGCCCTTTGCTTTTTTATAAAGGGGATCGATACGTATATTGGAGGAAGCTGAAAATCGAATTTTGCGCGTACCTGGTGTATAGTCCACATCAATAGAATTGGCGACTTCTCTGGCAGTTAATTTCTGATATTCTTTTTGCTGGTTGTATATTTTTGTGGGCTCCAATGTGTCTGTAAGCGCAAGGATATAGAGCAGGGGGTCTTCTTCAAAAGTAATATTTTTGTAGTTCTCTGCCAGTAAAACGTCCAGCAAATACCGCTCGTACGCTTCCCGCTGATCTTCACTCTGCTTCCAAATATTATGCGCGGCAATACAGCCGGCGATATGCAGAAATACGGGTAATTGCTCTATGCAGAAGTGCTTGTCCATGTATGTGAAATTACGGAAAGAAGCGGCTTCGTCCCGTGAAAGGTCCGGGCTCTCTTTTATAGCCGAAAAATATGCGGAAATATAATTTTTGACCATCCGGTCATAGAACAGAAATCCTCCGGTGATTCCGTGGTCAATTTTTCCCCAGACATTGATGCAATAATTAAAATATCGGATGGTGTCCGTACTGGTATATCTGTGCCGGCGAATCTCCGTGCCTGTGTTGAATCGGAGGCCGGAATTTTTGAACATCGTGTGGGGCTCCTCTATCAGCATGCCCAGGCAGCGCGCATTCTTTCTGACGGCGCAGCAGTTCTTGCGTCTGCAATAGCGGCATGAAGGCTGCCAGGAGGGCGAGAACAAAGAAGCGTTGATTCCCAGCCGACGTTTTACTTGCTTCAGGTTTGCATATTCAAAACACAGCCCGGCTTTGCTCCGCCACAGATCGTTTGAGATTGGGATGGGGGCCCGGGCGGGCGCCTGGAGCAGGGCATGCTCTCTTTCCGTAATGCAATATCCGTAATCGTGATACAAGAACGTCAAAAACCATAAGTAGGAGAATGGGAGCCAAAGAGGAGACCGAAGCCCAAGAGGTGTGCCGCCGGTCAAACAATTTTCAATCAACAACCCCAGGAAAAAGCCTGAAACGGTGTGTGTTGCGCGGTCGTCCGGCAATGTGACATCATGATTTTCAAAAGCAGGGATCTGGAAGAGGTCACATTTTTTCCCGCAGTAGCGGGAGCAGCAGAAGAATTTGTTTGCCTCCATAGGGTCCAGCATCAAAGGAAGCCCCTTTGCCCCGGCTTCAAAATATTGTCGGATAAATTCACGGGACTCCGCGGGCGAAATAACGTCTTTGGCTGCAATATAGGTTCTATCATAAACGCTGTGGTGGCATACAGAGGCGGCGCCTCCGGATGCAGTGTGTCGCCGTTTACCATGCTGCCTCGATACAGCATATTGGTATCCTGCGCCAGTTGAATATCCGTCAAATCACGCAAAACAGATCCTCGCTCCTTTCCTTAACACGAAAAATTTTGCTTCCCGCCTGTCTTTAAATTCAGTATAAACTTGCCCGTAAGGGACGAGTCAAGGCAGGATCTTCTGCGCTATCTGCGCTACGGCTTTCGGATCTATCGCCATCCTGAACGGGCGCAGTTTCTGACGCTTTGGGACGATGGGGAGTCCTTTGAAAAGATCTGTCAGGATGTAGAGCGGGAAAAAGATATCTCCTTGCTGTCCGGGATCCGGAACGTGACGGTGACGCCCTCTTTTCTCTTTGTGAGACAAAGGGGGTATTTTGAGCTGTACCGTCACCAGGATATCGTCAGCATCAGTCTTGGCAATGCAAGAGGGCGGATCTTGACCATTACAGATAAACATGGAATGGATCGGGAGCTGTCTCAATCCTGGGATGAGCAGGTCATTCCAAAACTTATGGAGCTCCTGGGCCTGCATGATCCGAAAACGCCCAGGTAGCCGTTTGCGGGCCCGCCGCATCACATGCAAAGCCCGGATGCGGCTATCTCCTCCCGGCCTGGGAGGAGATGTGCCGGGGGCATGCTGACGGCGGCTGCGGCCATAAAAGGCGCCGCAAATAAACACGAGATACTGCGAAGATCACAGGCGCGAGCCCTGGGGCCTCCGCAAAAAAATCCTGAAACCATGCGGTTTCAGGATTTTTATTTTCCGACGCCCGTCTTCCGGGGGAAAACCGGCGGGGGAGCGGCTCGATCAGCTGTTTTCGGCGGCCTGACAGCCGAAGGAACACTCGTATTTCCGAAGCTCCTCCAGGCCCATCAAGCGGTTGAATTCGGGGAAATCCACCATATGGGGCAAACACTCGGTCAGCGTCTGGGTCCGGCGCAGCTGGCTGAGGAAGTCCAGCACTGCCTTGGTGGCCGCAAACAGCGCGCCGGTGGGATAGATGGCCAGCTTGTAGCCGATCTGCTGCAGGGCAGACGCTTCCAGCATGGGGGTCTTTCCGTGCTCGACCATGTTTGCCAGCATGGGCCGGCGGATGGCGGCGCAGGCCTCCTGCATCTGTTCCCGGGAGGTGAGAGCCTCCATGAAAATGATGTCTGCACCTGCGGCCTCGTATGCCTTGGCGCGCTCCAGCGCCGCCGCAAACCCCTCCACGGCGGTGGCGTCCGTCCGGGCGATGATGCACAGGGAGGGGTCCTTGCGGGTGGCCTGGGCGATCTTCAGCTTGGCCACCATCTCCTCTGTGGAAATGAGCTGCTTTCCCTCCATGTGTCCGCAGCGCTTGGGCATGACCTGGTCTTCCAGCTGGATGGCGGCCACGCCTGCGTTTTCGTAAGCTTCCACCGTCCGCATGACGTTCAGGCGCCCGCCAAAACCCGTATCGGCATCACAAAGGGCAGCGATCCCGGCGCTGCGGACGATGTTTTGCGCGGCGTCCAGCATCTCCTTGAAGCTGATCAGCCCGATGTCCGGCGCGCCCAGCGTGCTGGCGGAAACGCCGTATCCGGTCATATATACCGCCGGAAAGCCGGCCTGGGCCACCAGCTTGGCCGACCATGCGTCGTAAGCCCCCGGGGCCATGATGATTGTGTCGCCGGCGAGAAGTTCCCGCAGCCGTTCACCGTTTGTCATAAGCGCTCCTTTCTGTGTGCCCATGCAGCAGCCGGCGGTCTTGCAGAGATACCGGCAAGACCTGCGCTCCATAAGCGGGTTTTGATTTGGGACCTGCCATAAGACCTGCGCCTGCTTGCCGGTCCCGGGGCAAGACAGGCGGCTTGTTGCAATACTGTATCACGGGCGGACAGGCGTGTCAAACGTACGCGGCGGAGCGGACGGAGGACCCGTCTGCTCCGCCGCGCATTCATGCGGGGGCTTTCCCGTGCCGCCGGGAGAAAAGAGCGGCTGCGGGCTCCCCGCCCGTCAGGCTGCGTGTTTGCGGTGATATTCAAAGACCCAGAATATGGCGGCCAGGATCACCACGCCGCCGATGATGGAGCTGGCGCTGAGGGATTCGTGCAGGAACACATAGCTCAGCGCGGCAGTGAACACCACACCGGAATACTGGTAGATGCTCACCTCCGAGGCGGGCGCCTGCTGGTAAGCGTAGGTCAAGAGGAACTGACCGACCGCAGCAAACACGCCGATCATCACCAGCATGAAAAGCACCTTGGGCGACGGGACCACGAAGCTGGGCAGCATCATGACGGCCGCGCAGACGGTGCTCAGGGCGGAAAAGTGAAAGATGATGACGGAGGGTCCCACAAATCGCTTGCAGTAGGAGAGCATGGTGTAGGCCATGCCGGAGACCACGGCGGCCATCAGCGCCGCCAGCAGGGGGAAGGGGTTGGAGTCAAAGGAGGGCTGCATGGCGATGTAGGCGCCCACCAGACACAGCACGGTGGAGGCGATCTTCACCGGCGTGATGTTCTCTTTTAAAAACAGACCGGCAAACAGCGTCACGAATACGGGCGCCGCCCGGTTGAGCATGGCCACGTCCGCCTGCCGGGCGTTTCCGGCGGCATAGAAGAACAGCACCACGCCCAAAAAGCCGAAAAAGGAACGGCCCCAAAGGGCCCAGCCGCCCTTTTTCATCTCTTGGAATACCCGGAGCTTTTCCTGCCGCACCATGACGGCGGCGATGATCAAGCTGACCAGGTTGCGGAAAAAGGTCTGCTCGAAGGTACCCACCTCTTCCGAGCTGAGCTTGACGAAGATCTGCATGACGGAAAAGGACAGGGAGGAGACGAGCATGAGGAAAATCGCTTTTGTCTTTGGGTTGCGCATGTGGTATCAGGCCTCTCTCGGATCAGAAAATAAGGAAAAAGGGATACGGATGACCGGAATCGCTTCCGGCCATCCGCTTGTGTCCCGAAGATCAATAGTCGCCGTTGTAGCTGGTGCCGTGGGGCGTGGTCCAGCTGTAATCGCCCAGCAGCTCGGCGCAGGTGGGCTCGCCGTTGGCCACCCGCAGCATCAGATCGTAGAGAGCCCGGCCGCTCTGCTGGAGATCCATCTCGCCGTAGAGCATGGGAGCGGCGGAGTAGTCGATCATATCCGCCAGGGCCGTGGCAGTCTGCTGGTTGCCGGTGATCTTGATGGTGGTCATGCAGGCGTTGCCGATGGGGTTGCCCCGGCCGGTGGTGAACAGGCAGATGTGGCAGCCACTCATGGCCAGGGTGGTGGAGGCGTAGGCGTCGTTGGCGCCCTGCGCCTGGTTGATGCCCCAGGCACCGGCACCGGGGACGGGGTCGCCGCAGTCCAGGATGCCCAGGATCCGGCGGTGGCCCTGGGTCTTGAAGCTGCCCAGGTTCTTCTCGGTCATGGTGGTCAGGCCGCCGGCCTTGTTGCCGGGGGTGGGGTTCACCTGAGAGAGGCCCTTGCCGCCGCGGCGGGTGCAGTCCTCGTTGAAGAAGTCGCCGATGTCCATCAGGCGCATGCCGATCTCATAGGAGCCGGCAGTGGTGGGATAGCCGCCACGGCCGCAGATCTCCACGGCCTTGCCGCCGATGGACAGGTGCATGTCGATGACCTCGCCTACCACCGGGTTGGCGGAAAGGCCGCTGGTCCAGTCGGAGCCGCCGTTGTAGCCGCCGATGATCAGCCCGCTGAGGGGGCAGGGCTCCCGCTTCTGGGCGGCCGCCTGACGCTTGAGCTCCTCCACGGCCTCGATGCCGTCCTGGATGGCCTTGGTGACACCGCCCTCGGACTGGATGCTGATGTTCACCACCGGGCGGCCGGTCTTGCGGATCTCCGCGGCCACGTCCTCGGGGTCTGTCTGCTGGCAGCCCAGAGACAGCAGCACCACGCCGAAGGTATTGGGATGGGTGCCGGTGGTGATGAAACCGCGGCGGGTGCGGGCGAAGCGGTCGGGGAATTCGCCGCAGGCGGCATCTACAAAGGTGGCGGGCACATTGCAGGCAGAAGAGATCCGCTGGGCGGCGTTGTTGGAACACTGCACCAGAGAAATGACCACGACCTGGTTGCGGATGCCGAAAGAGCCGTCAGCCCGCTTGAAGCCCATGATGGTCTCGGGGAGATCCAGCTGGTCCTTTTCGTACTTGTAGGTGACCGTGTAGTCCAGGGCGTCGGGGGCCATGGAACGGTAATAGGCCCGCTGCTGCTGGTTGATCTCCTCAAAGTCGTCGTAGACATTGTGCTCGTGGACCCAGTCGCCCTTGCGGATGTCCTGGGTGGCGGTGCCGATATGGACGCCGTACTTGATGATCTCGGCGCCCTTGGCAATGTCCGTGCGGGCGATCTTGTGGCCTTCTTTGATAAACTCGTTGGCGGTGAGGACTTCTCCGCCGACCAGGGTCTGCTCCCCGGCCTGGATGGGCTCCACCGCAACGGCTACGTTGTCGCTCTCCTCGATCAGCATGGACTTTTTATAGTTTCCCATTTTCTTTGCTCCTTCGTTTTTAGGTTGACTCACTGGAATGCGGCGGCGATGCGGGAGAGGATCTGTTCGATCACCGCCCGGGGGGCCGCCAGGTTGATCCGCTCAAAGCCGTTTCCCTCGGGGCCGAAGATATAGCCCTCGTCCAGCGCCACTTTGGCCTTGCGCGTCATGATCTGCTCCAATTTTTCCGGATCCGGCTCCAGCTGCCGGAAATCCACCCAGGCAAGATAGGTGCCCTCCAGGGGGACGGCGCTCACCCGGCCGGACCAGGTCTTTGCAAGGAACTCCGTCAGGTAATCGTAGTTGCCCCGGATGTAGCGCAGGCAGGCCTCCAGCCAGTCCTCCCCGCCGTCCCAGGCCGCCTTGGCGGCCACGGGGGCAAAGAAGGTGGGCCGGGTCTGGCCGTACCGGGCGGCCATGGCGTCAAACCGCTCCCGGCGCTGTGCGTCGGGGATGGAGATGCAGGAGAAGGCCAGGCCTGCCAGATTGAAGGTCTTGGAGGGGGCGTGGCAGACGGCGCAGTTTTCGGCAAAGGCGTCGGACAAGGACGCAAATACCGTGTGCCGGCGGCCCGGGAAGATCAGGTCGCTGTGGATCTCGTCGGCAATGACGAACACGCCGTTTTCCAGACAGATCTCCCCCAGCCGGCGCAGCTCTTCGGCGGTGAACACCCGCCCCACCGGGTTGTGGGGACTGCACAGGATGAAGGCGCGGCACTTGGGAGAGGCGGCCTTTCGGGCAAAGTCCTCAAAGTCGATCTCATAGCGGCCGTCCCGGTATACCAGGGGGCTGTTGACCACTGTCCGCTCCTGCTGGCGGATGGAGTGGAAGAAGGGGTAGTACACGGGGCGCTGGATCAAGACCTCGTCGCCGGGGTCTGTCTGGGAGAGCAGCAGCAGATTGATGGCCGACACCACGCCCGGCGTGAAGCGCAGCCATTCTTCCCGGCCCTGCCAGCCGTTGCGGCGGGACTGCCAGTTCAGATAGGACTGGATCACATCCTTGCCGACGCCGGTGTAGCCGTACATGCCGTGCCGGGCCGCTTCCATGACGGCGGCCTGGACGACGGGCGGGGTCTTGAAGTCCATGTCCGCGATCCAGGCGGGCAGCACGTCGCTGCTGCCGAACTTCTCCTCCAGCACATCCGGGTCCCATTTGGTCTGGTTCCAGGGCACCCGGCTCTCAAAGCGGTCAAATCCGTAGTCTTGCATAATACCTCCCTGTATTTGGTGCGCGGTGGTCACAGACCGTTGATCTCCCGGACGAAGTGACACTTGACGAAATGGTCCTTGCTGACCTCCTGCAGCTGGGGCTCGTAGTTGAAGCACTCCGGACGGGCATAGGGGCAGCGGGGCGCGAAGCGGCAGGACTTGGTCACGTTGATGGGAGAGGTGATCTCGCCCTTGAGGATGATCTGGTTGTCCGGCGCGTCGTATTTGGGCAGGGGGATGGCGGAGATGAGCGCCTTGGTGTAGGGGTGGTACTGGTGGGCGAAGATCTCGGAGGAGCCTGCCTTTTCCACCATCTGGCCCAGGTACATGACGGTGATGTCGTCAGAGATGTGCTTGACCACCGACAGGTTGTGGGTGATGAACAGATACGTCAGGTTCCGCTCTTTTTGCAGCTGCATCATCAGGTTGAGGATCTGGGCCTGGATGGACACATCCAGTGCGGAGACCGGCTCGTCGCACACGATGAGGGAGGGATCCAGGATCAGCGCCCGGGCGATGCCCACCCGCTGGCGGCGGCCGCCGTCCAGCTCATGGGGATAGAGGTAGAAAGTCCGCTCCGCCAGGCCCACCACGTCCATGGTGTCCCGGACCTTCTTCTGGAGCTCCTCCTTGCTCCGGCAGACCTTGTAGATCTTCAGAGGCTCGGCGATGATATCGCCGATGGTCATGCGGGGGTTCAAAGAGGCATAGGGGTCCTGGAAGATGATCTGCATCTGCCGGCGCAGGTCCTTGAGCTGGGCCGGGGTCACCTGGGAGATGTCCTGGCCGTTGAAGATGATCTTGCCGGAGGTGCGCTCATGCAGGTGCAGGATCACCCGCCCCAGGGTGGACTTGCCGCAGCCGGACTCGCCCACGATGCCCAGGGTCTTGCCGGCCTGGACGCTGAACGTGACTCCGTCCACGGCGTGGAGCGTGCCCTTGCGGGTCTGGAAATATTTTTTCAGGTCTTCGACTCTTAAAATCTCTGCCATATCAAACCTCCGTGTTGCGGTAGCGGTTGCAGCGGACCATGTGGGTGCCCTCCAGCAGCGTCAGGGGCACACGGCCGGTTTTGCATGCCTCCGTGGCATACGGGCACCTGGGGTGGAACTTGCAGCCGTCAGGCAGGTCGGACGGGTCCGGCACGGAGCCCTGGATGACCTTGAGGGTGGAGGCGTCGTTTTCGATGTCCGGCAGGGAATCGAACAGTCCGATGGTGTAGGGGTGGCGCTTATCGGTGTAGATCTCCTTGAGGGTGCCGGTCTCGATGATCTCACCGGCGTAGACCACGGCCACCTTGTCGCAGATCTTGGCCACCACGCCCAGATCGTGGGTGATGAGGATCATGGACGTGTTGTAGGTCTCCTTCAGCTTGCGCATCAGCTCCAGCACCTGGGCCTGGATGGTCACGTCCAGGGCCGTGGTGGGCTCGTCGGCGATCAGCAGCTTGGGGCTGCACGCCAGGGCGATGGCGATGACCACCCGCTGCTTCATGCCGCCGGAGAACTGATGGGGGTAGTCGTCGCACCGGCTGCCGGGGATGCCCACCTGCTCCAGCATTTCCATGGCCCGCTTTTTCGCCTGGGCCTTGGACATCTTGTTGTGCAGCAGTACTACCTCGGCGATCTGATCGCCCACGGTCATGACGGGGGTCAAAGAGGTCATGGGGTCCTGGAAGATCATGGAGATCTTACCGCCCCGGATCTCCCGCATCTGCTTTTCGGGCAGCTTCAGAAGGTCCTGCCCGTCAAAGACGATGCTGCCGCCCACCACCTCGCCGGGGGGATCGGGCACCAGGCCCATGATGCCCAGGGCCGTGGTGGTCTTGCCGGCACCGGTCTCGCCCACCAGGCCGATGCTCTCGCCCTCTTTCAGGGAAAAGGAGATGTCGTTTACCGCCCGGACGGTCTCTTCGTCCGTGACGTAGCGGATCTCCAGGTCTTGGACTTCCAATATATTCTCACTCATACTGCGCTCCTTTTCTCACTCACTTCTTCAGCCGGGGATCCAGGCAGTCCCGCAGACCGTCGCCCACCACGTTCAGCGCGTATACCACCACCATGATGGCAAGGCCGGGGATGACGGTCAGATAGGGCAGGGTGCGGATGTACTTGCGGCCGGCAGAGAGCATGGCGCCCCACTCCGGCTGCGGCGCCTGGATGCCGAAGCCCAGGAAGCTCAGGGCGGAGGCGGAGATGATGGCGCCGGCCATGGCCAGGGTGGCCTGGACGATCAGCGGAGAGATGGAGTTGGGCAGGATGTGGTGCCAGATGATGCGCAGGTTGCCGGCGCCGATGGCACGGGCCGCCTCCACGAACTCCTGCTCCCGTGTGGAAAGCACGGAGGCCCGCACCACCCGGGCGAATTTCGGCGTGGAGGAAAGACCGACCGCCAGCATCAGGTTGAACAGGCTCCCGCCCAGAGCGGAGACGATGCACATGGCCAGCAGCATCTGGGGGATGGCCATGAACAGGTCCATGGTGCGCATGATGATATTGTCCAGCTTGGGGTAATAGGCGGCGATGATGCCCAGGAAGCCGCCGGTGATGACGGAGATGCCCACGGCCAAAAAGCCGATGGACAGGGAGTAGCGGCTGCCGTAGATGATGCGGCTGAACACATCCCGGCCCAGGTTGTCCGTTCCGAAGATGAACTCCGCACACGGGGCGATCTGTGCCCGGGAGGCGTCCTGGTCGTCAAAGCCGTAGGGTGCGATCGCATCGGCGAAAATGGCGATCAAAACGAACAAGACCAGGACCACCAGGCCCACTACGGCCTGCCGGTTTTTGCGGAACCGGCACCAGATCTCGGAGAGCATGGTGTGCTTCGCGGCTTTTTTGCTCTTGCTCATGCTGCTGCCTCCTCCTTCTTCTTTTTGTGGAACAGCCCGCGCAAAAAGCCGCCTTTGGAGCTGGCGTACATGGTTTTCATGCGGGGATCGATGAAGGTGTAGATGATATCCACGATCAGGTTCAAAATGGCGGAGACGAAGGCGATCAAAAGCACGCAGCCCTGCACGGCGTTATAGTCCCGCGCGTTCATGGAATCCACCAAGTACTTGCCCACACCGGCGATGGAGAAAATGACCTCCGTGACGATGGAGCCGGCCAGCAGCGTGCCCATCTGCAGTCCGATGACCGTGACGATGGGGATCATGGCGTTTTTCAGGGCGTGGCGCAGCACCACGGCCCAGTAGGTCTGGCCCTTGGCCTTGGCGGTGCGGATGTAGTCCTGGCGCATGACCTCCAGCATGGAGCTGCGGGTGGTACGCATGATGGTGGCCGAGGAGTTGACACCCAGGGCGATGACCGGCATGACCATCTGCTGCCAGGTGCCGTAGCCGGAGGCGGGCAGCCAGTCCAGCCAGACGGAAAAGATCAGAATCAGCATCAGTCCCTGCCAGAACATGGGCATGGAGATACCGAACAGGGCGCAGCCTGTGGACAGGGTATCCCAGATGCTGTTTTGTTTCAGGGCTGAGACGATGCCGAAGAATATTCCCAGTATAATGCCCAGTACGATACTCCAGGCGGAGATGTTGAAGGTGACCTTGAAGCGGACGAGCAGCTCGTCCATGACCGGCGTTTTGGAGCGGAAAGAAAGACCCAGATCACCGTGGAGCATGCCGGTCAGCAGGCGGCCCAGCCGCTCCCAGTAGGTGCCGTCGATCCCCATTTCGACCCGGTAGGCCTCCACGGCCTCGGGCGTGGCGTTGTCGCCCAGAGCCAGATAGGCCGGGTCGCCGGGGGAGAAATAGAGAATGGTGAAAACAACGATGGCCACGCCAAACAAAACCGGGATGATCCACAACAGCCGTTTAATGATATATTTCAGCATAGTTTCCCTCATTCAAGCGTCGCGGGAACCGAAGTGGATTTCCCGCATAGGTACAGTCGTGATATGGAAGGCCGGGAGAGGCGAACGATACATGGGATCATCCGCCCCTCTCCGGCCCCGCTTTGGATCAGCTCACAGAGGAACCAGGGATTACGCGAAGTAGCAGTACTTCAGCAGGGGAGCCTGATAGGCGCCGTTGCGGAAGCCTTCCAGGCTGGCGGAATGGCAGTGGATATCCTCCTGCTGGTAGATGGAAACGATGATGCACTCGTCCAGCGCCTTCTGCTGGATGGCGGCGTTCATCTCGCTGCGCTTGGCGCTGTCGCTCTCCATGGCGGCGGCGGCGATCATCTCGTCCATCTCGGGATCGCTGTAACCGAAGATGTTGTTGGCATTGTCGGTGTAGAAGAAGCGGTTGGCAAAGTCGATGTCGCCGTTGGTGGCGGCGATGCCCCAGGTGTAGATGTCAAAGTTGTGCTCCACCTTCAGAGCCTGGGAGTTGGTGGCGGCGTCCAGAGCCACGATCTCTACATCGATGCCGATCTGGGCCAGGGCGTTGGCGAAGAACTCACCGTAGGCCTGGCGGACCGCCATGTGGCCCACGTGATAGCGGCAGGAGAAGCCGTCGGGATAGCCGGCCTCAGCCAGCAGCTCTCTGGCCTTGTCCAGGTTGTACTCATAGACAGGATAGTCCACGTGATAGGGAGAGTCGGTCTTGGCGATGGAGTCGGTGATGTTGTCGGGCAGCAGACCCTGGGCGGGCTGGCCCACGCCGTCCATGCACACGTTCCAGGCGCCCTCGATGTCCAGCGCATGGGCGATGGCCTGGCGCACGCGCACGTCGTTGAAGGGCTCTTCGCGCAGGTTGAAGCCCAGGTAGCAGTTATCCATGGTGTACTCGCGGAACACTTCCACGTCCGGGTTGTTGGAGGCGGCCTCGATGTCCACGCCGGAGAGGTTGTAGCACAGGTCGGCGCCGCCGGTCTCCACTTCGATGTAGCGGTTGCCGTCCTCGGAGATGACCTTGAACTCCACGTTCTTGATGGCGGGCTGGCCTTCCACGTAGTAGTTGTCAAAGCCGGTCAGCTTCACGCTGCTGCCGATGGACCACTCGCCCCAGGTGTAGGGGCCGGTGCCGATGTCCATGTTGGCCCAGTCGCCGTTGCCCTCTTCATAGCCCTTCTTGCTGACCATGACGCAGGTGGGGTAGGACAGATTGGCGATGACGGGCATGTAGGGCTCGTCCATGACGATGACGAAGGTCCGGTCATCCACAGCGTAGCTGTTTTCCAGATCCATGTGGTCGGTGACGGACTTGTTGGCGCTCTCCCGCAGCAGACCCAGGGAGAAGAGGCAGTCCTCAGAGGTCAGCGTCTCACCGTTGTGGGTGGTGATGCCCTCCCGCAGAGTGATGGTCAGCTCCGTGGCGTCGTCGTTGAACTCCCAGCTCTCAGCCAGCAGAGGCTTGTACTCCTGCTCGGGAACGGTGCGCTCGATCAGCGTTTCGTAGACCTGAGCCTTGATCTTGATGGTGTCATTGGTGGTGATGCCGTTGATGGGGTCCTTATCACCCATGTCGGCCTGGGTGGCAATGGTGAGGGTATCCTTTGCGGCGGACTCCTCCTCCGGCGCAGCCTCCTGGCCGCCGCTGCCGCAGGCGGTCAGCGTGCAGACACAAAGGATCGCGGCAAGGATCTTCGATAGCTTCTTTTTCATACATCTCTTCTCCTTTTTGATTTTTTACAATACCGAAGCACAGTCGGGTACTGCCATATCAAAATCGCTCCCGGCAAACGAGCGATTCCAGGGGCTTTTTCTCCTTGCGGGGAGAGGGATCGTCCCCATATCCCAGTACGACCATGGAGACCACCCGGACGTGGTCCGGGATCTCCAGCACTTTTTTGACGGCGCTTTCCTCAAACGCGCAGACGATGCAGGTGTCCAGCCCCTGCTCAGCGGCCTCCAGCAGCACGAAGCCCGTGGCCAGGGACAGGTCCACTACATATCCGTATTGCCCGCAGGGCATGACGAAGTCCGTTTGGTCGGTGGCGCACAGCACCAGCACCGCGCCGGCCTGCTCCACCATTTCCTGGGTGTTGGCCTGGGTGCGGAGGTCGTGCTTGCGCTGGGGGTCCTGCACCACGATCACCCGGATGTTCTGCTCGTTGTGCCGGGAGGGGGTCAGGCGGACCGCCTCCAGCACCTTTTGGAGCTTTTCCTCCTCCACGGGCTTGGGCAGGTACCGGCGCACGCTCCTGCGCGCCTGCATGGCGTCCAGAACATTCATGCCGTGTTCCTCCCGGGCCTCAGCGGACCATTGCCTGGATCTCGTCCAGGGTCTTTCCGGCAAAGCCCAGCTTTTCCGCCGTGCGGCCCTCCTCCCAGAAGTTCCGGCCGCAAACGGCACTGGCGATGTTGACGAAGGCGTCCATCATGGGGGTGGGGATGCCCAGGGCGTGGCCCACGGAGGCCAGAGGCACCAGGCCGCACATGGTGTCCTCCACGATGAAGCGGTGACGGGTGTTGGTGGGGTTGCGCAGCGCCCGGTAGGAGTCGATGCTCTGGATCAGATCGTACAGCGTCTCCTTGGGCTCCAGCTTGTAGGTCTTGACCAGCATGTCGCCCAGGGCCAGGGCGTCCACGCCCAGCGCCCGGCACACGGCCACACGCTCCTTGTCGCAGGCGGAGATGATGTCGGCCACATGGGGCGTGATGCCCTCCATGTAGTAATCGTAGCTTTGACCCAGGTCCATTTTGTTCACGTTCATCAGGCTGGGAATGGGGTGCAGCATGGCGCCGGCACCTTCAAAGCCGGTCTCCAGCACGTTGGCCGCGGGCTGGAGGCAGGGGAAGATGGGACCCAGCACGTCCAGCAGGCGGCCCACATCGCTGGTAGGCAGCGTGGCCACGGGCACGTGCACCTTCAATCCGGTGTGCAGAATATTGCCCACCTCGTAGCTGCGGCAGCCGTACATCAGGTCGCCGGCCTCCGCAATGATGAGATCCTTGCCGCAGCCGTCCTCACCCCGCAGGATGTTGGCCACCTCCAGCGCGCCGCCGCAGTGTCCGGGGTTGAGCATGAAGATCTGGCCGTCCTTGAGGTAGGGCTTGCACGCCAGGGCAATGCTCCGGTGAGCGTCGGTGGTGGAGACGACCATCACCACGTCCACGTCCGTCATGACCTCTTCCATGCTGTCGGTGATGACCTCCGGGGCGGCCTCACATTCGATCACGCCGGAGACCCGGATCGTTCCGCGCTCTTTCAAAAGGCGGATCTTCTCCTTGTCGATGTCATACAGCTTTGCGCTGTGTCCCTGACTGGTCAGGATGGCAGCCATGCTCTGACCGCCGGCGCCGGCGCCGATGATTGCAAATTTCAACATTTGAATTCCCTCCGTTCATTTGGTTGCGGCTCGACCGGAAATGCGTCCGCGGGGCCCTGAAGACGAGATCCCCGCCGTCCCATTGTGCGGCAGGACGGTGGCCGGCGCGCTTTATGCATACAGCAATATACACATTATGCAAAAAGACGCCCGGCGTGGGAAAATCCCGCCGGAATGGTGGAAAAACCACGGTGTTTTTGGGCTGTGGATTCTTGTCTTTTATTGTAGCACATTGACAACAAAGGCGCTTATATGTTATTTTCATTAGTAATTATATGGATTTGATATGGACCTTCGGGCGCGGGGGATGCAGCCGGTCTTGGACGCAGCCGGCCCGCCGAAAAGTGCGAAACGGGGACGATTTGGATAAAATGTATATTTATTCCAAATCGCCGCGCCGCCGTGCCCGTCCGTCCCCGGCTTTACCTAGGAGGGCGTTATGACATTTCAGCAGCTGAGCTTTGTGGTGGAGGTGGCCAAATGCGAGTCCATCAATAAGGCCGCCGAGAAACTGTATACATCCCAGAGCAATGTCAGCAACAGCATCAAAGCGCTGGAGGAGGAACTGGGCATCCGGATTTTCCTGCGGACGAAAAAAGGCGTGTCCGTCACGGAGGAGGGGCGGGAGTTCCTCAGCTATGCCAAGGAGATCATGGACAAGAAGGACTTCGTGGAGCAGCTGTATGCCACCAGTCACTTCCGCAAGGAGTATTTCAGCGTCTCGTCCATGCGCTCCTACTTCCTCAGCTACCCCATAACAAAGCTCTGGCCGCATATTGCCAATGGATATGGAGGGCCGATCTATATCCGACTGAAAAAGCAGTCGTTCAACGACGTGCTGGACGATGTGCAGGACTGCCGCTCCGATCTGGGAGTGGTTTTTTTAATGAAATCCCACCAGCAGCGGATCGCCCGGCTGTGCAGCGTGAAAAATCTGGATTACGGACTGCTGGGAGAGAGCCATATCAGTATCGTCATGCGGGATGACCATCCGGCGCTGGAGGAGGGCGCGCCCCGGCCTCTGGAGGATCACATCACCGATTACCCCTATGTGATCGCGGAGAATCAGGAGAACTTCGGCAAATTTTACGACGACTCCTCCCAGTCCATTCAGGAGCTGTTCCAAACGCCGCCCAAGTGCGTGATCTCCATCAATGACAGTGCCGCCAGCCAGGACATCGTGGCCCATACGGACGGCTTTTTCATCAGCTCCACCCGGTGGCGCCACCCGGAGCACTATCGCTTTTCCTCCATCCCCCTCAAAGGGGAGGACTGCGTGCTGGCCCACTACTATGTCACCCGGAAAAAGCAGGAGCTGCATCCGCTGACACGGCGGTACATTGAAGAACTGAAGAAAATGTTTGGGGATCTTTGAGCCTGACGCAAAAAGGGAGCCGGACGGATCACCCGTCCGGCTCCCTTTTTTGCAAAGCGGATCCCCGGCAGGGCGCGGAAACAAAGTGCCGGATAAAAAAATCGCGCCCCGTGAGACACGGAGGGCGGTACGGTCGTTGTTAGAGCAGAGAAATTTTAGAATTTGAACGGGAGGCGGTCACATTGCTGACGATGTACCTGGCCATGCTGAGCACGGAGGAGGACCGGAAACGGTTCGCCGTGCTCTACGAGGCCTATGGAGGGCAATACGGTGGAAGTGGGCAATGTGGTCATCTCCACGGGCACCATCCCCGGCACCAACTCCAAGGTCATGAGCACCCTTATGTGGGAGGACGAGGAAGCAGGCGTCTTCTTCCGGCTTCAGGGTGCCATGGACCTGGATACGCTGGTGCGTATCGCGGAGCATGTGGAGCCCTGAACCAACAGAGAAAGGGGCGCCGGGCGGAACTCCCGTCCGGCGCCCCTTTCATAAAAGCGAAGGGCCTCCGGCACTGCCGGAGGCCCTGAAAGCAGGGGAAGATGGCATTATGATGCGGGGTCGATGAGAACAAAGCCGCCGCCTGTCTCCTCTTCCGGGGGAGCGGCAGGAGTCCCGCCTGTACCGGATTCGCCTGTCGTCCCGCCGCCGGAGGACTGGGAGGAACCGGAGGAGCTGCCGGAGGACTGGGAGGAACCGGAGGAACTGCCGGAGGAACCGGAGGACTGGGAAGAACCGGAGGAACTGCCGGACGAGTTGGAGGACTGAGAAGAGCCCCCGGCGGGCTGGGAAGGACCCGAAGAGCCGGAGGAAGTATTGTCCGACGAGTCGGGGGCCTGGGGCACTTCCTCCTCCGGCATCTGGGGCGTTTCCTCCGGGGTCTGCGCCGTGTCCGCGGGAGTGGAGGACACGGTCACCGGCGCGGCGGCACGGGCATCCTCCAGGTGTCCGGTGGAGGAGGAGAGGGAGCCGTCGGCATTGACGGACATGATATCCAGGTCGCTGAGGACGAACGTCTCCTGAAAGGGGCTGAGCTGGGTGTTCACGATCTCCAGCAGCTGGTCGGGAATGGGCACCACATACTCCAAATAGTCTCCGTAGCCGTAACTGTACGCCTCGGCGCCCTTCCAGGGCATGGTCAAAAAGGTGACGTTGTCCAGACTCAGACCGCCGGAAAAGGCCTGCTTGCCGAACCAGAGGATGTTCTGGAGGGTCAGATCCGTTTCGACGGACTCCTGGAATACGCCTGCCAGCTCGGAAAGGTGCAGCACATTGGCCGGCTGCATCATCTGCTCCATGACGGCCTTGAGGAAGTTTTGCTGCACCTCCATGCGGCCGGCGTCGCCGATGCCGTTATGATAGCCGTAGGGGCTGGTCTTGTCGTTTTTCCGCCAGCGGATCACCTGCATGGCGTCGTCGCCGGAAAGCAGGCGATAGCCCTTTTCCTGCTCGATCACCAGGTCTTGCAGCGGGTCGTGGTAATCCATGGTGTAGGGCACGTCGAACCAGACGCCGCCCATGGCGTCCACGATCTTGCCCGCGGCCTCCCACTCCAGAACCACCTGGTAGTCCGGGGCGAAGCCTACCAGCTGGCTGATCTCCTTGTAGAGGGCCTGGATGCCCTCGTCACCGCAGCCATTGGTGTTATAGACGGAGTTGATCTTCTTCACGTCCCAGGAGACGTTGACCATGGTGTCCCGGGGGATGGACATGACGGCGGCCTTCTGGTTCGTCACGTCGTAGCTGGCCAGAAGCATGGTGTCCGTATTCCCGCCGCCGCCTGTGTCCCGTCCCAGAATGAGCACGGTGTAATAGGCGTCGCTTTTGCGTGCGCCGCCGGCCTTGGGCTGGATGCCGTCGCCCCAGTCGATCTGGGCCGCGGCGTCCTCCTGGGGGAGCTCCGGCTGGATGAACAGCTTTTTATACGCGGCCGTCACCGCCACGGCTACGGCCAGCAGCACGGCCACCGTCAGCAAAACCTTTTGCACACGGGTCAGCCGGGAGCGGCGGGGCCTGGTCCGCCGATGCTTCGTTTTTTCCATGAGGATCCCCCTTTCTCCGCCGTTACCGGGGGCGGACGCCGTAGTACCGGGCCAGATGCGCCACGCGCTCTGCCCAGCGGAAATGGGTGTTGTACTCGTTCATGCGGGTGGCGGAGGCGCTGGCGCTCACCAGGTGCCCGTCCGTGCCGTCCCAGCCCAGAATGGCCCGGGCGTCGGCGTAGTCCTCCGGGGAGACCTGGAGCATCTCGTTGACCACCGGGATCTGATTGGGGTGGATCACCGTCTTGCCCACAAAGCCGCTCATCAGGTCCAGCTCCAGCTCCCGGCGCAGGCCCGTGTCCCAGCCGGGGCCGCTGTAATATTCCCACACGGGACCGGAGACCACGTACTGCGTGGCAAAGGTGGTGACGATGTCCACCAGCAGATCCGCCACGGGCTTGACATCGTAGATGGTGTTGCTCACCCGGCGCCTGAGGCCAAAGGCGTGGGAGAGGTCGTTGCCGCCCACCCGGATGTTCAGGATCCGGTCGGACACACTCTCCAGTGCGCTTTTCACCTGATGGAGATGGGCGTAGCGGGTATGCAGATCGATCATGGACGGCGACTCGAAGATGGGCATATAATAGTAGTCCAGCCCCTGACGGCGGACGTCCTCGATGGCGCGCAGGTAATCCTCGCAGTTTTCAATGAAGAACTTGGGCAGGATGAACCCGGCGAGGATGGAGGCGTAGGGGCGATACGCCTGAGCCAGGCGGCAGAGCTGCCGGGGGGAGCGCACCCGGATGAAGATGAGGGGAAGATAGAAGTCCGCCTCCGCCCGGGCCGCGCAGATCCGCTCCAGCGTCTGGAAGAGCATCTGCTCCGCCTGGGCCACCGCGTCGGACCGGACTGTGTCCTCCAGGCAGAAGGCCAGGGAGAACGGCTTGGGATAGTGCTCGTTTTTCAAAGCGTCGGCAATGGAGCCGTGGGCATTGGCCGGACAGTAGAGCAGGGGCCCTACCGCGTAGCCGCTCAGTTCGTGCGTCATTTGGAAACCTCTTTTGTATGAAGAATGAATCAATACGTTTGGACACAAAAATTTAACAGCGGAACAAATTATAGCACAAAAAGCAAAAAAGGAAAACCAGCAGATTGAAAAACGGGCAAAATGGGCGGAAAAAGCGCTGCTCTGCCGCCAAAGACCCTATTTGGCGCTTGCAAAGAAATGCCCGGCGGCATTATAATGTGGAAAAAACCATGCTGGAAAAGAAAGACGGTCATTATGTTTACATTCGGACGGTTTGAAAAACTGAATGACTATTTTCTCCCCCTCTCCCGGCGGCAGGGGCAAAGCGTCTTTTTCTGCCGGATCGACGGCCTGGACGGCGAGACGCAGGCATTCATCCGGGAGTACTATGACGCTGCCCGCAAAAACGGCGTCATTGTGGACGGGCGCATCCCCAACCCGGATGTGAACCAGCTGGCCTATTTTTCGGAGATGCTGGGCACAGACTTCCGGCCGGACCGGGCATTTTTGGACCAGCGGCTGCGATCGTGGCTGCCCCGCATGTCGGACGGACAGCGAGGTGCGGTGGCTGCCGCCATGGATGCCACCTTGCAGGATCTGCAGCGGCGGGGCAAGACGGAGAGCATCCTGCGCAACGCCTACACCAAGTACATGTGCTGGCTCTACTATAAGTTTGAGCGTATCGTGGGCCGCCTGGGGGCGGAGGATGTTCCCAAGATCCTCTATGACGGGGATATCAGCGGCTACGAGCTGCAGCTTTTGACGGTGCTGTCCCGGGCAGGGGCGGACATCGTGGTGCTGGAACGGGGCGGCGAGGCCTCGTACCAGAAGCTGGACCCGGCGTCGGAGTGGTCGATCCTGTACCATCCGGCGGGCGCCGGGGCCATTCCCGATACATTTAATCTGAAAGCTGTCCAGGCGGAGCTGAACCGCCGGGAGAACCAGCGGCGGCTGTACGGCCCGGCACCGGAGCATACCGTGTGCACCAACGCCTGGATGGAAAGGGCGGAGCTGGAGCAGGCGGCGGTGGACCCCCGGCAGCGGGGCAGCGATCCCGCCCTTTTCTATAATGCATTTATCGCCCAGTACGGCGCGGCGGACAAGCTGACCTACGCAAGCGACCTGTTTGCCCTTTACCAGCGGCTGCGGGCGGAAGGGCGGAAGGTATGCATCGTGGACGGGAAACTCCCGCCGCCCACGCCTGAGGAGATCGCCGCCGTCCGCCGCCAGAACTGCGCCAATGTGGAGCAGCTGGCCGCAACGCTTTCCAGGAACATCCAGAGCCCGGCGGGGGAGGAGCTCCACCGGCTCATGGTCAAGGCCTTTTTGGACCTGCTGCTGGAAGAGGCGGTCGCCCCGGAGCAGAGCATCAACAAGCTGACAAACAAGGCCGTATATCTGCTGGCGTGGCTGGCGCGGTATCAGCGGGAGCTGTTTTCCGACTGGAAGGCGCCCCAGGTGCCGGTGTTCATCCTCTTCGGCGAGGGCTGCACCACGGCGGCGGAGGCGCTGTTCGTGCGAATGCTTGCCCGGCTGCCGGTGGACGTGCTGGTGCTGATGCCCGGCGGCGGGACTTCGTCGGTGCTGCGGGACGAGGCGCTGCTGGAACTTCGCTGTGAGGCCACGGTCCCCATGGACGCCTTCCCCCAGGCCCAGACCCGGGTGAGCACGGCGGCCTACCAGGCCGAGCGGGAGCTGGACACGCTCATGTACCAGGACACGGGGCTTTACCGTACCCAGCAGTACGCCAAGGCGGAGACGGTGACGCTGCGGGCCATGTACGAGGAGATCTCCATTTTGTGGGATCAGGAGCTGAAGTATCGGCCCAATTTTGGCGTCCAGGGAGACACGGTCACCATGCCGGTGCTGCTGGAGAAGGTCTGCGGCGTCAAGGACGGCCAGACGGCCCAGTACTGGCTGGACATCAAAAAGCTCATCACGCCGGACACCCTGGTGATCCGCTCCGTACCGTACCTGACGGGACTGGATGAAAACCCCATGAAGCCCTTTGCCACCCAGTTCTTGCAAAACGGGCGTCTGCGGCGGGACAAGATCAAAAGCCACAAGGCGTATCCCTACGGTATTTTGCGGCCCGCCATCCAGGAGTATCTGCTGGATAAGCTGGCGCTGCTGCTGGAGCGGCGGATCATCGCCGGCACCTATGAAAACGGCACGGAGTACACCATCGTCGCCACGGTGCTGAATCTGAACCGTGAGCTTTTGCGGCTGATCCAGAAGTTTGACTTCACGAAAAAGAACCCCAAGCTCATCGTGGTGAACACCACGGAAAAGCTCCTCTCCCTGGAGGACAGCATCCTGGTGGCCTTTTTGAATCTGGTGGGCTTTGACATCGTGTTTTTCGTGCCCACCGGCTATCAGTGCATCGAAAAGTATTTCAACGGTCCCTTCGCCAATGAGCACCAGCTGGGCGAGTATCTATACGACCTGGCCGCTCCCAATTTCGATACATTGCAGGAGGGCGGCCTGCACTCGATCAGAAAACTATTTGGAAGGAGTTTTTGACCATGGGATTGGATTTCAGCAGACCTGCCCCCGGCGCCATCCAGGCACAGAACCCCGCCCGGGAAGAGCAGGAGGATTACCAGCAGTATGACATTGTGGCCGACCGGGCCCAGATGAATGCGACACTGACCAATTCTCCCGAGGTGGACCGGCTGGCCAGCCAGCTGGAGGTCTACAATCTGGAGTCCATCGTGTCTTTCGGCTCCGGCGCCGCGGAGGAGATCTCCAAGTGCTCCGACGTGGTCTTGAACAGCATGAACCTCTCCCAGCTGGACGACTCCAGCGCCATGCTGGCCACCCTGGCCAAGATCATGGACAAGTTCGATATCGAGGAGATCAAGGACAATCCCGGATTGTTCGGCAAACTTTTCGGCAATCTGCGCAAGCAGCTGGACAAGATCCTGGCCAAGTACCACACCATGGGCGAGGAGGTGGACAAGATCTACGTCCAGCTCAAGCAGTACGAGACGGAGATCAAGCAGTCCAACCGCAAGCTGGAGGAGATGTTCCAGGCCAACGTGAACTACTATCACGAGCTGGTCATGTACATCCTGGCCGGCGAGCAGGGCTGCCGGGAGCTGGAGGCGTACATCGCCCAGCGCCAGGCGGATCTGGAGGCCACCGGCGACAACTCCATCCAGTTTGAGCTGACCACCCTCAACCAGGCGCTGATGATGCTGGAGCAGCGCACCCAGGACCTGCGCACGGCGGAGAGCGTGGCCATGCAGGCCATCCCCATGATCAAGACCATGCAGTTCAGCAACATGAACCTGGTGCGCAAGATCAACTCCGCGTTCATCATCACGCTGCCGGTGTTCAAGCAGGCGCTGACCCAGGCCATCATGCTCAAGCGCCAGCGCATCCAGGCGGAGGCCATGTCCGCCCTGGACGCCAAGACCAACGAAATGCTCATCCGCAACGCCCAGAACACCGCCGAGCAGGCCAAGATGACCGCCCGGCTGGCCTCGGGCAGCTCCATCAAGATCGAAACGCTGGAAAAGACCTGGCAGACCATCGTCTCCGGCATCGACGAGACCCGCCAGATCCAGGAAAACGCCCGCAAGCAGCGCGTGGAGGACCAGAAGCGGCTGGAGGCCATCAAGGCCGACTTCAACGCCAAGTACAGCATGCCGGACAAAAAGTAAGCTGATTTCAAAAATTTCATAAACGGAGGGTAATGTTATGCCGATCAATCTGACCAAGGGACAAAAAGTAGATCTGACCAAGGGAAATCCCGGCCTGAGCAAGATCGTGGTGGGTCTTGGCTGGGACGTGAACGCCTATGATTCCGGCGCGGCCTTCGACCTGGACGCCGCTGCGTTCATGGTAGGCGCAAACGGCAAGTGCCCCACCGAGAAGGAATTCGTGTTTTACGGGAACCTGGCGCATACCAGCGGTTCCGTCAAGCACATGGGCGACAACCTCACCGGCGAGGGCGAGGGCGACGATGAGCAGATCGTGGTGGAGCTTTCCAAGGTGCCCGCCAACGTGGAGCGCATCGCCTTCACTGTCACCATCTACGATGCCGAGAGCCGCCACCAGAACTTCGGCCAGGTGTCCAACGCCTACATCCACATTCAGGACCTGGTCACCGGCACCGACCTGATCCGCTATGACCTGGGCGAGGACTTCTCCATCGAGACCGCCATCGTGGTGGGCGAGCTGTACCGCCACAACGGCGAGTGGAAGTTCAATGCCATCGGCAGCGGCTTCCAGGGCGGCCTGGCGGCGCTGTGCGGTCACTACGGAATTGAAGTTGCCTGAGGAGGAAAAAGAGTATGCCGATCAGTTTGAAAAAGGGACAGAAAGTCAGCCTTTCCAAGGATAATCCCGGATTGAGCCGGGTAGTCGTGGGCCTGGGCTGGGACGTGAACGCCTTTGATACCGGCGGGGACTTTGACCTGGATACCGCCGCGTTTTTGCTGGGAGATAACGGGAAGGTCACCCGGGCCGAGGACTTCGTGTTCTACGGCAACCTCCGTCATCCCAGCGGCGCCGTGGAGCACCTGGGCGATAACCTCACCGGCGCCGGGGACGGCGACGACGAGCAGATCAAGATCGATCTTGCCCGGGTGCCGGAGAACATCAGCCACATCGCCTTCACCGTGACCATCTACGAGGCGGACGAGCGGCGCCAGAACTTCGGCCAGGTGGCCAACGCCTTCATTCGCATCGTGGACGAGGCCAAGGGCCAGGAGATCCTGCGCTATGACCTGGGCGAGGACTTCTCCATCGAGACGGCGGCCGTGTTCGGCGAGCTGTACCGCCACAACGGCGAGTGGAAATTCAACGCCATCGGCAGCGGCTACCAGGGCGGCCTGGCGGCTTTGTGCGCCAACTACGGCGTGGACGTGGAGTAAAAGGAGGCGCGGCCATGGCCATCAGTCTGGAAAAGGGCAAAAAGGTCAACCTGCAGAAGAAGGAGCGGACGGGCCTGGGTGAGATCCTGGTGAACCTGAACTGGAACAGCCGTCCCCGCAACCAGGGCTTTTTTGCCAGCTTGATGGGCGGCGGCAAGGGCATCGACCTGGACCTTGGGTGCCTGTATGAGCTGAAAAACGGACGCAAGGGCGCCGTCCAGGCCCTGGGCAACGCCTTCGGCTCATTGAAGGAGCCGCCCTATATCGCCCTGGACGGGGACGACCGCACCGGCGCCGTCACCACGGGAGAGAACCTGCGCATCGACGGCAACCGCATCGCCGAGATCCGGCGGGTGCTGGTGTACACCTTCATCTATGAGGGCGTGGCCAACTGGCAGCAGGCGGACGCCACCGTCACCATCCGCTACCCCGGAGCGGAGGACCTGATCGTGAAAATGGACAGCTTCAACTCCAGCGACATCATGTGCGGCCTGGTGCTGCTGGAAAACGTCAATAACGAGACCTTCAGCGTGGAGAAGATCGTGCAGTTCTACAAGGGGCACGAGGCGCTGGACCAGGCGTTTCACTGGGGCATGCGCTGGAAGGCCGGAAGAAAGTAAGGAGGAGACAACCATGTCTGTGAGTCTGCAAAAAGGACAGAAGGTCAGCCTTTCCAAAGAGGGAAAAGAGGGCCTCAACCGTGTGATCGTGGGCCTTGGCTGGGACGAGGCCCAGCCCCAGCGGGGCGGCGGCTTGTTCGGGGGACTTTTTTCCGCTCCCACCCAGTCCATCGACTGCGACGCGTCTGCACTGCTGCTGCAAAACGGCAAGCTGACGGATAAGGGCGACATCGTGTATTTCGGCAACCTGCGTCACCGCTCCGGTGCCGTGCAGCACATGGGCGACAACCTCACCGGCGCGGGCGCCGGCGACGATGAGCAGATCGTCATCGAGCTGGACCGGGTGCCGGCGGAGTATGACCGCATCGTCATGGTGGTCAACATCTACCAGGCCATGGCCCGCAAGCAGCACTTCGGCATGATCCGCAACGCGTTCATCCGCATCGTGGACGCCCGGAACAACCAGGAGCTGTGCCGGTACAACCTGTCTGATAACTATGACGACATGACCGCCATGATCTTCGGCGAGGTGTACCGCCACAACGGCGAGTGGAAGTTCAACGCCATCGGCCAGGCCACCAAGGACCCCGGCCTTGGCGAGCTGAGCAGACGTTACATCTGAGACCACCCCAAACGACCCTGCGTCCCCAACGCGGGACGCAGCATATCCCGGGAGAAGGCGGCGTCCGGCGCCGCCTTTTCCCGGCCTTTTGAAGGAGAACAGATCCATGCATTTTAACGGCCTGAGCGACAAGGAAGTCGCTGAATCCAGAGCAAAATACGGCAGTAACCAGATCCCCGACTCCGAGCCCACCACATTCTGGGCGGAGTTCAAAGAGACCTTCGGCGACCCCATGATCCGCATCCTGCTGGCCATCGCGGCGCTGATGATCGTCATGTGCCTGTTCGGCTACGCGGATATCTACGAGCCGGTGGGCACCATCGTGGCCGTGCTGATCGTGGCGTTTGTGTCGGCCAAGACCGGCGTGGCCAGCGACACGAAATACCGCCAGCTGAAAGACAGCACGAAAAAGGAGCAGTGCAAGGTCTACCGCAACGGCGTCATCACCGTCATCGACGTGGATGACGTGGTGGTGGGCGACAAGGTGCTGCTCCAGGCGGGCGACAAGATCCCCGCCGACGGCATCCTGGTCCACGGCAGCCTGAAAGTGGACAACTCCGCCCTCAACGGCGAGGCGGAGGAGTGCAAAAAGACCGCCGCCGAGGGCGAGATGCGCCTGGCGGAGGAGATCACCGGCGACACCTTTGTGGACAAGCACTCATTGTTCCGCGGCGCGGTGCTCTTTGACGGCGAAGGCGTCATGGACGTGCAGAAGGTGGGCCTTTCCACCATGATGGGCAAAATGGCAGAGGAGATGCAGGACGACGAGCCGGACTCTCCCCTGAAGGTGAAGCTCGCCAAGCTGGCGGGCATGATCTCCAAGTTCGGCTACATCGGCGCCGTGGTCATCGCGGTGATGTACATGGGCTACTTCATCCTCTCCGCCGGCGGCTTCGGCGCCTACGCGGCCCTCGGCGCCACGGAGATCGTCAAGGGCGTGATCGAGGCGGTGTCTTTGGCCGTGGTCATCATCGTGTGCGCTGTGCCGGAGGGCCTGCCGCTGATGATCTCCCTGGTGCTCATGCAGAACACCAGCAAGATGCTGGACCACAACGTGCTGGTGCGCAAGGCGGAGGGCATCGAGACCGCGGGCTCTTTGAACATCCTTTTCAGCGATAAGACCGGCACCATCACCAAGGGCCATCTGGAGGTGGTGGAGTTCTTCACCGCCGACGGCATCACCATTCCCTTAAGCGAGCTTTCCCAGCACGGCAAGATCAAGGGCCTGGTGGACCTTGCCATCGGCAAGAACACCCAGTCCATGTTTGACGCCGAGGGCCGGGTCATCGGCGGCAACGCCACGGACCAGGCGCTCATGAAGTTCCTGGGCGCCCAGACTTTCCATCAGCTGGAGGGCAGCTACACGGTCAGCAGTGCCCAGGGCTTCAACTCCGCCAACAAGTTCAGCCAGGCCTATCTGGATCAGCTGGGCCGCACGTTCTACAAGGGCGCGCCGGAGCGGCTGCTGGCGGTGAGCAGCAAGTACCTGAGCATGAGCGGCGAGGAGCGGGCCATCAACCCCGATGTGCTCAACGCCAAGATCGACGAGCTGGCCAGCCGTTCCATGCGTGTGCTGGCCTTCGGCTACTCCTCCAGCCCCCTGACGGAAAACACCATCAACCCCGACACGGTCATCATCGGCTTTGTGGGCATCCGGGACGATGTGCGCCCCGAGGCACGGGAGGCCATCGCCGCCGTGCAGCACGCGGGCATCCAGGTGGTCATGATCACCGGCGACCGGCTGGAGACCGCCGTGGCCATCGCCCGGGACGCGGGCCTTCTGAAGACCGAGGACGAGGTGGCGCTGACCTCTGCCCAGCTGGGTGAGCTCAGCGACGAGGAAGTCAAGAGCATCATCCCCCGCATCCGGGTCATCGCCCGTGCCCTGCCCACCGACAAGTCCCGTATGGTGCGCCTTTGCCAGGAGATGAACCTGGTGGTGGGCATGACCGGCGACGGCGTCAACGACTCCCCCGCATTGAAGCGGGCCGACGTGGGCTTTGCCATGGGCAGCGGTACCGAGGCCGCCAAGGAGGCCGGCAAGATCGTCATTCTGGACGACAACTTCAGGTCCATCAAGGACGCCATCTGGTACGGCCGCACCATCTATCACAACATCCTGAAGTTCTGCAAGTTCCAGCTGGTCATCAACGTGGCCGCTGTGGTGGTCAGCGCCATCGCGCCGTTCTTCGGCGTGGAGGAGCCGCTGAAGGTCACCCATCTGCTGTTCGTCAACCTGGTGATGGACGGCCTGGGCGCCATCATGCTGGGCAACGAGCCTGCCCGGGAGCGGTATATGAGTGAGAAGCCCCGCCGCCGGGACGAGAGCATCGTCAGCCGTCCCATGATGACCCAGATCGTCATTATGGGCCTGTGGCTCACGGCGCTGAGCTTCTTCTTCCTGAAGGCACCGTTTTTCGACCAGTTCTTTGCCAGCACCGAGCAGAAGCTCACGGCTTACTTCGTGCTCTTTATCTGGAGCGCCCTGTTCAACGGCTTCAATGTCCGCGACGAGGGCTTTGCCATCTTCAAGGGCCTGGGCGAGAACACCGGCTTTATGAAGGTGTTTCTCACCATCATGCTGGTGCAGGCGTTTATCGTCAACGCAAGCCTGATCCCCGTCAGCGTGTTCGGATGGATCAGCAGCATGTTCAGCTGCGTGCCCTTCGGCCTTGCCGGCTGGGGCGTGGTGGCGGTCCTGGCGGTGACCATGATCCCGGTGGATCTGGTGCGCAAGGCCATTACCGGCAGCGGAAAGTAAGAAAAAGGGGTTCCCCAAAACGCAGTTTTGGGGAACCCTTCCACTAGACAAAGAGGTGGGATCCATGAAAAAACTGCAGTACAACTCCCCTGTGATCCTGAGCTTTTTCTTCCTCTCCCTGGCGGCGCTGGTGCTGGACTATCTCACCGGCGGCGTCACCACGGCGGCGCTGTTTTCCGTATACCGCGCGCCGCTGACCAGTCCCTTGACCTATGTGCGGCTGGTGGGCCATGTGCTGGGCCATGCGGGATGGGAACACTTCCTCGGCAACATGCTGCTTTTGCTGGTGGTGGGCCCGCCCATTGAGGAAAAGTACGGCAGCCGGATGCTGCTGGAGGCCATCGTCCTGACGGCGCTGGCGTCCGGCCTTTTGCAGTTTGTCCTCTTTCCCGAAAGCGCCCTGCTGGGGGCCAGCGGCATCGTGTTCATGCTCATCATGCTCTCGTCCCTTGCGGGCATGAAGGAGGGGAAGATCCCCCTGACGCTGATCCTGGTGGGCGTGCTGTATCTGGGCCAGGAGGTCTATTCCATGCTGTTCGTCCGGGACAGCGTGGCCAATCTCATGCATATCGTCGGCGGCGTGTGCGGGACCGTGTTCGGCTTCGCCGCCGGAAAAAAGCGGGCGGCGTACTGAGGGCCGCCCGGATACAAAGGAGCGAGGCAATGCCGATCTATACCCAAGAAAACACCCTGCGCCTGGCCAGGCGGTACCGCAACGCCAAGCGCGCCTACCTGCTGGTCAACCCCCTGCAGGCAAAGCACCTGCCCGTGAGCCCCGCGGCGGCGCTGGAGATGATGGAGGCCCTGGGGCACCAGCTGGCGGAGCGGTATCCCGGCGCGTCGCTGGTGGTGGGCTTTGCGGAGACCGCCACGGCCATCGGCGCCGCTGCGGCCCGGTGCCTGGGGGAGGGGTGCGTCTACCTGCATACCACCCGGGAGCCCTTTTCCCCGGGTGAGCACTGGATCTCCTTTTGCGAGGAGCACAGCCACGCGGTGGAGCAGACCCTGTGCGCCGATCATCTGGAGGCGTATCTTGCCCGGACGGACACGGTCATTTTTCTCGATGACGAGATCTCCACGGGAAAGACTCTGCGCAACATGATCGCCCGGCTCCGGGAGCGGTATCCCGCCCTGGGGGAAAAGACGCTGGTGGCGGCGTCCATCCTCAACCGGGTCTCGCCGGAGGATGAGGCGCTTTTGCGCCAGGCGGGCATTTGCTGTGAGTATCTGGTGAAGCTACCCCAGCAGGATTACACGGCGGCGGTGGCGGATATCGCCGTGGAGGAGGCCCGGGCGGCAACGCCGGCGGAGGGGACATTTCATCACCGCGCCCTGCCCGGCCCGGAGACAGGCGATCCCCGGCGGGGCGTGGAGATGGGGACCTACGCCGGCCAGTGCGGCCAGGCGGCCCAAGTGGCGGCGGAGGAGCTGGCTCTCCCGGCGGCGGGGCGGGTGCTGGTGCTGGGCACGGAGGAGTGCATGTACCCGGCCCTGGTGCTGGGAGCGGAGCTGGAGCGGCGGGGCTATACCGTCCGCTGCCATGCCACCACCCGCAGCCCCATCGGTGTTTGCGATCGGCCCGGCTACCCCATCCGCTGCGGGGTGAAGCTCCCCAGCTTCTACGATCCGGCGCGGACCACCTACCTCTACGATCTGGACCGTTACGACGCGGCGGTGGTGGTGTCGGACACGCCCCGGCAGGACACGGACGCCCTGGCGGCTCTCACGGGAGCGCTGACGGCGTACGGGACGGAGAAAATCTACTATGTGCGGAGGGGAAGCGATGTTTGGTACCTATAAGCCCGAGGATGTGACGCTGCTGCTCAAGGACATCACCGGTCTGGTGGAGCCCCTGGACACCCAGGAGCGGGAGCGGCGCATCCAGCGCGGGGAGCACTACTCCCGGATGCTGCCCATCGAGTATGAGCCCACACCGGCGTATTTTGCCGCCTACGAGGACGCCCTGGCCCGCTATGCGCCCATGACGGCCCGGGCGGTGGCGTCCGTGGCGGAGCAGATCTGGCAGGAGAAGGGAGAGCGGGCGGTGCTGGTGTCCCTGGCCCGGGCGGGCACGCCCATCGGCATCCTCATCCAGCATGAGATCGCCCGGCGCCACGGCGTCCGGGTGGCCCACTACGCCCTCTCCATCATCCGGGGCCTTGGCATCGACCGCAACGCCATGGACTATATCCTCTCCCGCCACCGGCCCCAGGACATCCAGTTTGTGGACGGGTGGACCGGCAAGGGGGCCATCCGGGACCAGCTGGTGCTGGCCATGGAGGACTATCCGGGGGTCAGCGCGGGCCTCGCAGTGCTGTCCGACCCGGCCCGCATCGCGGAAAAATGCGGCACCCACGACGATTTCCTCATTGCCAGCTCCTGCCTCAATGCCACGGTGTCCGGTCTGCTCAGCCGCACGTTTTACCGGGAGGACATCATCGGCCCCCACGATTTCCACGGGGCGGCCTTTTATGAAAACCTGCTGGGCCGGGACGTGACGTATCAGTTCATCGGCGCGGTGGAACAGTTCCTGGACGGGGCGGAGCCGCTGACGGAGCGGCCTGCGCCGGACAAGACCGCCGCGCAGGAGGTGGCGGAGATCTGCCGCACCTTTGCCATCGCCGACCGGAACCTGGTCAAGCCGGGTATCGGAGAGGCCACCCGGGTGCTGCTGCGGCGTGTGCCCTGGAAGGTGCTGGTGCACAGCCTGGACGACGAGGCCCACCTGGGCCATCTCTACCAGCTGGCATCGGAGAAAGGGGTGGAGCTGGTGGAGTATCCCCTGGTCAATTACCGGGCCTGCGGACTCATCCGCTCCATGGCGGATAACTAAAGATGGGAAAGATGCTCTTTGCCAGCGACTTGGACAATACGCTGCTGTTTTCCCGGCGGCACAGCCGCCCGGGAGACGTATGCGTGGAGATGCTGGACGGAAAGGAACAGGGGTATTTCAGCCCGCTGACCATTGCCCGGCTGCGGGAGGTCAACGCCTGCATGGACTTTGTGCCCGTCACCAGCCGGTCTGTGGCGCAGTACCGGCGCATTCAGTTCCCGGCGGGCTGCGTGCCCCGGTGGGCCGTGACCACCAACGGCGGGCTGCTGCTGGAAAACGGCGCGATCGACGAGGCGTGGCGGGCGGAGTCCCTGGCGGCGGTGGCCCCCTGGCGGGGGGAGCTGGAGCGGACGGAGGCGCTGCTTCAAGCGCAGACGGTGCCCCATCGGGGCCGCATGGTGGACGATCTCTATGTCTTTGCCGCCTGTGACGATGCCGCGCTCGCCCACGCCCTGGCGGCGGCACTTGCAGGACGCACGGCGCTGGAGGTGGCCGTCTCCGGCCGGAAGGTCTATTGCTTCCCTGCGCCCATCAGCAAGGGCCATGCCCTGGAGCGGCTGCGGCGCCGCTTCGGACCGGCGGCGGTCTTTGCGGCGGGGGACACCACCATGGACGTGCCCATGCTGCGATCAGCGGACGCCGCCGCGGCGCCGGAGGCGGCGCTGCTGGCGGATTTTGCCGGACAAAAGTGCCTGCCCCGGGAGGGGGAGCACTTCGGCGAGTTCGTCCTCCGGTGCGCCCTGGCCTTTGCCGGGGAGAAAGCCAAATAAAAAGCACCCGGAGATGATTCCGGGTGCTTTTTCATTCAAAGATGGCCAGATCCAGGTCCAGGGGGTGATCGCAGCGGTTGTCGATGTCCGTGCCGTTGCCGGTAAAGCGGCAGCCGTCAAGCTCGATGGCCTGGTCCGTGGGCATGTTTTCCAGCAGCATGGCGGTGGTGTTGTCCGCAAACACATTGTCGTTGAAGAGATAGTCGTTGGCGCTCTGGCCGGTGCTGTTGAAGTGGAAGCCGATGGTGTTGTCCCGCAGGTCGCACTCGCCCAGACTTACCCAGGCCGTACCGTAGCCCAGCATGGCGGTACGCCAGCCGGTAAAGCTGCACCGCTCCGCCCGGCAGTTGTCCGACATGGACAATCCCACGCCGCCTCCGCTGCCCACAAAGTCGATGTTGCAGAAGTAGTTGATCCAATAGCTGTCCACCGTGGCCACCTGCACCGTGTCGGTAAACACCGTGCGGCCGCTGCCGTCGGTGCAGCCGTGGAACTCGTAGGACCGGCCCGTCAGCTCCAGCTGGCCGGTATAGGTCACCGGCGGCAGATACACGATCACCTCGTCCAGCCGGTTCGTCTCCGCCTGGATCTGGTCCAGCAGCGCCTTGAGCTGGTCCATGGTCTCCATGGGGTAGTCGTGGTAGTCATAGACATGGGTGTGGATCAAGGTGACGTGCATGGTCTGGCGCAGGCGGATGATGTCACCGTTGTCCATGGTGATCACCCAAACAACCTGGGGCTCGCCGCAGTCGCCGGTAAACTCCAGCACGGATACCATGGCCGCGTCCGGGGAGTACTGGTCCCGGTTCACGGGCTCTTCCGCAATGAGATCGGAGGCGCCCTGGGGGTCCTGCTCCACCTCCATGTGTACGGACGCCACCTGCCGGGAAAATTCGTCCCAGCCGTCGGTGCCGGCGTCCTTATAGTTGACATAAAGCCGGGACGGCCAGCGGGTCACGTCACTCTCCCGGCCGGACTGATGGATGTCCGGCGCAGGGCTGCAGCGGTTGCCGGGCCAGGCCACCGTCAGCTGATAGGCGGTGCCGTCCAGGGTGTAGTGCACCTCGCCGGCGGAGCCGCTGTCGTATACCTGGGGCACATAGGGGCGGCGGGCATAGAAGATCCCGATGCCTGCGGCGGCCAGCACCGCCGCGCACAGCAGGCCCAGCAGGAAGCGCCTGCGCATGGGCGTGGGGATATGGGGGCGTTTACGGCCGTGGAGATCCCGGGCACAGTGGGGACAGAAGGCGGCGTTTTCCGGCAGGGGCGCGCCGCAGTGGGGACAGGTGCGGTTCAATGGAGATCGGTCCTTTCGTAAAAGTTACTCAAAGATGACCTGGGTGATGTCCAGGGGGTGGCCGCAGCGGTTGTCGATGTCCGTGCCGTTGCCGGTGAAGCGGGAGCCCTGGAAGTTCAGGCATTCGTCGGAGGGCACGTTTTCCAGCAGCACGGCGGTGCCGTTGCGGAGGAAGACATTGTCATTGAACATGGTGTGGGTGACGTACTGGCCGGTGCTGTTGAAATGGAAGCCGGTGGTGTTGTCCACGAACCGACAGTTGATGGCGTTGACCCATACGTCTCCGTAGCCCAGCATGCCGGTTTTCCAGCCGGTGAACGTGCAGCCCTCGGCCCAGAACCGGGCGGAGGCGGACACGCCCACGGAGGACTTGTTTCCCACAAAGTCAATGTCGTAAAAATAGGAAACGGGGCCGTCCTGGGCGCTCAGGCGCACCGTGTCGGTGAAGGTGGTGCGTCGGCCGTCGGCATCCTGGGAGCCGTAGAGGTTCACGGGGCGGCCGGAGATGGTGACGCCGCCGGTGTAGGTCACCGCCGGCAGGTGCAGGTTTACCACTGCGGGCAGGGGGACCTGGGATGTCACCTGGTCGATGAGGGCTTGCAGCTCCTCCGACGTGGACATGGGATGGTCCTCCGGGTAGAAGTCATAGGTCTCGATGGGCACGGGGGTGATCTTCTGGCGCAGACGGATGGTGTCTCCGTTGTGCATATTCAGCGTCCAGACCAGCTCCGCCGGGGCACTGCTGCCCGTGTAGTTCACCAGGACCACCTGGGCGGCCTCCGGGGAAAAGTCCCGGTACTCCGGCTGGGTGCACACCATGGGCCAGGGGGAGTCCTCCGGCTGTACGAGCTGGGCGGAGATGGCGTCCACCTTCTGCAGAAAGATCTGGGCGGCGTTGGCGCCGGAGTCCACATGATTGATGAACAGGCGGCTGGGGAACCGGTATTCCTGGCTTGGCTCTGCATCGAGGGAGATCGCCTCCTGAGGCGCAAAGCGGTCGTTGCTGGCGGACACCAGCAGCTGATAGGTGCCGTCGGCGTCGGTGTAGGTCACCTGGCCGAAGCTGTCGTATGTATCGGGCGCACGGTAGAAAAACACTGCCGCAGCCGCCGTCAGGATCAGCAGTGCCGCGGCAAGGGAGCGCAGCACCCAGCCGGGGAGAACCGGCGGGGGCACGGCGGCGGTCCGGCGGCGCAGGTCCGCCGTGCAGTAGGGGCAGAAGGCAGCTGCCTCCGGCAGCGCGGCGCCGCAGCGGGGACAGCGCTTGGTCGTTTCGGACATGTTACAGCGCCTCCATGAGCCGCAGCACGTTCTTGTAGCGCCGCTGGGGGTTGACGTGGGTGCACCGGTCCACGATGCGGCCCATCTTTCCCTCCGCAAGCTTTCTGGAGGGGTGCTCGCCGGTGAGCATCACGTTGATGAGGATACCCACGGAGTAGATATCCGTGCGGATGTCGGACTGGGACAAGCCGTACTGCTCCGGGGCGGCAAAGCCGGTGGTGCCCAGGATCTGGGTGTCGTTTTCCAGTTCGGGCTTGTGGAGCCGGGCGGCATCGAAGTCGATGAGCACGGCCTCCGCCCCCCGCAGGATGATGTTTTCCGGCTTCACGTCCCGGTGGACGGCGCCGATGGAGTGGAGCACCCACAGGGCTCGGCACACCTGCCGGACGATCTGCCGGGTCTCATCGGGGGAGAAGAGGGTGTCCTGCAGCAAAAAGCCCAGGGTGTCGCCTTCGATGAACTCCTCCACCACCAGGTTGTCCCCGTTCTCCTGAGCCACCTCATAGACGGTGGGCAGGTTGGGACAGGTGTAGTCCAGGAGCTTTTGATACACCTCCGGATTGCCGGTAAACTGCCGGAGGATGAAGCGCTGCCCGGTACCTTTGTGGCGGATGAGGCGGACGCTGCCCCGGGAACTTTTTTTGATGAGGCGCACCAGCTCATATTCCTGCGCCAGAACGCCGGAGAGCCAGCCATACATGGAATCCATTGCTAAAATCACCAATCCTATGCATAGGGCATATTGTAACGTTGTGAAAAGCGTTATAAAGTTAATATAACCAATTTCGTCCCGGAAGTAAAGGGGGAGGCACACATGCAGGAAAAATCCACCGGCGATCTGCGCCGGGAACTGATGGAACAGGACAGCATCGATACCTACATCAAGGAGAATCAGACGCTGTTTACGGATAAGAGCGTGGCCGAGCTGCTGACGGAGCTCTATGAGAAAAAGGACCTGACCAAGGCGGAGCTTGCCCGCCGGGCCAGCATGAGCGAGGTGTATCTCCACCAGGTGTTCTCCGGGCGGCGCAATCCCTCCCGGGACCGGCTTTTGTGCCTTTGCATCGGCCTGGGCGCCACGCTGGAGGAGACCCAGGAGCTTTTGAAGCGGGCCTCCTATGCCCAGCTCTACCCCAAAACCAAGCGGGACGCGGTCATCATCCACGGACTGCTGCATCAGAAGGAACTCAACGACATCAACGACACGCTGTTTTCCGAAAACGAAAAGACGCTTTTTTGAGACGGCCGTGACGTCAGACGGGAGGCGGGCGCGTGGGAAGATCCCGTGAAAAACGAAATCATGCCCCCTGGCTGCCGCTGGAGCGGATCACCATGCTCTACGTGGCGGTGCTGTGTTCGGCCGGGCTTGTGCTGCCCGGCCTGCGGGGCTATACGGCCGCCGGGCGCAGCGCGTTTTTGTTTTGCACCGGCTTGTCTCTTTGCTACCTTGCGGCGCTGGTGCTGGCCGCGGCGGAGATGGCCCTCACCGGCGGCGCCGGGCTGCGGGAGCTGCTGCGGCCCCTGACGCGGCTGGGGGGCAGCCGGGTTTGCTTTTTGCTGTACGCCGCCTGGGCGGCCCTTTCGGCGGCGTGCTCGGAGTACGAGGGCGTTTGGCTGGGACTGGGCCGCTATGAGGGCCTTTTGTTTATCTTGGTGTGCGTGGCGGTGTACTGGGCCGTCTCGTCCTACGGCCGCTGGGATGACCGGCTGCTGGCTCTGCTGGGCGCGGTCCTTTTTTTCAACCTGATCCTGGGCCTTTTGCAGTACGCAGGCATGAACCCTCTGGGACTTTTCCCGGAGGGAGTTGATTTTCATGACGCCTTTGTGCTCTACAACGGCCGTTTTCTGGGGACGCTGGGCAATGTGGACGTGCTGGGCGGCTTCTTGTGCCTGACCGTGCCGCTTTTTTACGGAGCGTATCTCATCAGCGGATGGCGCTGCGCCCTGGCGCCTTTGGCGGCGGGGGGCGTGCTGCTGGCCCTTGCGGACGTGGACGCGGCCTATGTGGGGTTGCCGGCCGCTCTGGCTCTGACGCTGCCCTGGTACTGCCGCATGCCCAATGCTCTGCCCCGGATCTGCCGGGCGGCGGGAACGCTGGCGCTTTCCCTGGCGGCGGGCGGCGCGCTGTACGCCGACCGGAACACGGCCCTTTGCCTGCGCCTTTCTCCGGTTGTGCTGCTTCTGGCGGCACTGGGGGCGGCGGCCCTGGGCTTCGGCGTTCTGGCGGGACGGTCGGAGCGGCTCTCCCGTCCCGGCTCAGAGCGTTTGCCCCGGCGGCTGTGGGCCGTCCTGGGGGCGATGGCGGTGCTGGGCGTGGGGCTTCTTTACCTGCTGCCCATTTCCTCCGGCACCCTGGGCCAGGTCCATCAGATGCTCCACGGCACTGTGGACCCGTCCTTCGGCTCCGGCCGGGTGCGGATCTGGGACGAGGTGGTGCATCTCATCGGACAGGCACCGCTGCTGGGCGGCGGGCCGGACACCCTGGTGGCACGCATGGGCTTCACCTTCACCCGCTATTCCCAAGAGACGGGGGCCATGATCGAGGCGGTGGTGGACGCGGCCCACAATGACTTTTTGAATATCGCCGTGAACCTGGGCCTGCCGGCCCTGGCCTTTTACATAGCGGGGCTTGTCTGCTGGCTTCGGGGCGTGGTGCGGCATCGTCCCCGTGCGGCGGAGATCATCCTGTCCGGCGCGGCGGCCTATCTGGTGCAGATCTGCTTCACGGTCAGCGCCAGCGGCGTGATTTTGCTCTTTTGGATATTGCTCGCCCTGAGCGAGAGGGATATCAACTTACCAAACTGCAAGGAGGACGATCTGAAATGAAGCAACGAACGAAACCGAAGCTGCGGCTTCTGGCACTGAATCTGGTGCTGGTGCTGCTGTGCTCTTTGGCGCTGCCCATCACCGCGGGCGCTGCCAGCGAGCACATCAATCTGGGCTACGGCGACAGCGACATGAATGGCAGCGGTTGGCAGTATCATTCTGACGACCGTGCCCTGGTGCTCAACAACTACCAGGGCGGCCCCATTACCGTTACCGGCGACCTGAAAATTTACAGCTACGGTGATGTGGATGTTGCCGGTACCGGCAGAAACCACGCCGTTTCCGTAACGAATGGCGACGTCTATGTGTATGTGGAAAACGGCACGATGAACGTCACCGCCCAGCAGGATGCCTGCGGCATCTATGCTGATGGCTCGGGTGCCATGGTGGGCGTTGTGCCCATCAACGGCGATGCCACAATTCAGGCCGGTCCCACCGGCGCCGGAATCTTCTCCGCCGGCGGTGTGATCCTCATGACGCCGCCCAAGAGCTGGACCTCCCCTGATGGGACCGTCTGCTATGACGGCAGAGGCTACGGTGATGAGACGTACACCGGTCAGGTCCATGTCATCGGCCCCAGCAAGGGGTACAAGACCAACGCCGCCATCAGCAGCATTTATGTCATGCTGGACGCGGACGGCTCTGTCATCAACCCGTCCAGCGCGCCCGCCATCCGCTGTGCGGGGCTGGTGATCGGCGATGATGACTACGCCAGCACCGCCTACGGTATCCAGACCGGCAGCACGGTGAACATGACCATCAGGGCCGGCGGCAACGCGCGGGCCATTATGGGCATCGACCAAAACACGCCGGAGCAGGGCATCGAGATCGCCCAGCACATTCAGGGGGACTGGAAGTATTTCATCAGCGGCAACCCCCGCACCACCCCCACGGAGCTGACCCTCTATCCCAAGACCTACACCACCACCATCAACGGCGACGGCGGCACCTATAACGGTCAGACGACCGTGCAGGCGACCCAGAAGTATCCCGCTCATGTGAAGCTGGCGGACTATGCCTTCGCCCGTCCCGATTACCAGCTCACCGGCTTCAGCGTGGACGGCAAGACCGTGGCGGCGGACTATGAGTTCATTCCCACCAAGGATACCACCGTCACCGCCCAGTGGCAGTTCGTGGGCAAGAACGACGTCTCCGAGAAGATCCTCTTCCCCCAGACGTCCACCGAGGCCGTCTACACCGGCGAGGCCATGGCGCTGAGCCAGTTCGTGGGTGTTGCCTCTCTGGACGGCCAGAGCGGCGATGCCTTCACCTACACCCTGCGCAAGGACGGCGGGAATGCCCAGGATGTGACGCTGGATTCCACCGTCACCGATGCGGGCACCTATACCGTCACCGCCAAGTATGAGGACGAGGACAATCTGGGCACCCAGAGCCGGACCTTCACCATCCAGAAGGCCACGCCGGTGCTGACCGTTCCCCAGGATACCACCACGGTCATCGTGGGCAACCAGGCCCGCGTGGCTGTCACGGCCAAGCTCCCCACCTCCGACGCTCTGCTGCCCGTGACCTATGAAAACAGCAACACCAAGGCCCTGAGCGTGGAAGGCGCCGAGGGTGAGGCCGTGCTCACCGGCAAGGCTGCCGGCAGCGCCACCGTCACCGTCTCCTATGCCGGCGACGCCAACATCAACCCCGTCAGCGCCTCCTTCCAGGTGGAGGTCATTGACCTGCCCCTGCAGGAGATTGCCTTTACCGACGGCGCGGACAAGTCCGCCACTTACGGCGACAGCCCCATCACCGATGCGGCCGTCAACCACTCTGCGGGCGGCGCCATCACCTACACCAGCAGCAACGAAGCTGTTGCCACGGTGGACGGCCAGGGCCAGGTGACCATCACCGGCGCCGGTGAGGCCAAAATCACCGCTACTGCCGCGGCCGTGCCCGGCGCCTTTGCCGCCACGTCCGTGGACTACACCCTGACGGTTGCGCCCAAGGCGGTCACCGCTCAGGCTTCCGCCATTACCAAGACCTTTGACGGCACCACCGCCGCCCAGGCAACCGTCACGCTGGACGGCCTGGTGAACGGCGACGTGCTGACCCAGGGCGTGGACTACGCGGTCACCGCCCGGTTCGACGACCCCAATGCCGGCACCGGCAAGACCGTGCAGGTGGAGGTGGCCCTGAAAAATACTGCTCTGGCTGCCAACTACACCCTGACCAATCCTGCCATCACCCTCTCCGACGGCGTCATTGAAAAGGCTGCTGCCCGGGAGCTGCCCGTCCAGAACGTGTACGTGCGCTATGACGACGTGGCGCAGCACAGCCAGGATGTTTCCCGCCTGCTGCCCGGCAATGCCGGCGCACGGGCATACAGCCTGGGCAGCACCGAGGACGCTTACGGCCTGCTGGGCAATGCCTTCGCCGTGGACGCCGACGGTCAGGTCACCTTCTCTCTGCGTGAGGGCCTGACCGAGGACGCCGTGGGCCAGAGCGCCTCCGCGCCCATCATCCTCTCCTCCGACAACTACGCCGACTCCACCGCCGATGTGGTGGTCAACGTGGTCTATGAGTTCGTGCCCGTGCTGGATGTGGAGGATATCTCCGCCGCGTACGACGGAGCGCCCATTGCCGATACCGCCATCCGCGGCACCGCCACCTATGACGGCCAGACCGTGGAGGGCACCTGGTCCTTCAAGGAGGGCCAGAACCTGACCGCCGTGGCCGACAGCGGCCCCAAGACGGTGGTCTTTACCCCCACTGACACGGCAGTCTACGCTCAGGTGGAAGCCACCGTGCTGGTGACCATCGACAAGGCCGATCCCACCGGCGAGCCTTCCTACACCGCCATCCGTGAGTCCGGCCACACCCTGGCGGACGCTGCACTGGGCGTGGGCACCATCACCCCCGGCGGCACCATTGCCTGGGACGACGGCGACGCCACCATCGTGGAGTCCAACACGGCCTACGGCTGGACGTTTACCCCTGACGATACCGACAACTATAATCTGCTGACCGGCACCATCACTCCCTACAAGAGATCCAGCGGTGGCGGCGGCAGCAGCGGCGCCAGCAGATATTCCGTGGAAGTGAAGTCCGCGGACAACGGCTCTGTTTCCGTGTCTCCCTCCAGAGCCTCCCGGGGCGACCTCGTCACCGTGACGGTGAAGCCGGACGAGGGCTATGTGCTTGATACCCTCACCATCACCGACCGGGACGGCGACAAGATCGACTACAAGAGCAAGGGCGACGGCAAGTACACCTTCACCATGCCCGCCTCTTCCGTGACGGTCAAGGCCACCTTTACCGAGGAGGAGCTGGCGTTCACCGACATGCCTGCGGATGCCTACTACGCCGAGGCGGTGAAGTGGGCTGTGACCGAGGGCATCACCAGCGGCACCACCGCTACCACCTTCTCCCCCAACAGCGGCTGCACCCGCGGCCAGGTGGTCACGTTCCTGTGGCGCGCAGCCGGCGAGCCGGAGCCTTCCTCCACGGTGAACCCCTTCACGGATGTCTCTGCCGATGCCTATAACTACAAGGCCATCCTGTGGGCCTATGAAAACGGCATCACCGGCGGCACCACCGCCACCACCTTCGCCCCCAATGCCACCTGCACCCGCGCCCAGATCGTCACGTTCCTGTATCGTGCCAACGGTCAGACCGTGGACAGCGGCAATGTCTTTACCGACGTGCCTGCGGACGCCTACTACGCCGACGCGGTGAACTGGGCCGTGGCCGAGGGCATCACCGGCGGCACTACTGCCACCACCTTTGCCCCCAACGCCACCTGCACCCGCGCGCAGGTCGTCACCTTCCTCTATCGCGACATGGCCCAGTAAGGCGTGCTGTGAACGGAACGATGTGACCAAAGAAAAAGAGCCCCGCCCAACAGGGTGGGGCTCTTTTTGCATCGGGCTTCCCGGCATATAAAAAACGACCCCGGACGGTTTACCGTCCGGGGTCGTTCGATCACAGCCGGGTCACAACGGGAATGACCATGGGGCTGCGCTTGGTGGTTTTGAAGAGATAGCTGCTGACGGCGGACTTCACCGCGCCCCGCAGCTCGCCGTCGTCCCGGCTGCGCTTGCGGGAGACGGTCTCGGCGGCGTCCATGGCCACGGCCTGGAGCTCTTTCATCAGGTCGCCGGACTCCTTCACATAGATGAAGCCGCGGGTGATGATCTCGGGCTCGCTGAGCAGGGCGCCGTTGTGGGCGGAGATGGGCAATACCACCACCACCATGCCGTCCTCGGCCAGGCGCTTGCGGTCCCGCATGACCACGGCGCCCACGTCGCCCACGCCGGAGCCGTCCACGTACACCTCGCCGGCGGGCACGGAGCCGTTGAGCTTCAGGGTCTTGGCGGTCAGCTCAATGACGGTGCCGTTGTCGGCAATGGCGATATGGTTGCGCTCCATACCCATGTCCTGAGCCAGCTGGCTGTGGATCTGGAGCATGCGCTGCTCACCGTGGAGGGGGATGAAGAAGCGGGGCTTGGTGAGGGCGTGGATGATCTTCAGCTCCTCCTGGCAGGCGTGGCCGGACACGTGCAGGATGTCCGCCCGGTCATAGACCACCTTCACGCCCTTGCGGAACAGCTCGTTGATGACGCGGGAGACGGTCACCTCGTTGCCGGGGATGGCGGAGGCGGAGAGGATCACCTTGTCCCCTGCGCCCAGCTCCACCTGCTTGTGGGTGGAGAAGGCCATGCGGTACAATGCGCTCATTTCCTCGCCCTGGGAGCCGGTGGTGACGATGACCTGCTTGTTTTTGGGCAGGCCCTTGATCTTGTTGATGTCCACCAGGGTGTTCTTAGGCACCTTCATATAGCCCAGCTCCGTGGAGACCTTCATCATGTTCTCCATGCTCCGGCCGGTGACGGCCACCTTGCGGCCGCACTGGGCGGCGGCGTCCAGCACCTGCTGGATGCGGTGGACGTTGGAGGCGAAGGTAGTGACGATGATGCGGTCCTCGCAGTTTTGGAACTGGCGGACGAACGTGGCGCCCACGGTCTTTTCCGAGGGGGTGAAGCCGGGCCGCTCCACGTTGGTGGAGTCGGCGCACAGGGCCAGCACGCCCTCCTTGCCCAGCTCGCCGAAGCGGGCCAGGTCGATGACCTCCCCGTCGATGGGGGTGGAGTCGATCTTGAAGTCGCCGGTGTGGACCACGGTGCCCATGTGGGTGTGGATGGCGAAGGCCACAGAGTCGGCGATGGAGTGGTTCACGTGGATGAACTCCACGTTGAACTTGCCGGCCCGGACGGTCTTGCCCGGCTCCACGGTGATGAGCTTCGTGCTCTTGACCAGGCCGTGCTCTTCCAGCTTGAGCTTGATGAGGCCGGCGGTGAAGCGGGGGCAGTAGATGGGCATGTTGATCTGCTTGAGCACATAGGGGATGGCGCCCACGTGGTCCTCGTGACCGTGGGTGATGAACAATCCACGGATGCGGGCGCGGTTTTTGATGAGATAGCTCACGTCGGGGATGATGAGGTCGATGCCGTACATGTCGTCCCCGGGGAAGGCCATGCCGCAGTCCACCACGATGATCTCGCCGCCGAACTCATAGGCGGTCATGTTCTTTCCGATCTCGTTGAGGCCGCCCAAAGGAATGATTTTCAGTTTTTCTGCCATATGATTCTCAATACTCCTTGCTATTAAAAAATGTAGGTACAGCAAGACGTTCCCCGGCAGCGGGCGGCGGCGCGGACGCGGCGATCGAAAATGAGCGCACAAAGGAAAGACGTCCAGCTCCCGCGTCCGGCCCCGTTTCGCCGGCGGGAGGGTGGTGTCGCCCTGTCGCATTGCCTATGGGAATGTCTTTTATATTATTTGACCGAAGCGGAAAGCGCAGTCCGCACCGGTAAAATACAGGAAAAAGCGGAGAAGCGATGGCTCCTCGACGCAAAGTTCAATATAGTATAGCACAGAAAAACCCGTTTGTATACATTTTATTTTTTGGCCGCTCCGGGCGGGGAAAATAGAGGATTGACACCCGTGGAAGATATGATATGATGTGGACGTTAACATAAAGCGGGGTGATCACCATGCGGGCAACCATCAAAATGATCGCGGAGCGGGCCGGTGTGTCCATCGGCACCGTGGACCGGGTGCTGCACGACCGGCCCTATGTGAAGGCGGAGGTGCGCCAGCGGGTGCTGGCGGTCATGGAGGAGCTGGACTACCGGCCCAACCACATGGCCTCCGCTCTGGCCACCAGCGGCACGGTGCGCCGCTTTGCCATGGTGCAGCCCCGGTGGGATGGGTATGTAGGACGGGAGATCGCCGCGGGCGCGGCCCGCTTCCGGGAGGAGCGGCGGGACTACAACCTGCGGGTGGACGTGGAGGAGTATGCCCAGGGAGACACGGGGGCCTGCCTTGCCCTGCTGGAGCGCCTTGCCCAGGAGGGGGCGGACGGCATCGCCCTGTGCGCCTCCGATCACCCGGCCATCCGGGAAAAGCTGGAGGCGCTGCACTGCCAGGGCATCCCTGTGGTGACCTTCAACTCGGATCTGGCGGGTGCCCGGCGCCTTTGCTTCGTGGGCGAGGACGCCCACCGGGCCGGACGCATCGCCGGAGAGATCGCTGCCAAGCTCTGCCGTCCGGGGCAGGCGCTGCTGGTGGTCTACGCCGGACCGGAGTACGGCGGCCACAAGGGCCGGGTGCGGGTGCTGGCCCACGACGGAGGCCCGGAGATGCGCTCGTTCCTGCGGGCCGGGCAGGTGGATTTCAGCGTGGACCAGAACCTGGCCTACCAGAGCTACCAGGCCCTGAGCGTGCTGCTGCGGGCGGTGCTGGAGCACAAGCTGCCGGAAAAGGAATACTACCATCCCGCAAGTCCCATTTTGAACGCGGAGACGGTTTGAAAAAGCGGAGGGCGTCGGCCCTCCGCTTTTTGCCCGAAAATGGCACCGGCGGTGTCCGCCGCAGAGGGAGTTTGCTATTGCACGGCGCATGGAAAACTGGTATACTATTTAGAATCTATAAGTATGTGTATGTGCACAAAGGAGACTTTGCAATGAACAATAAAAAACTCTCCCGACTGCTGGAGCCGAACTTGCAGCTCTATTTCCTGTGCATGGTGCTTTTCTGCGCGGCCACGGCCATGGCCAGCCCCCTGCTGGCGCTGGCGGAGGGCTGCGTCACACTGGGACTTTACGTGTATTTCACCAAATCCAACCAGAAACGGCGCCAGGGCGTGCTGCAGTATATCGACAATCTCACCGGCAGCGTGGATACCGCCAGCAAATCCACCCTCATCAACTCGCCGCTGCCTATCATGGTGTTCCGTCCGGACACCGGCGAGGTCATCTGGAGCAATGAAAACTTTCTGCAGCTGGCAGGCGTGCGGGAGCATCTCTTTGAAATGAAGGTGGAGGACGCGGTGCCGGCCTTTTCCTTCCAGTGGCTGCTGGAGGGCAAGCAGGAGAGCCCGGAGCGGGTGATCATGAACTCCCGGCGCTTCCGGGTGTACGGCAGCCTGGTGCGGGCCAAGGGCCGGGGCGGTGAGCAGAACCTGGTGGCCACCACCTATTGGGTGGACACCACCGAGGCCGATGAGCTGCGGGAAAAGTACACCGCCACCCGTCCGGTGGTGGCCGTGATCCTCATCGACAACTACGACGACCTCATGAAGGCCTGCGCGGACACCGCCCGCAGCGGCATCCTGGCCCAGATCGACGAAAAGCTCACCGCCTGGGCGGCCTTTTCCGGCGCGCCGCTGCTGAAGACCTCCCGGGACCACTACCTGTTCATTTTTGAAGAGCAGCACTTCGACCACTTTGCCGAGGACCGGTTCTCCGTGCTGGATGCCATCCGGGACATCAAGGTGGGCGAGGGCGTGCATCCCACCCTCTCCATCGGCGTGGGCAAGGACGCCGACACCATGGCCGAGCTTTATAAAAACGCCAACCTCTCCGTGGAGATGGCCCTCAGCCGCGGCGGCGACCAGGCGGTGGTCCGGGGCAAGGTGGACTTTGCCTTCTACGGCGGCCGGGCCAAGACCACGGAAAAGCGCACCAAGGTCAAGTCCCGGGTCATGGCCAACGCCCTCAGCGAGCTGGTGGCGGACGCCACGGAGATCTACATCATGGGCCACAGCTTCGCGGATATGGACGCCGTGGGCGCCGCCGCGGGTCTTTGCTGCGCCGCCCGGAACCGAGGCAAGCGGGCCCAGATCGTCATCGACCTGGAGCGCAATGCCGCCGGGCCGGTGCTGAGCAAGCTGCGTACCCTGCCGGAGTATGAGGACGTGTTCATTTCCGGAAACGAGGCGTTCTTGAAGATGCGTCCGGGCTCCCTTTTGATCGTGGTGGACACCAACCGCCCCGACATGGTGGAGAGCCGGCAGCTTCTGGAGTCGTGCAACCGGGTGGCGGTCATCGACCACCACCGCCGGGCTGCCAAGTACATCGAAAACGCCGCCTTCAGCTTCCACGAGCCCTATGCCTCCTCCGCCTCGGAGCTGGTGACGGAGCTTCTGCAGTATCTGGTGGAGCCGGCGGACCTCCTGCGGGAGGAGGCGGAGGCGCTGCTGGCAGGCATCGTGCTGGATACGAAGCATTTTACCCTCCGCACCGGCGGCCGCACCTTCGAGGCGGCGGCGTTTTTGCGCCGGGCCGGCGCCGATACCACCGACGTCCAGCGGCTGTTCCAGAGCGATCTAAACGAGATGGTCACCCGCTATGACATCATCCGCCGGGCCGAGACCTACCGGGACGCCATCGCCATCGCCGTGGTGCCGGAGGAGGGCGTGGACCGGGTGGCGGCTGCCCAGGCATCCGACGAGCTTTTGAGCCTCAAGGGCGTCAAGGCGTCGTTTGTCATCTACCGCAACGGCGAGGATGTGCTCATGTCCGCCCGCTCCCTGGGCGAGATCAACGTCCAGGTGATCCTGGAGGCGCTGGGCGGCGGAGGAAACTCTACCACCGCCGGCGGCCGGGTGGAAAAGGGAGACCCGGAGGTGGTGCGCGCCCAGCTGCGAGAGGCCATCGACGACTACTTTGAAAAATAATCAGACCACGAAATAAGGAGAAACAGTTATGAAAGTCATTTTGCAGCAGGATGTGAAGGGCCAGGGCAAGAAGGGCCAGATGGTGGAGGTTTCCGAGGGCTATGCCCGCAACTTCCTCCTGCCCCGGAAGCTGGCCATCGCCGCTACGGCGGACGCCATCAACACCATGAACCTCAAGGAAAAGGCCCGCAAGGCCGAGGAGGCCCGGCTGAAGGCCGAGGCCGAGGCCACCGCCGAAAAGCTCAAGGAGTGCCAGGTGAAGCTCACCGCCAAGGCCGGCAACGGCGGGCGGCTGTTCGGCGCCGTCACCACCAAGGAGATCAGCGAGGGGCTCAAGGCCCAGTTCGGCCTGGACATCCCCAAGCAGAAGCTGGTGCTGGAGGAGCCCATCAAGGCCTTCGGCAGCTATCAGGTCAAGGCCAAGCTGGGCTTTGAGGTGTCGGGCACTGTGTATGTGTCCGTGTACGAGGAGAAGTAAGACCAACGGGAGCGGCGCCAGAGGGCGCCGACCGGAGACCAGGAGGTGAACGCCATGGCCAATGAGGATTTGCTGCTGCGGCAGATGCCCCACTCCCTGGAGGGAGAGCAGGCGGTGCTGGGCTCCATGCTCATCGACCCGGACTGCGTCAAGGACGTGATGGATAAGCTCCGTCCCGGGGATTTCTATCTCCGGCAGAACCGGGAGATCTTTGAGACCATCTACTCCATGTTCACCTACGCCCGGCCCATCGACGGCATCACCGTCTGCGAAGAGATGCGCAAGGCCGGCACCTACGACGAAAACACCACCCGCTCGTACCTGGCCCAGCTGATGGAGATCACCCCCACCAGCGCCAACGTCATGGAGTACGCGGCCATCGTGCGGGACAAGGCGCTGCTGCGGGGCGTGGCCCAGGCGGCGGCGGAGATCACCGCCATGGTGCAGGAGGGCGTGGGCGAGGCCGGCGACATCCTGGAGATGGCGGAGCAGAAGGTGTATGCCGTGCGCCGGGGCCAGAGCGCCCAGGACATGGTGCCTTTGCGCCAGGTGCTGCCGGACGTGCTGGACCGGCTCAGCGAGATGAGCGAGAGCGAAAACCACCTGCCTGGCCTTTCCACGGGCCTTTCCGCCGTGGACCACAAGATCACCGGCCTCAATAAGTCGGACCTTATTCTGCTGGCCGCCCGTCCCGGCATGGGCAAGACCTCCTTCGCGCTGAACATCGCCCTCAACGTGGCCAAGAGCACGAAAAAGACCGTGGCCGTGTTCTCTCTGGAAATGTCCCGGGAGCAGCTGGCCACCCGGCTTCTGAGCTCCGAGGCCTGCGTGGAGAATAACCGGCTCAAGACCGGCGCCCTGCGGGAGACGGACTGGGAGAAGATCGCCGGGGCGGCCTCCATCCTCAACACGGTGGACATCCGCATCGACGACAACCCCATGCTCTCCGTGGCGGACATGAACGCCAAGTGCCGCCGGCTGGACAATCTGGGCCTGGTGGTCATCGACTATCTGCAATTGATGACCTCTGCCGGCGGCAAGGGCGGCGGCGGAGAGAGCCGCCAGCAGGTGGTGTCCGATATGTCCCGTATGCTCAAGATCATGGCCAAGGAGCTGAACATTCCGGTCATCTGCCTGAGCCAGCTGAGCCGTGCCAACGAAAAGCGGGACGACAAGCGGCCCATGCTCTCGGACCTGCGTGAATCCGGCGCCATCGAGCAGGACGCGGACATCGTTCTTTTCCTGTACCGGGACGACTACTATAATGAGGACTCGGAAAAGCACAATATCGCCGAGTGCATCGTGGCAAAGAACCGCCACGGCGAGACCGGCAAGGTAGAGCTCCGGTGGATGCCGGAGTACACCTCCTTCGCCACGCTGGATAACCGCTATGGGGACGATGAGTGATCTCGCTCCCGCCAGGGAGTTTCTCCGGCGGCAGTTTCCAGCAGGGGCGCGGGTGCTGTGCGCCGTCTCCGGCGGGCTGGACTCCATGTGCCTTTTATATTTTCTGGATACCTGGGGCCCTACGGCCGGCTTTACGGCTGCCGCGGCCCACTTCAACCACCAGCTCCGGGGGGAGACGGCGGACCGGGACGAGGATTTTGTCCGCGCCTGGTGCGCTGAGCGGAACATCCCGTACTATGCGGGCCGGGGCGATACCCGTGCCCTCATGGCATCGGAGGGGCTTTCCATGGAGGCCGCCGCCCGGAAGCTGCGCTATGCCTTTTTGGAGGAGACGGCGGAGCGGGCGGGATTCGACGCCATTCTCACCGCCCACCATGCCGACGACAACGCCGAGACTGTGCTGCTGAACCTGATCCGGGGCACGGGGAGCGCGGGCCTTGCGGGCATCCCCGCCCAGCGAGGAAATCTTTTTCGTCCGTTTTTGCAGATCACAAGAGATACGCTGGCGGCCTATGCCGCCGCATACCAGATCCCCTATGTGGAGGATGAGACCAACGCCTGTGCGGACGCGGCGGAGAGAAATCTGCTGCGGCTTGAGATCATGCCGCTGCTGCGGCGGATCAACCCCCGGGCGGCGGAGCACATGAGTGCTGCCGCCGGACGCCTGCGGGAGATGGAGACCGGCCTGGAGGACCTGACGGCGCGGTATCTGCGTGCGGCCTCCTGCCGGCCGGGACGGGTGACCATCCCCCTGGGAAAGCTGGCGGGGGGGCCGGAGTTTCTGCGGCCCAAGGTGCTGCTGGGCCTGTTTGACCTGCTGGGCACAGGGCGCCGGGATATCGGCGCCGTGCACCTGGAGGCCATCGGGCGGCTGTGGAGGAGCCACGGCAACGACGCACGCATCAGTCTGCCCCACGGTGTGACGGCCCGGCTGGCCGCTTCGCGCCTGATTTTAGAGACGCTGCCGCCGCCCCGGACCCGGGCGGAGCTGGTGATGGACTGCCCCCTGCACTGGGGCGGATACACGGTGACGCTGCTGGACCACCGGGCGGGGGAGGGCCTGGCCC
>DYBL01000062.1 GCA_019418625.1 Clostridiales bacterium | reverse complement strand
CGGCCGCTGTACCGGGCCCGGTATGAAAAGAGGAACGGATTCATACTATGAAAATCGGTATTTACGGCGGCACGTTCAATCCGCCCCATCTGGGGCACGTGACGGCGGCGCGGGCCGTGTTCGACCTTTTGCGGCTTGATAGGCTGCTGGTGATCCCGGCAGGACTGCCGCCCCACAAGGACCTGCCCGACCATAGCCCCACTCCGGCCCAGCGCCTGGAGATGACCCGCCTGGCCGTCGAGCAGATGGGGCTGGACGGCAAGGCGGAGGTACTGGACATGGAGCTTTCCCGGGCGGGCAAGAGCTATACCTCCGACACGCTGGCGGAGCTGAAAGAACGGTATCCCGACGATGAGCTGTGGCTTTTGATGGGCACGGACATGTTTTTGACCCTTCAGGCCTGGCATGCCCCGGAAGAAATTTTGTCCCTTGCGGGCATCGCCGCTTTCGGCCGGACAGAGGCGGACACGGAGGAACTCTTTTCCGTGCAGCGGGATTACCTCTACAAAACCTATCCCCAGGCCAGGATCTTCACTTTGACCATCCCCGGCGTGATCGACGTGTCCTCCACGGAGCTGCGGCAAAAGCTGGCGGCGGGCGAGGGCGGGGCGCTGCTGCCTCCCGCTGTGTACGGCTACATCCTCCGCCAGGGCCTTTACGGCACGAACGCAGATCTGAAGAACCTGTCCATCTCTCAGCTGCGGCCGGTGGCGCTGAGCTATCTCAAGCACAAGCGCATCCCCCATGTGCTGGGCACGGAGCAGGAGGCCATCCGTCTGGCGGAGCGTTACGGCGCCGATGTGGAAAAAGCACGGGTGGCGGCCCTTCTGCACGACTGCACCAAGAAGCTGGACATGGAGTCCCAGCTGGCCCTTTGCAGTCACTATGGCATAGAACTGGATGAACTGGAGCAGGTGTCGCTCAAGCTGCTCCACTCCAAGACCGGCGCCGCCGTGGCCCGGGATGTGTTTGGCGTGGATGAGGAGATCTACAACGCCATCTGGTGGCATACCACCGGCCATGCAGGGATGACGCTGCTGGAAAAGGTCATTTATCTGGCAGATTATATCGAACCCTCCCGGGATTTTCCGGGGGTGGACAAATTACGGAGCGTGTGTTATAAAGACCTGAACGAGGGCCTTCTTTTGGGACTGGAGATGACCATCCGGGAAATGACCGATATGGGAAACCCTGTGCACCGGGCCACGCTGGAGGCGCGGGACGCATTGAAAGGATAGAAAGACATTGGAAAAAGAGAATGGAAAGCGTATGATGGGCGGGAAAGCGCCCCGGCAGAAAAAGCCGAAAAAGCCCAGCCGCCTGACCCGGCAGCAGAAGATCCTCATCGCCGTGGCGGTGGTGCTGGCACTGGTGCTGATCGTGGTGGTGGCCTGTCAGAGCCTGTTTGTCCGGCCGGATCTGCCGGGAAAGGACACTGAGACGGAAAAAGAGGAGATCGATTACGGCGAGGGCGTACGGCCCAAGTCCAGCGGTGAGCGCAAGAGCGAGGACTACTATACGGTGCTCATTCTGGGCCGGGATACCGGCGGCGGCGGCAACACGGACACCATGCTGCTGGCCAGCTATGACGTGACCAACCAGAAGGCCACTGTCATGTCCATCCCCCGGGATACCATGGTGAACATCCCCTACGACATCAAGCGCATCAACGCTGTATACAACTACGGCGGCGGCGGGGATGAGGGCATCCAGGCACTCTACAAGGAGATCAGCCAGCTGGTGGGCTTTGAGCCCGACTACCAGATCGTGGTGGAGTGGGAGGCCGTGGGCGAGATCGTGGACGCCATGGGCGGCGTGTGGTTCGATGTGCCCCGGGACATGAACTATGACGATCCCTATCAGGATCTGCACATCCATCAGGAGAAGGGCTATCGCCTGCTCTCCGGCGACGACGCCATGCAGGTGCTGCGCTACCGCCACGACAACAATATGAAGTATGGCTATCCCGACGGCGACCTGGGCCGCATCAAGACCCAGCAGGCATTTTTGCAGGCCGTGGTGGAGCAGATGCTCCAGGTGAAGAATATCACCAAGATCAACCAGTTTGCCAAGGTCTTTGAAAAGAATGTGGAGACCGATCTGAGCTTTTCCAATCTCTGCTGGTTCGGCCAGCAGGCGATCATGGGCGGGCTGACGGTGGAAAACGTGGAGTTCGTCACCATGCCCAATACACCCAAGTCCTGCTGGAGCCGCGTTTACCAGAACTACCAGTCCTATGTGGTGCCCAACGCCGAGGAGCTTTTGGAGCTGGTGAACACCAAGCTCAGTCCCTTTGTGGAGCCCTGCACCCTCAGCGATCTGGATATCATGTCTGTCAATGCTGACGGCTCTGTCAGCTCCACCACAGGTCATGTGGAAGACAGCAAGGCGGCTCAGCCTCCTGTGAAGCCCTCCAAACCCGTCACGGAGGAGCCCTCGGAGGATACGCCCTTGGTGGATGAAAACGGCAATGTGCTGGATCCGGAGACCGGCCTGCCCATTGAGACGGACCCGGGCACCGGCACTACCGATCCCGGCACGGGCACCACGGACCCGGGCACGGGTACGACTGATCCCGGTACGGGTACTACGGACCCGGGCGCCGGAACCACCGACCCCGGTACAGGTACCACTGATCCCGGCACCGGAACCACCGATCCCGGTACAGGCACCACAGACCCGGGCAGCGGAACCACCGATCCCGGTACGGGCACCACAGACCCCGGCACGGGTACGACTGATCCCGGTACGGGTACCACGGACCCGGGCAGCGGAACCACCGATCCCGGTACGGGCACCACGGATCCCGGTACCGGCGCCACGAACCCCGGATTCGTTGTGATGGATCCGGCGGCGTGAGCATCACTATACAGAAAGGAAGCGTGCTATGACACCGAAAGAGCTTGCAGTGATTGCCGTCAAGGCATTGGATGAAAAGAAGGGCAAGGAGATCAGCGCCATCGAGGTGACGGAGCAGACCACGCTGGCAGACTATTTTGTCATCGCCTCCGGCAGCTCCAACACCCAGATCAACGCCCTGTGCAGCGCTGTGGAAAAGGCCATGAAGGAGCAGGCCGGCGAGGATCCCCTGCGCCGGGAGGGCTACCGGGACGGCACCTGGGTGCTGCTGGACTACGGCTGCGTGGTGGTGCATGTATTTTCCCAGGAGGCCCGGGAATTCTATGGCCTGGAGCGGCTGTGGCATGACGGAAAGCCCATGGACCTGAGCGGCATCCTGACTGCGGACTGAACAAAGCACAAAACCGCCCTTGACAAAAGGCGACAGCGCTCATAAAATAGGCATGTTAATGACTTTGATGGGAAGAAAGACGGATTCTCCCGCCCTCAGAGAGCCGGCGGCCGCTGCGAGCCGGTGGGGGAGGTCCGTGTATACTGGTCCCGGAGTTTCCCGCCTGAACCGGTCGGTAGGGCGGGGCGGCAGGCACCGTTATCCGCCGGATCCCCTGCTGGGGATGCTGAGGGCAGCCGGGTGACCGGCGGCCGAATCAGGGTGGTATCGCGTTCAAACGCCCCTGACCGATGGGTCAGGGGCGTTTTTTTAGTTGATTCACTCATATAAAGGAGAAAGTATATGAAGTACGATTTTACCGCCATTGAAAAGAAATGGCAGCAAAAGTGGCTGGAGGAAAAGCCCTTCACCGCGGTCACCGGAGACAAGACCCGGGAGAAGTTCTTCGGCCTCATCGAGTTCCCCTATCCCTCCGGTCAGGGCCTGCACGTGGGCCATGCCCGGCCCTTTACCGCCATGGACATCATCTGCCGGAAAAAGCGGATGGAGGGCTATAATGTGCTCTTCCCCATCGGCTATGACGCCTTTGGCCTGCCCACGGAGAACTATGCCGTGCAGCACCACATCCACCCGGCCAAGGTGACGCACGACAACGTGTCCAACTTCCGCAAGCAGCTGCACATGCTGGGCTACTCCTTCGACTGGGACCGCGAGGTGAACACCACCGATCCCAGCTACTACAAGTGGACCCAGGGGATCTTCCTGCAGATGTTCAAAAAAGGCCTTGCCTACAAGGCGTCCATGCCCGTCAACTGGTGCACCCGCTGCAAGATCGTCCTGGCCAACGAAGAAGTGGTGGAGGGCGTGTGCGAGCGCTGCGGCGGCGAAGTCATCCGCAAGGAGAAGAGCCAGTGGATGCTGGCCATCACCAAGTACGCCGACCGTCTGATCGACGATCTGGAGGACGTGGACTTCATCAACCGGGTCAAGATCCAGCAGCGCAACTGGATCGGCCGCAGCGAGGGTACCGAGGTGGACTTCAAGACCACCGCAGGCGACACCCTCACCGTGTACACCACCCGCTGCGATACCCTGTTCGGTGTGACGTATATGGTGCTCTCTCCCGAGCATCCCTACCTGGACGGCTGGAAGGACCGCATCGCCAACTGGGACGCGGTGACTGCCTATCGGGAGGAGGCCGCCCACAAGTCCGACTTTGAGCGCAGCGAGCTCAACAAGGACAAGACCGGCGTGTGCCTGGAGGGCGTCCGTGCCATCAACCCCGCCAACGGCACCGAGATCCCTATCTTCGTCTCCGATTACGTCCTCATGAGCTACGGCACCGGCGCCGTCATGGGCGTGCCCGGCCACGACCAGCGCGACTGGGAGTTTGCAACCAAGTTCGGTCTGCCTATCATCGAGGTGGTCAAGGGCGGCGACATCACCAAGGAGGCCTTCACCCTCAAGGACGATACCGGCATCATGGTCAACTCCGGCTTCCTCAATGGCATGACCGTCAAGGAGGCCATCCCCGCCATGAAGAAGTGGGTCACGGAGCAGGGCCTGGGCCATCCCAAGACCAACTTCAAGCTGCGTGACTGGGTGTTCTCCCGTCAGCGGTACTGGGGCGAGCCCATCCCCCTGGTGAACTGCCCCAAGTGCGGCTGGGTGCCTCTGCCGGAGGAGCAGCTGCCGCTGCTGCTGCCGGAGGTGGACAGCTACGAGGTCACCGACACCGGCGAGTCCCCCCTCTCCAAGATGACCGACTGGGTCAACACCACCTGCCCCAAGTGCGGCGGCCCTGCCCAGCGCGAGACGGACACCATGCCCCAGTGGGCCGGTTCTTCCTGGTACTTCCTGCGGTATATGGACCCCCACAACGACAAGGCCCTGGCCTCCAAGGAGGCCCTGGACTACTGGTCTCCCGTGGACTGGTACAACGGCGGCATGGAGCACACCACGCTGCACCTGCTCTACTCCCGCTTCTGGCATAAGTTCCTCTACGACATCGGCGTGGTGCCCACCAAGGAGCCTTACGCCAAGCGCACCAGCCACGGCATGATCCTGGGCGAGGGCGGCGAGAAGATGTCCAAGTCCCGCGGCAACGTGGTCAACCCCAACGACATCGTGGATCAGTACGGCGCCGATACCATGCGCCTTTATATCATGTTCATCGGCGACTTTGAAAAGGCAGCAACCTGGTCCAACGACGCCGTCAAGGGTTCCAAGCGTTTCCTGGACCGCGTGTGGAACCTGGCGGAGAGCGCCGGCGAGAGCTATGAGGTGACCCCTGCCAACGAGGCCATCATCCACAAGACCATCCAGAAGGTGACGGACGACATCAACAACCTGAAGATGAACACCGCCATCGCTGCGCTCATGACCATGGTCAACGAGCTGTCCTCCAACGGCTGCACCCGGGGCGATCTGCGCTACCTCATCCTGCTGCTCAATCCCTTCGCTCCCCACATCACTGAGGAGCTGTGGGAGAACCTGGGCTTTGCTGCCCAGACCGGCAAGATGTGCTGCCAGGCCCAGTGGCCCCAGTACGACGAGAGCAAGACTGTGGCTTCCACGGTCTCCATGGCGGTGCAGGTGGGCGGCAAGCTCAAGGGCACCATCACGGTCCCCACGGACAGCGACGAGCAGGCAGTGGTCGCTGCTGCCATGGCCCTGGACAAGGTGGCCAAGGCCACTGAGGGCATGCAGATCATCAAGACCATTCTGGTGAAGAACCGGCTGGTGAACCTGATCGTAAAGCCCCAGTAAGGGTTTCGCGCCAAGTGGCGCGTCCAAGCGTTTTGCCGGGGGCAAAACCTTGAACCGGGCGGGCTCTGCCTGCCCGGTTGGATTGAATGCGGGGCCCCGCGAAATCGAAAGATTTCGTGGGGTGCCAAGAACCGACTGGTGAACCTGATCGTAAAGCCCCAGTAAGGGCTCCGCACTGTGGATTTTCCACGGAGATATCCCCACGAAAGAGCGGATTTTTCCACAGTCGGCAGGATTTTGTGGAAAAACGGACGAAAAAATCCCTTGACATTCCATGTAAGTATCCGTATAATAGCTTTGTTAAAGCCATAGATTATGGCCCTTAAAGTATCCTGGATTGAGCCGGATACCTCGGAGGGAGGGAAATATAGATGTCTGAGATCCATGTGAAGGACGGCGAGTCCATCGACAGCGCGCTCAAGCGTTTCAAGCGCAGCTGCGCCAAGGCCGGTGTGATTGCCGAGGTCCGCAAGAGAGAGCATTATGAGAGCCCCAGCGTCAAGCGTCGCAAGAAGTCTGAGGCCGCTCGCAAGAACAAGAAGCGTTATTATTAATGCGCTGAACCGTGCCGCACAGCTGTGCGGCACGGTTTTTTTATAACCTGCCCAGCTTTGGGGCGATGTCCCGGATCTCCGGCCACATGAAAAAGGCGGCGGAAAATCCCATGGCCTCGCCGGTTTTCAGCTTTTGGCGGAGCGTGCTCTCATCGTCAAAGAGGACAAAGTGGGTCTCCTGGCCCTGCATATAGGTAAAATAGCGGGCGCACAGCTCCTGAGAAAAAAAGACGGCGGGGGATTCTTTTTCCACAAGGGAGCGGAACTCCTCCTCGGAGAGGGGGCGGCCCTCGCCGCTTTTGGCTGGCAGGGTGAAGTCCATCCGCAGCCGCTGCACATCCAGCCCCAGGAGCTCTGCGCCGCCGAACTGCCGGGCGGCCTCCTGCAGCCGCTGTGGGAAGCTGCCGCCGGAGAGGGCGGTGCAGATGAGGGGCACGGCGCCGGGCACGGCGCAGGATTCGGGCACGTAGAGCGTGCGCCGTGTCTTGCGCAGGTGCTGAGCCAGCATACCGGCAAAAACCTTGCGGTCGTCGGTGGGCCGGGCCTCGAAATCCAGCAGCACGCCCGTATAGCTCCGCCGGGCGCACTCCCGCAATATACCGGCGCACAGGGCTTCCGGCGCGGAGATAGGCGGTGCGTCCCGGTCGCCCAGCGCGAGCAGACCGCCCCGGGTCTGCAGCAGCAGGCTCTGGCGCAGAAGCTGGGATTCCGGGCCGATGCGGTAGGCCACGTGGGCGAACAGGCGGCTGTATTTTACGGCGGACTGGTATTCTCCGGGCGTTACCGCCAGATAGATCTGCATGAGCGCTTCCCCCTTGTGTGCGGATGCAAAAGCTGTTATACTGTGAGCAATACTATGCAAGTGAGGATGCTGTTATGCCCTTTTCCCTGATACCGGACCGCCTGTTCGACGCCTATGACCAGATCACGCCGGAGCTGCTGCGCGGCTACGGGGTCACGCTGCTTTTAAGCGATCTGGACTTTACGCTGGCGGAAAAAAAGACCCGCCGGCCGCCCCAGGCGCTGCGGGATTGGCTGGACCGGATGGAGGCGGGGGGCATCGAGGTGATGATCGTCTCCAATAACCGCTCCGGGCGCCGGGTGGACGAGTTCTGCGCGGAACTGGGGATCGCCTATCAGGGCCATGCGGGCAAGCCCTCCACCCGGGGACTGGAGGCGGCCATGGCCCGGGCGGGCGCGGACCGGGCCCACACCGCCATGCTGGGGGACAAGCTGCTCACGGATGTGCTGGCGGCCCGCCGGGCGGGGGTGCTGAGCCTGATGGTGGAGCCGGTGGGCGGCGCGGTCACCGCGTGGCAGAAGGTGCTCCATGCGCTGCAAGCGCCGTTCAAGGCGGCCTGCCGCCGGAAAATGTCCCGCTGAGTCGGAAAAAAACCAAGAAGTGGCTGAAAAATGCTTGCATTACTGGGCAACATACGGTAAAATTGTCTCTGGTAATTTTACTGGATATAGAAAATAGGGAAAGAGACCGCCATCCGGCCTGCTTCCCGTAAGAGTTGTGAGGAGGAAAACCTATGCCTACCATTACTGCCGGCGATTTCCGCAAGGGAATGATTTTCGAGATGGACGGAAAGCCCATGCTGGTCGTGGACTTCCAGCACGTCAAGCCCGGCAAGGGCGCAGCCTTTGTGCGTACCAAGTACAAGAACGTCATCAGCGGCGCCGTCCGTGAAGAAGCTTTCAACCCCAGCGCCAAGTTCGAGCAGGTGGCTGTGGAGCGCAAGAACGCTGAGTACAGCTACAACGACGGCGACCTTTACTATTTCATGGACCCCGAGACCTATGATATGGTCCCCCTGAACAAGGACGTGCTGGGCGATGCCTTCCAGTTCGTCAAGGAGAACACCATGTGCTCCCTGCTGAGCTACAAGGGCAGCGTGTTCACCGTGGAAGTCCCCAACTTCGTGGACCTGGTGGTCACCGAGACCGAGCCCGGCGTCAAGGGCGACACCGCCACCAACGTGACCAAGAGCGCCACGCTGGAGACCGGCGCCGTTATCAAGGTGCCCCTGTTCATCAACGAGGGCGAGAAGATCCAGATCGATACCCGCACCGGCGAGTATCTGGGCCGCTGCAAGGAATAATTGCCAAAAAGGGGGGACTTTTGTCCCCCCTTTGGAATATGTGTAAAAAACGCTACTTTTAAATGAAAGGAGCCATTGCTATGGAAATCACCGAGAAGGTCGCCTATCTGAAGGGCCTCATGGAGGGCATGGAGCTGGACACCGAGAAGAAGGAGGGCAAGCTGCTTGCCGCCATCATCGACGTGCTGGACGACATCGCTCTGGAGCTGGAGGACATGAAGGACTACGCCGACGAGCTGGGCGACGGCCTGGATGCCGTCAGCGACGATCTGGAGGATGTGGAAGATGTGATCTTCGGCGAGGATGAGGACGAAGAGGACGAGGAGTTCGACGAAGATGAGGACGACGAGGACTGCTACGCCACCACCTGCCCCACCTGCGAGGAGACCATCTATTTTGACGATTCCATCCTCTCCGACGGCGAGGTCATCTGCCCCAACTGCGGCGAGAAGCTGGAGTTTGACCTGACCAGCCTGGACGACGAGGATTCCTCCGAGGACGGCGAGGAATAATCCATACGCAAAATCCCCCGGCGCCTAGTGCGCCGGGGGATTTCTTTTTCGGTTTTAAAAAGGGAAGGGCCCCAGCCAGCCGTCCAGCGGCAGAGCCCGGAACCGCTTAAGCTCCCGGGCGAATTCGCTGTGCCAGGCGGATACCCGCCCCAGCCCGCGGCAAAGAGGGTCGATGCACCGCAGCTTGGCAGGTACCTGCAGCCACCGCCCCTGTACCGGGCGGTCCGGCATGCTGCATATCTGGGAGCAGGCACGAAACGCTGCCCACAGCGGAGCGCATACGCGGTCCGATTCCAGCCGGGCGATGACCTCCGGCTCTGTCGTCTGCAGGTCCTCCGGCGTGAGGGTACCCCGCTCCAGGGCCAGACGCAGCAGGCGGGAGAGAAGCTCCATGGAAAAGCGGTCCTCATCCGCCACATAGACCCGGCTGGTTTTCAGGCTGGCAAGGGCGAATTCCGCCGCCCGCTCCGGCGTGGAAAACGCCAGCTCCGGCGCGCCCTGCTCATTTTCTTCCACGGTCAGGTCGGCGTACAGCGCCGCCGCCTGCTCCCATGACGCAAAGCCGTAGTTCACCAGATTCCCCAGGGTGTATTCCAGCCGGTCGGCGGAAAGACCGGGGGGATCATTGTCGGCAATGGGATAGCGGTGGTAGTCCCACACGTCTTCCACGGCGATGCCGCAGGCCTCCAGCACGGCGCGGATCTCCTTACTTGCGGAGATGAGGGCAGCCGTGGGGCCCTCCGTAGATTCCTGGTGCAGGTGGTCTCCCTGGAGGAAATCCACCGTGTGGGCGAACACCGGCGTGGCCACATCGTGGAGGAGCCCTGCCGCCGCCTGGGCGGCGTCGCCGGTGAAGTGCCAGACGATGAGCCCCACGCCCAGACTGTGGTCATAGCGGGAGTAGGAGGGCAGGCAGCGGAACCGGGGAAAGGACGTATACTCGCACCCGCAGTTCATGCCCACCTGCCGCAGCCGCTGCATGGGGGCTGCCGCGGCCAGCTGAAGGAGAAACGGCGGGATATCCTGGTGATAGACAGACCACAGTGACTCCATGGGACTGTCCTTACGCGTGGGGCTCCACCGCTTTTTTCTTCAGGCTGCAAAGACCTGCGCCGATGGCGGTGGCAAAGGAGGCATTTTCGGGAATGATATAGTGGATGCCGTAGAGCTTTTCAAAATTTTCAAAGTTGGTCTTTACCTGGGGCAGAGAGGTCATGGACCCGGTGAGCACTACGGTCCGGGTCCGGCAGCACTGGCAGGCCAGCACCGTCATGGTGCCGATGGCCTGGAGCACCAGGTTCACGGCGCCGGCGGCAAGATCCGCGGGGGCGGCATCTTCCGCCAGGTTGCCGAAATTGGCAGCAGTGAGGGTGGGATCCAGAG
>DYBL01000061.1 GCA_019418625.1 Clostridiales bacterium | reverse complement strand
GGCGTGTGCGCCAAGTGCTACGGCATGAACCTGGCCACCTCCAAGCCCGTGGGCCCCGGCGAGGCGGTCGGCATCATTGCCGCGCAGTCCATCGGCGAGCCCGGCACCCAGCTGACCATGCGTACGTTCCATACCGGCGGTTTGGCCGGCGGCGACATCACCCAGGGTCTTCCCCGTGTTGAGGAGCTGTTCGAGGCCCGCAAGCCCAAGCGTATGGCGACGCTCTCTGAGATCAGCGGCCGCGTGAAGTTCGAAGAGGCCACCAAGGGCAGCCTCCTGAACATCATCGTCACCGCCGACGACGGCGATACCCGTACCTACGCGGTGCCTCACACCGGTCTGCAGGTCAAGGACGGCGACGTGATCGAGGCCGGCACGCAGCTGACCTACGGCGCGCTGAACCCCCACGACGTGCTCCGCATCCGCGGCGCCGACGCCGTGTACAACTACCTCATCCAGGAAGTCCTGCGCGTGTACCGTCAGCAGGGCGTGGATATCAACGATAAGCACATCGAGGTCATCGTGCGCCAGATGATGCGCAAGGTGCGCCTGGAGGATGCCGGCGACACCAAGCTGCTGGACGGCTCCATGGTGGATGTGCTGGAGCTGGACGACGCCAACGAGGAGATCGACCGCCGCAATGCTGCCGGTGAGCGCCAGGAGAACGGTGAGCCTCTGCGCCACGCCGTGGGCACCCAGCTGCTCATGGGCATCACCAAGGCGTCTTTGGCCACGGATTCCTTCCTCTCCGCTGCGTCCTTCCAGGAGACCACCAAGGTGCTTACCGAGGCGGCCATCAAGGGCAAGGCCGACCACCTGGTGGGCCTGAAGGAGAACGTCATCATCGGTAAGCTGATCCCGGCCGGTACCGGCCTGCAGGCTTATCACACCTTTGCCGAGGAGCTGGTGCCCGAGCGCGCCCATGCTGCCGCGGAAGAGGCGGATGGCTTCGAGGACTGATTTTTCCATCATCTTTCATAGAGGGCCGCGGATTCCCGCGGCCCTCCGCCGCTTTGAAAGAGCGGATATTTCAAGCAAAAACACCGGAAATGAACGGATAAACATTGATTTGCGAAGAAAAGCAAAAAATAAAAATCCATTTTACGGAAATGCTTGACGATTGACCCTCTACATGCTATAATTCCAACTTGCGCGGATATATTCTGCGAATTTTGCCATGCGTTTCAGGAGGAATTCCCGTGATTTCGGAGCTTGCTTCCCAAGAGAAGGTCATCGGCGTGAAGCAGTCCCGCAAGGCCGTCCTGGACGGACGGGCCTGTCAGGTGTATCTTGCCTGTGACGCCGATCCCGCGCTGACCGAGCCGGTGGCGGAACACTGCGCCCAGGCCGGTATCCCGGTGGAAACGGATTACACCATGGCCCAGCTGGGCAAGGCCTGCCGGATTACGGTGGGGGCCAGTGTGGTGGCCGTTCTGCGGGAATAAGAATATGGTTTTTTCGGAATAGCTTTCGGGCTTTCCGCAAAAAATAAAGGCTGTCCGTTTGGGCTGCCAGAAATATGAAAGAAAGGAGAACATCAATGCCTACTTTTAACCAGCTGGTCCGTAAAGGAAGAGAACAGGTTTCCTTCAAGTCCAATTCTCCCGCTCTGCAGTTCGGTCTGAACACCCTGAAGACCAAGACCACCGATCTGCCTTCTCCCCAGAAGAGAGGCGTGTGCACCGCCGTGAGAACCGCGACCCCCAAGAAGCCCAACTCCGCTCTGCGTAAGATCGCCCGTGTGCGTCTGACCAACGGCTATGAGGTCACCGCCTACATTCCCGGCGTGGGCCACTCCCTGCAGGAGCACTCCGTGGTCATGATCCGCGGCGGCCGTGTCAAGGACCTCCCCGGTGTCCGCTACCACATCATCCGCGGCACTCTGGACACCCAGGGCGTTTCCGGCCGTATGCAGTCTCGTTCCAAGTACGGTGCCAAGCGGCCCAAGTCCAAGTAAGGACTTCTTTTTCTGAAAGCTTTGCCGAATAGGTTCACATAGATATGGGACACCTCTTTGGCAGGCATCCACGGAAGGCAAATTTGCCTTTTGAGTACCTATGAGATCATAGAATCATTATGAAGGAGGGAAGCATAGTGCCCAGAAGAGGTAATGTTCCCAAGAGAGAGGTTCTGCCCGATCCCGTATACGGCTCCGTGCTGGTGACGAAGCTCGTCAACAGCGTGATGCTGGACGGCAAGAAGGGCGTAGCCCAGAAGGTGGTTTATGCGGCCTTTGACCAGATCAAGGAAAAGACCGAGAAGGAGCCTACCGAAGTATTTGCCCAGGCTATGGAGAATATCATGCCCAGCCTGGAAGTCAAGGCCCGCCGCGTGGGCGGTGCCAACTATCAGGTGCCTATGGAAGTGCGTCCTGCCCGCCGTCAGACCCTGGGTCTGCGCTGGCTGACCGCTTATGCCCGCGCCCGCGGTGAGCGCACCATGGCCGAGCGCCTGGCCGGCGAGATCATGGACGCCGCCAACAACACCGGCGCTGCCGTGAAGAAGCGCGAGGAAGTCCACAAGGCCGCCGAGGCCAACAAGGCCTTCGCACATTTCCGCTGGTAAGTTAGGAGTAACAGTATGCCGAGAAAAACTTCTCTTGAAAATACCAGAAATATCGGCATTATGGCTCACATCGATGCGGGCAAGACCACGACGACCGAGCGTATCTTGTTCTACACCGGCGTGAACTATAAGATCGGTGAGACCCATGATGGTACTGCCACCATGGACTGGATGGCGCAGGAGCAGGAGCGTGGTATCACCATCACCTCCGCTGCTACTACTTGCTTCTGGTCTGGTTCCAAGAACCAGTTCAAGCCCACCCGCATCAACATCATCGACACCCCGGGCCACGTGGACTTCACCGTTGAGGTGCAGCGTTCCCTGCGCGTGCTGGACGGCTCTGTGACCGTTCTGTGCGCCAAGGGCGGCGTGGAGCCCCAGTCTGAGACGGTTTGGCGTCAGGCGGATAACTACAAGGTTCCCCGCATGATCTACGTCAACAAGATGGACATCATGGGCGCCGATTTCTACAACGTGCTGCACATGATCGAAGACCGTCTCAAGTGCAACGCTGTGCCCATTCAGCTGCCCATCGGCTCTGAGGAGACGTTCCGCGGCATCATCGACCTGATCGAGATGGACGCCGACATCTACTACGACGACCTGGGCAAGGACATGCGCGTGGAGCCGATCCCCGAGGATATGGTGGATCTGGCCAACGAGTATCATGAAAAGCTGATGGACGCTGTCTCCATGTTCGATGATGAGATCATGGAGATGTATCTGGGCGGCGAGGAAGTGCCTCAGGACAAGATCCGCGCTGCCATCCGCAAGGCTACCATCGCCAACGAAATGGTTCCCGTCACCTGCGGCACCTCTTACAGAAACAAGGGTGTGCAGAAGATGCTGGACGCCATCGTTGATTATATGCCCTCCCCGCTGGATATCCCCCCCATCAAGGGTGTCAACCCCAAGACCGATGAGGAGGAGGAGCGTCCTTCCGATGACAATGCGCCGTTCTCCGCGCTGGCATTCAAGATCATGACCGACCCCTATGTGGGCCGTCTGAGCTTCTTCCGCGTGTATTCCGGCCATATCACCACTGGTTCCACGGTGCTCAACTCCACCAAGAACCAGAAGGAGCGCCTGGGCCGCATCCTGCAGATGCACGCCAACCACCGGGAGGATATCGAGGAGGTCTTCTCCGGCGATATCGAGGCTGCCGTTGGTCTGAAGAACACCACCACCGGCGATACCCTGTGCGATGAAAAGCATCCCATCATCCTGGAGTCCATGGAGTTCCCCGAGCCCGTGATCCGCGTGGCCATCGAGCCCAAGACCAAAGCCGGTCAGGAGAAGATGACCATGGGCCTGATCAAGCTGGCCGAGGAGGACCCCACCTTCAAGACCTACACCGACGAAGAGACTGGCCAGACCATCATCGCCGGCATGGGCGAGCTGCACCTGGAGATCATCGTGGACCGTCTGCTCCGCGAGTTCAAGGTGGAAGCCAACGTTGGTGCGCCTCAGGTGGCCTACAAGGAGACCATCAAGAAGGCTGTGGATCAGGAGACCAAGTACAAGCGCCAGAGCGGTGGTTCCGGCCAGTACGGTCACGTCAAGATCAAGGTGGAGCCCAACGAGTCCGGCAAGGGCTACGAGTTTGTCAATGCCGTCGTGGGCGGCGCCATCCCCAAGGAGTTCATCCCCGCTGTCGACGCCGGTATCCGCGGCGCTCTGCAGGCAGGTGTTGTGGCCGGCTTCCCCGTTGTGGACGTCAAGGTCACCCTGTATGATGGCTCCTATCACGAGGTCGACTCTTCTGAAATGGCGTTCAAGATCGCCGGTTCCATGGCCTTCAAGGAGGCCTGCCGCAAGGCGGATCCCGTGCTGCTTGAGCCCATCATGAAGGTCTCCGTCATTGCGCCCGATGACTATCTGGGCACCGTGATCGGCGATCTGACCGCCCGCCGCGGCCAGATCCTGGGCCAGGAGGCTCGTCCCGGTGCACAGCAGGTGGACGCTCTGGTGCCTCTGGCCAACATGTTTGGCTACGCCACCGACCTGCGTTCTGCCACTCAGGGCCGTGGCCAGTACACCATGGAGCCCCACAGCTATTCCGAGCTGCCTAAGAACCTGCGGGATAAGATCGTCAGCGAGCGTACCAAGCCCCAGGACTAAGGAAAAAGGGATTGATTTTCCCCGCAATATACTGTAAAATATTCCATGCTGAATAATTTTGCATGAATACAAGCGGATATCTATTTTGACAGGAGGATTTTCAAATGGCTAAGCAGAAATTTGAAAGAACCAAGCCCCATGTTAACATCGGTACCATTGGTCACGTCGACCATGGTAAGACCACTCTGACCGCCGCTATCACCAAGTGGCTGTCCCTGCAGGGCAAGGCTCAGTTCGAGGCTTATGACTCCATCGACAAGGCTCCCGAGGAGAAGGAGCGCGGCATCACCATCAACACCGCTCACGTGGAGTATGAGACCGAGGCTCGTCACTATGCTCACGTTGACTGCCCGGGCCACGCCGACTATATCAAGAACATGATCACCGGTGCCGCTCAGATGGACGGCGCTATCCTGGTCATCGCTGCTACCGACGGCCCCATGGCCCAGACCAAGGAGCACATCCTGCTGGCCCGTCAGGTGGGCGTGCCCGCCATCGTCGTGTTCCTGAACAAGTGCGATCAGGTTGACGACGAGGAGCTGCTGGAGCTGGTTGAGATGGAGGTCCGCGAGACCCTGTCCAACTACGAGTTCCCCGGCGACGACATCCCCGTGATCAAGGGTTCTGCTCTGAACGCTCTGATCTCCGAGTCCACCGATCCCAACGCTCCCGAGTATGCCTGCATCAAGGAGCTGATGGACGCTGTTGACTCCTATATCCCCACTCCCGACCGTAAGGCCGACATGCCCTTCCTGATGCCCGTCGAGGACGTGTTCACCATCTCCGGCCGCGGCACCGTGGCTACCGGCCGTGTGGAGCGTGGCCAGCTGAAGCTGAGCGAGGAAGTCGAGATCGTTGGTCTGACCGACGAGAAGAAGAAGACCGTTGTTACCGGTATCGAGATGTTCCACAAGCTGCTGGACTACGCTGAGGCCGGCGACAACATCGGCGCTCTGCTGCGTGGCGTGGATCGTAACGGCATCGAGCGTGGCCAGGTTCTGGCCAAGCCCGGCTCCATCCATCCCCACACCAAGTTCAAGGGCCAGGTCTACGTCCTGTCCAAGGAAGAAGGCGGCCGTCACACTCCCTTCTTCAACAACTATCGTCCCCAGTTCTACTTCCGCACCACCGACGTTACCGGCGTCATCACTCTGCCCGAGGGCACCGAGATGTGCATGCCCGGCGATAACGTCGAGATGAGCGTTGAGCTGATCACCCCCATCGCTATCGAGAAGGGTCTGCGTTTCGCTATCCGTGAGGGCGGCCGTACCGTTGGTTCCGGCGCTGTCACCGAGGTCGAGGAAGTCTGATTTCTTCTGCCCGAGAGGACTGCTGCATTGCAGCAGTCCTCTTTTTTTGCCCGGGCGGCGTTACTGCGCAGACAGGAGCGCCTCCTGGAAGCCGCCGGCACCCGGACAGAAGATGTCGCCTCCGATGATCTGCCCGTCACAGACGTACAAATTTGCCTGGACGCCTTCGGGACGATCCGGGTAGTTGGTGAGCGTGTAGGTGTAGCGGGCCAGCTGGCGTCCGCAGTATGGACGCAGGTCAAACCCCTGGGAGAGCTGGAGGTCGTTGTAGGAAGCATAGGGCTCTTCCAGCTTCTCCGGCAGCAGGAACTGGAACGTCTCCACCGGCTCCTCCACCACTTCCCAGCCGCAATTGCGCAGGTATTCCACCCGTTGGGCATTCGTCTCTCCCGGCAGAGCGGCCGGGGCCTCCTCCGCTCCCAGCAGCGTTGGAAGAAAGAGAGCTGCGGCCAGCACGCAGGCGATCAGCACGCCGCCCAGCACCAGCTTTTTTTTGGACAACCGGGTACTCCAAATGAACATATCGATCCCCTCCTGCAATTTCCTATTCATTTTTTGGGACGAATATGATAGGATGGACCACAGAATCCAAGGGAGGGGAGAATGGAGATGGCGCTGGAACGGCTGGACAAGATCATCGCCTCCACCGGACGGTGGTCGCGCCGGGAGGTAAAAAATCTGATCCGTCAGGGAAGAGTGCTGGTCAACGGGATGCCGCCCCGCTCAGCAGAGGAAAAGGCAGACCCGGAGACGGCGGAGATCGTGGTCAATGGGGAGACCATCACTTACCGCCGCTATACATGGATCATGCTCAATAAGCCCGCGGGATATCTTTCTGCCACAGAGGACGGGCGGGGAAAGACGGTGCTGGATCTGCTGCCGCCGGAGCTGCAAAAGCAAAAGCTTTTCCCGGTGGGGCGGTTGGACAAGGACACGGAGGGACTGCTGCTTTTGACCAACCAGGGCAGCCTTGCCCACGATCTGCTCTCTCCCCGGCACCATGTGGATAAGGTGTACTATACCCGCGTATCCGGTTTTTTGACGGAGGAAGACTGCGCCGCCTTTGCCGCGGGTATGACACTGGACGACGGCCTTATCTGCCTGCCAGCGGGGCTGGAGATCCTCTCCGCTGGTGTGGAGAGCGAAGCGCGGGTCACGCTGCGGGAGGGAAAGTTCCATCAGATCAAGCGTATGCTGGCACAGCGGGGGAAGCCGGTGGTGTATCTGGAGCGGATCGCAATGGGCAATCTGCCCTTGGATCCTGCACTGGAGAGAGGAAAATTCCGGTTTTTGACGGCAAAAGAGGTGGAACTTTTACAAAAAGCTTAAGAAACCCAAAGGCAAATTCAAATCTTCACCAAAAAGCAGGTGATTTTTTTGTCGAAAAGAGAAAAAACATCTTGCGTTTTGACGAAAATGCCGATATAATGTAGACATTGACAAAATGCACAAAGACTCCCGTGTGATTTTAGGTGAGGAGGGCAACCATGTCTGGAAGAATTTTTCAAAATGTGGTTTTGCAGCTGAAGGAGAATACAGACCGTACCGTAGGTGTGATCGACGCAGAGGGAATCGTCATCGCATGCAGTGAGCTTTCCATGATCGGTCAGCGATGGGCGGAGAACGTGCCGGTGGTCAACGCTGCGGGCGGCTCCATGGTCACCTCCGATGGAAAAACCTTCAAGGCGCTCAACGGGTGGAGCAATCAGTTTGATTACGCCGCGTTTGCCTTTGGGGACAATGAGATCAGCAAGACCGTCTGCGCCATGGCTACGGTGGCCCTCAACGCGGCCAAGGCCTATTACGAGGAAAAGCACGACCGGGGGTCTTTCGTCAAGGATATCATTTCCGACAATATCATGCTGGGCGACATCTACATGCGGGCCAAGGAGCTGCGGGTCACCGCCGATGTGCCCCGGGGCGTATTTGTGGTGCGCTCTTTGAAGAAGGGCGAGTCCGTGCCCACGGATGTGATCCAGTCCCTGTTCCCCGACCGGCAGAACGATTTCGTCCTCAGCGTGGGCGAGGGAGACGTGGTGCTGATCCGGCAGATGCCCGAGGGCGCCGGCATCAAGGAGCTCAACAAGATCGCTGCCTCTGTGGAGGAGACGCTGCGGGTGGGCGGTGAGCCCGCCGTGGTAGTGGGCATCGGCACCGTGGCCACCCACCTGCGGGACCTGGCCAAGAGCTACAAGGAGGCCCAGATCGCCATCGAGGTGGGCAAGGTCTTCGATACGGAGAAATATGTCATCAACTATGAGAACCTGGGCATCGGCCGGCTGATCTACCAGCTGCCCACTACGTTGTGCGAGATGTTCCTCCAGGAGGTCTTCAAGAAGAACCCCATTGATGCGCTGGACAAGGAGACCCTCTTCACCATCCACAAGTTCTTCGAGAACAACCTGAACGTCTCCGAGACCGCCCGGAAGCTCTTCGTTCACCGCAATACGCTGGTTTACCGGCTGGAAAAGATCAAAAAGCTCACCGGGTTGGATCTGCGGGAGTTTGACGACGCCATTACCTTTAAGGTCGCTTTGATGGTCAAGAAATATCTGACCTCCCGCGGGATCGATTCCTGATTTTTCCCCATACATACCATCTGTTTGCCCCGACCGGCTCCCCGGCCGGGGCTTTTTCAGGCGCGGCGGGGCTTTGACTGCGGCTTCAGAACAACCGGCTTCGCAGCCTGAGAAAAAATACGGAAATATGCGGTCCATACCTTGCATTGCCGCAAAAATCTGTATATAATGTGATTTCGTAAGGAATTATGTCGACCGGCGCGAAAAGGCGGAACCTTTCCGGGAAAGCGGTCGTCTGAACGGATAATCAGACCTGTGAGGTGCCAAATGATTCGATTGAAAGACGTGGAGATGGAGTATGACAACGGCACAAAAGCCATCCGCGGGATCAGCCTGACCATCGAGGATGGGGAGTTTGTGTTTTTGGTGGGCCCCTCCGGCTCCGGAAAATCCACCATCATCAAGCTGCTGACGGGCGAGGTGGAGCCCTGTGCCGGACGGATCATGATCAACGGCTTTTCCATCAGCAACATTGCAGACCGGCAGATCCCCCTTATGCGGCGGACACTGGGCGTGATCTTCCAGGATTTCCGGCTGATCGAGAAAAAGACGGTCTATGATAATCTGGCTTTCGTCATGCGGGCGGTGGGTGCGCCGCCCAAGGAGATCCGCAAGCGGATCCCCTATGTTTTGCAGCTGGTGGGCCTGGAGAAGAAGGCGGACAGCTATCCCACCGAGCTCTCCGGCGGCGAGCAGCAGCGTGTGGCCATTGCCCGGGCGCTGGTGAACAATCCGGATACCATCATTGCTGACGAGCCCACCGGCAACCTGGACCCGGAGCGCTCACTGGAGCTGATGGGCCTTCTGGTAAAGATCAACCAGCTGGGAACCACGGTGGTGGTGGTAACGCACGAAAAGGACCTGGTGGACCGGTTCGGAAAGCGGGTCATCACCATTGACTCCGGCCACGTGATCAACGACAGCGTAGGCGGTTATGTGGGAGGGCACATCCATGGCTAAGCACGATTTCCGGTATTTTTTCCACGAGGGCCTGAGCAATATGTTCAGCCACGGATTCATGTCCTTTGCGGCCATCGGCATCACGGTAGCATGCCTGCTGATCATGGGTACATTTACGCTGGTGGCGGTGAACGCCAACGAACTGCTGCGGACGCTGGAGCAGGAAAATGAGATCCTGGCCTATGTGGATGACAGCTACTCCGAGGCCCAGGCAAAGGCGCTCAAGCGAACGCTGGAGGCCATCCCCAATGTAGCCTCTGCCACCTTCATCTCCAAGGAGGAGGCTATGGAGAGCTTCACGGCCCAGTACCCGGACGAAGCCCTGTTCCAGGACCTGGACCCGGAGATCCTCCGGGACCGATTTGCCATGAAGGTGGTGGATCTGCAGCAGCAGTCGGCCACGGTGGAAGCGGTGAAGGCGGTGGAGGGTATCGCCAAGGTCAACGCCTATGAGGAGATCGCCGGCGGCTTTATCACCGTGCGCAACGTGGCCACGGTGGTATGCGTGGCACTGATCGCCATTTTGTTCGTGGTCTCCGTGTTTATTATTTCCAACACCATCAAGCTCACCACCTTCGACCGCCGGGAGGAGATCGCCATCATGCGCATGGTGGGTGCCACCAACGGCTTTATCCGCTGGCCTTTCGTGTACGAGGGATTTTTGTTCGGCCTGATCGGCGCCGCCGTGGCGTTTTTGCTCCAATGGGGACTGTACGGCGCCGTGGCCAAGGGCGTGGCCAACAACGATACCCTTCAGCTGATCCAGATCATCCCATTTACGGAGATGTGGCTGCCGGTGGCGGGCACTTTTGCCGCGGCGGGCGTGGTGATCGGCGTGGGCGGCAGCTTGTCCGCCATTCGGAAATTCCTGCAGGTGTGAGGTGACGGCCATGCGGCAAAGGAAAAAGATAAGGAGCGTTTTTGCACGCGCGGGCCGCTGCGCGGTTGCACTGGCTCTGGCGGTGGTGTTTGCGGTATCATCGGCGGAGCCGGGAATGGCGGTCACCTGGGCGGACGTGAATGACCTCAAGTCCGAGGCCAGCAGTCTGGACGCGGAGAAAAAGGAGCTGCAGGAAAAGCTGGATGCTCTGGCCGACGACAAGAGCGAGGCCATCAACCGCAAGATCCTGCTGGACCAGCAGATTGCCAATACCTCTGCCCAGATCCAGAACGTGGAGGCGCAGATCAGCCAGTACGCCGCCCTCATCACCCAGACCCAGGCGGAGCTGGTGGAGGCACAGGAAAAGGAAGAGGCCCAGTATGAGCTGTTTTGCAGCCGGGTGCGTGCCATGGAGGAGCGGGGCACCATTTCCTACTGGTCCGTGCTGTTCAAGGCCGATAGCTTTACCGATCTTCTGGGCCGTCTGGACATCATCAATGAGATCATGGACTCTGACCAGGCGGTGATCGACGAGTTGGAGGCGCTGCAGGCGGAGATCGAGACAAAAATGTCCGAGCTGGAGACCAGCAAGGCGGAGGAAGAGAAGGCCAAAGCGGAGCTGGTCAGCAAGAAAAATGAGCTGGACAGCCAGCGCAAAGAGGCCAACGCGGTGATCCAGGAGCTCAGCAGCAATGAAAATGAGACGGAGGCTGCCCTCAGTGAGCTTCAGGCCCAGCAGGATGCCCTGTGGGCGGAGGCCCAGCGGCTCAGCGACCAACTGGTGGCCCAGCAGGCGGCCAACGGCCAGTCCACGGAATCTAATCCCGGCGGTTATATCTGGCCGGTGGACAGCCGCTATATCACCTCCACCATGGGCGGACGTACCTCCCCCGGCGGCATTGGTTCCACCAACCACAAGGGAACGGACATCGGCCGGGTGGGCTATACCAGCTCGGTCTATGCTTCCAAGGCCGGCACGGTGATCGTGTCCCAGTATTCCAGCTCCTACGGCAACTACGTGGTCATCTCCCACGGCAGCGGCAATACCACGCTGTATGCCCATATGTCCAGCCGGAAAGTATCCGTGGGACAGTATGTCAATCAGGGCGATGTGATCGGCATTACTGGCTCCACCGGCAACTCCACCGGACCGCACCTGCATTTTGAGGTGACGGAAAACGGCGTGCGGGTCAATCCCCTCAGCCACGGCGCGGAGCCCCAGATGGGATATCTCAGCGGCTACACCCTTTCCGGCAGCGCATAATTTCATCCCCTCCCCCGTACCATGATGGGGGAGGGGATTCTTATATGTTCGGAATGATCCTTTGGAAGGAGCCGGGCCGGGGGGCCGCTGTGACCATGGTGGAAAAGCACGTGCTGCACGCCCGCTTTTACTGTGCTCAGATCGCCCGGGGACCGCGGACACCGGAGCTGGTGGTGCGGCGCAGGGTGGCCAAGGCCGTCCGGCGGCTGAAGAGCGCCGGAGCGCTGCGGGTAGTGCTGCCGGAGGGGTTTGCGTGGAAAGAGCTGCTGCGCCGGGGCGGTGTCCGGCCTGTGACGCCGCTGCCGCTGGCCCGGCGGATGGCAGCGGAGCTGGCGGAGGCGGAGCTGCGCCGCCTGGGGGCCGATCCTGCCGCGGCGAGGCTGGCTGTGGCGGGAGAGCGGCTGAGCGGCGAACTGACCCGCACAGTCACGGAGCTGGCCCTGCGGCACCGGTATGTGCTGCTGGACGTTCCGTATGGCGGAGAGGAGCTTGGGCGCCAGCTGCGGCGGGAGTACGGTGTGACGCTGCTGCTTTGCCCGGGAGCGGAGCAGATGGCAGCTTCGGAGGTACTGGTGCTGTTCGGGCCGCGCCCGGACTTGCAGCGGAAGAATCCGTCGGTGCTGGAGCTGTACGAGGGCGGGGATCTGCGTCTGCCGCCGCTGGTGCTGCCGCCGGCCCTGGAGAGCAAGCTGCCGGAGGGGGTGGACCGGCCCCAGATGCTCTGCGCGCTCCAGGAGGCGGGGGCGCTGCGGCCGGGGCAGGTCACTGTGGGCGGCGAGTGAAAAAACGCTCGGGCGGAGGCCCGGGCGCTTTTTTGCACTTTATAGCGGGAAAACTGTGGAAAAAAGACGCGCAACGCCTGGGGAAGCTTGACATTCCCATATGCAAACACTATAATATTACCCTATGATATCATCGACTTGGTATGTTCGGGCGGCGGAAGGCCGCCGGGGAAAAACCAGATAAAACCATAGGAAAGGACAGTGCGCACATGGAAAGAGAATATAAAATGAGTGCGGCCCGCGCGCAGGAGCTGCAGGAGGAACTCAATTACCTCAAGACCACCCGCTCCGACGAGGTGGCCGAGCAGATCAAGGTGGCCCGCGGCTTCGGCGATCTGAGCGAGAACAGCGAGTACGACGAGGCCAAAAACGAGCAGGGCAAGCTCTATTCCCGCATCGCCGAGCTGGAGGAGATTTTGCAGCATGTGGTCATCGTGGACGAGTCCAACGCCCCCACCAACGTGGTCACCATCGGCTGCAAGGTCACCGTGGCCGATATGAACGGCAAGGAGATGCCCGCCTACAAGATCGTGGGCTCCCAGGAGGCCGATCCCATGCACGGCGTGATCTCTGAGGAATCCCCCTTCGGCAAGGCCCTGCTGGGCGCCAAGGAAGGCGACACCGTGTCCGTGGAGGCGCCCCGGGGCGTGATCCAGTACACCGTGCGCAAGATCGAACGCTAAGGAGTGCCGCCATATGTCTGAACAGAAGAACAACCCCCAGCAGCCGGAGCAGGACCTGAGCCAGCAGCGCCAGGTGCGCCGGGAAAAGCTCGCCGCGCTGCAGGCGGAGGGACAGGATCCCTTCCTGGTGACCCGGTTTGACTGGGACCACACCGCCCAGCAGATCAAGGACAATTTCGACGCTTTGGAGGGCCAGGCCGTGAAGGTGGCCGGCCGCCTCATGAGCAAGCGGGGCATGGGCAAGGTCAGCTTCTGCGACCTGCAGGACCGCTCCGGCCGCATCCAGCTGTACGCCCGTCAGGACGAAATGGATGAGGCAGTGTACAAAAAGTTCAAGAAATTCGACATCGGCGACATCGTGGGCGTGGACGGCGAGGTGTTCCGCACCCAGCGGGGCGAGATGAGCGTCCGGGCCAAGGACATCACGCTGCTGTCCAAGTCCCTGCTGCCCCTGCCCGAGAAGTTCCACGGCCTGCAGGATAAGGAGCTGCGCTATCGCCAGCGGTATGTGGACCTGATGGTCAACCCCGAGGTGAAGAACAACTTCATCATCCGCTCCCGCTTCATCAAGTTCATGCGGGAATATCTGGACAACATGGGCTACATCGAGGTGGAGACCCCGGTGCTCAATACCATCGCCGGCGGCGCCGCGGCCCGTCCCTTCATCACCCATCACAACACCCTGGACATCGACATGTACATGCGCATCGCCACGGAGCTGCCTCTCAAGCGGCTGATCGTGGGCGGCATGGACCGGGTGTATGAGATCGGCCGCATTTTCCGCAACGAGGGCATGGACCCCAAGCACAACCCGGAGTTTACCACCGTGGAGCTCTATCAGGCCTACACGGATTTCCACGGCATGATGGACATCGCCGAGGGCATCCTCTCCGGCGCTGCTCAGGCCATTCTGGGCACCTACCAGGTGAAGTGGCAGGGCGAGGACATCGACCTGACCCCCGGCTGGCGGCGTCTGACCATGGTGGACGCGGTGAAGGAGTATGCCGGCGTGGACTTCGGCGCCATCACCGATGACGCCGAGGCAGTGGCTGCCGCCAAGGCCATCGGCGTGGAGCTGGCGGAGGCCGCGGAAAAGACCTGGGGCAACGCTCTGTATGCCTGCTTCGATCAGAAGGTGGAGGAGAAGCTGATCCAGCCCACCTTCATCACCATGTATCCGGTGGAGGTGTCTCCTCTCACCAAGCGCAGCCCTGCCGATCCCCGGCTCACGGAGCGGTTCGAGCTGTTCGTCTGCCACAGTGAGCTGGCCAACGCCTACTCCGAGCTCAACGATCCCATTGACCAGCGCCGCCGCTTTGAAAAGCAGGTGGAGCAGCGGGAGCGCGGCGACGACGAGACGGAGATGCTGGATGAGGACTTCCTCACCGCCCTGGAGTACGGCATGCCGCCCACGGGCGGCATGGGTATGGGCATCGACCGCTGCGTCATGATGCTCACCGGCGCCGACACCATCCGGGACGTCATTCTGTTCCCCACGATGAAGCCCTTGGACTAAAATTCCACAATATATAGTGTCTGACGAAACCGGACGGCACAAGATGTAGCAAAAAGGGCTTACAACTACAACTTTTCTACAACTTTTGCTTGAAATCAGACGGCATCAGACGGGCCAAAATGAAGGGCAAATCCGTGTTTTTTATGCGGATTTGCCCTTTTTTGCAATTTTCACATTAGCACCAAATTACCCTTGATTGCCTCTGCTTTTTCCCTCATGTTTTCTTGCGTAATATGCGTGTAAATATCCATAGTTGTGGAAAAATCAGCGTGGCCCATCACTTGCTGGATAAACTTGATGTCGTTGGTGCTTTCACAGAGCCGCGTGCAGAATGTGTGTCTCATGTTATGTACGCTAAAATGCGGCAGCAGTTCCGGCTCACGATCTTCCAGTTCAGCCTGATCCATTTCTTCGGCGTTGTAGGCGATGGAGATACGCTGGATGGCCCGATTGATATTATGGGCACTGAGAAAGTAACCTTCCCGATTCCTAAAAAGGAAACCGTGATACCCATTCATCACAAGGTCTTCCGGATAGAGTGTGTCCATGACTTCAATCAATGTGCGGAGCTGTTCAGCAACCTGCGGATACAGGATAGGGATGGTGCGGGTGCCGCTGGCTGTTTTAGGGGTGGTGATATGAAAACCTGCTTTCCCATCAATCACGCGATAGATCAAGTTGTGATTGACAGAGATGGTGTTGTTCTCCAGGTCCACATCATTTTTAGTTAAGCCGGTACATTCCGCAACACGCATTCCCGTACCGAGCAGTACGACCATGACAGGCAGCCAGTGGCTATACATCGGTGACTTGGAAATGAACCGAAGGAAGTTCTTCTGCTGTGTCATGGTCAGCGCGATTCTTTTCTTCGGGGGCGCCCCGGCTCCCTCTGTTTTGAGAGAGCGGTAGACGCCTTTGCTTGGATTTTTTCGGATGTAGTCATCATCGACCGCCAATTCAAGCGTGGGGTGAATCAGGTTATTGATGCTTTCCAAGGAATTGACCGCAAAGCCTTTTTTCAAAAGCTTCGTGTAAAATGTCAGGATGTCGCTCTTTCGGATGTTGGGCAGGGGAATGTTGGCAAACGGCTCATCCTTCACATAGTTGCTCCAAAGATATTCGTAATTCGCCCGTGTAGAAGCCTTTAACTGGATCTTCGTATCCATGAGGACTTTGAACATATCATTTAGGGTGATTTTCATAGCCTCCTGGGTGCGAATACCGTCTTCGCTGTCACGGTTGAGCACTTTTTCTTTGGCCCGCAGGCTGGCAAGGTCAAAATCATAAATGTACTTTTTCTTCTTACCCAGCTTATAGACAAACATATAGCTGCCGTCTGAGCGTTGTGTTTCTCCTGGCCGCAGGTTGCGGCCTTTGTTGTCTTTTCTAACTTTTGGCATAGGCTGATACCTCCCGATGTTTTGTGTGTTGCTGTGCCCGGAATGGGCAAGGTTCTGTTAGCATGAGATCTCGTACAAATATTCCTTCACGCGCTGAACGCTCCAAAGGACACGAGAATTCATGGTAATGCGGGCGTGGGCCAGGTCGCCGATCTGGACGGCCGTGTGCCGCCCGCAGTCGAGCAGTTTGCAAAGCGATTCCGTATCGACCGCCAAGCACTGATCCGGTGAAAGGTCATTGGTTTTTCTTTTTTCCATAATTGCCCTCCTTTATTTGCAATTACATATATCCCCTACGATTTGTAGTGGAAGGTTTTCAACAAAAACAATGAAGTCATTCAAATTCATCGGGAAGTGTAGGGTCTCTTCCAAAGGCCATTTCCTGCGCCGGGGCTTTCCGCCGCGTATTGCCAGGGCCCGCTGTGCGGTATTTCAATCGTGGGCGGGCTCCATGTGGTCATCGCACACTGTCCGCGATCCCTGTATAACTCCAATGGAAAAGGTTATGGGGCTTGTCAAGGTACAAAAAGAGCGTGCAGAC